>CAYVDY010000263.1:0-9282 GCA_964450255.1 uncultured Candidatus Solibacter sp. | reverse complement strand
GAGACGTTCGGCGGGCGGCGGGTCCTGCGGCGGGGTGTAGGTGGGTATGGGCGCGTGGCCGAGGTCCCTGAGCGTTTGAGAGAAGAGCTCGATTTTGCCGGACTCCGTGGGGAAGTGGGGCCCATCGGCGGGGATGCGGTCTTCAATGTAGGGGCGGCCGGGGAAGGCCATCGCGCCGCGCGCTTTCAGCTCGGAGACGCTAATGCCCATGGGCTCGACGATCTTCGCGAGATGGTCGTCGGGGGTCTGCCAGGGGAACCAGGCTTCCAGGCCGAGGCGCGCGGCCATCTGTTTGGCGATCCACCAGCCGGGGCGGGTCTCGTGTTGCGGCTCGACCGCGGGCTGGCGCACGGCGATGAAGGGGCGGCGCGCGGTTTCGACGATGTGGGGCGCGTCGTAGCGTTCCAGGTAGGTGGATTCGGGCAAAAGGAGATCGGCGTAGCGCGTCTGTTCGACGGGCAGGATATCGACCACGACGAGGAGATCGAGCTTATCGATGGCGGCCAGCGTCTTCTCGCGTTGTGGGATGGACTCCAGGACATTCTGGCCGTAGACGATCCAGCCTTTGAGCGGGTAGGGCTTGCCGGTGAGGGTGGCATCGACGATGCCGTTGGTGACGCCGAGCTCTTCGCTGGCCAGGGGGTAGCGATCACCGGCGCCATCGGCGCGGCCGCGGGCGGAGTGGGGGAAGGGCGGGAGCTGGAAGCCGCCGCGGGCGACTGGTGTGGGAAGAAGGATACCTCCTTTGCGGCCCCAGGCGCCCAGCAGCGCGGTGAGGATCGCCATGGCCCGGGCGCGCTGCGTATCGTCGCCATACCACGTGACGTGACGGCCGGGATGGACGACGACCGCCGGTTTGGCGGCGGCCATCAGCCGGGCGGTTTCGCGGATCTGGCCGGCCGGGAGCTCCGTTTCCTTCGACGCCCACTCCGGGGTGAACTCGCGGAGATGTGCGCGGAGCTCCGCCAGGCCGCTGGCGTGCTGCGCCAGATAGTCTTTGTCCTCAAGGTTTTCGCTGAGGATGACGTGCATCCAGGCCAGCAGGAGCGCGATGTCGGTGCCGGGGCGGATAGGCAGCCAGTGGTCGGCTTTGGCGGCGGCGGTGGAGAAGCGCGGATCGACGACGATCAACTTGGACCCGCGGGCGAGTCCGTCGGCGAACTGGGTGATCTGGCTGGTGAAGACGTTCTCCCCGAGATGTGATCCGATGAGCACGACGCACTTGGAGTCTTCCAGGTCGAGGGGTTCCGGCGAGCCGACGCCGCGGCCAAAGGTGAGGGCATAGCCGACTTCACGCGGACCGCGGCACTGCGCAAAGGCCGGTTCGGCCGAGTTGGGCGTGCCGTAGGCCTTCATCAGCGTGCCGAAGAAGCCGGAGCCAACGCCGTGGGGGAGGAAGGCGACGGATTCGGGGCCGTACTTCTGCTTGAGATCGGTGAGCCGGGCGGCGAGGTAATCGAGCGCTTCCGTCCAGGAGACGTCGCGGAAGCGGCCTTCGCCACGGGCGCCGGTGCGGAGTTGGGGCTTCTTCAGGCGGTCGGGATCGTATAGAGTCTGGTGGCCGGCGTTGCCCCGGGCGCAAAGGCGGCCTTGGGTGAGGGGGTGGGATGGGTTGCCTTCGATCCGCGTTACCTGGCCGTCCTGGATCTTGGCGAGCGCGCCGCAGCGCCAAAAGCACATCTCGCAGTTGGTGGCGATCTGGAGCGCGGGCTTTCCGCCCCGCCGGCCGGGAGTGGCGGGTGCGGCGGACGCGGCGGACGCTGTAGCCGCGGTGGCTGGGATGGTTTTCAGCCAGTCGCGGCGGCTTAAGGCGCTGAGATCACTGGGCATGCAGAGGGCTCCGATTTCGGAGATGCAGGTCCGGTAGAAAGGTGACAGGTATCAGCTTGTGATATCTTCATTTCATCATGAGCCTGAATTCCTCACTTTCCCGCCGCTCGTTCTTCGCCGCGGCCGGAGCGGCCGCGCTGGCCCCTTCGGTGTTCGGCAAGAAGAAGATCCCTGTTGGTATCGAAATGTACTCGGTGCGCACCGAGATGGCCAAAAACATCTTTGAGCCCGTGAAGGCCGTCGCGAAGATGGGTTACGACGGCGTCGAATTCTACGGGCCGTACATGTCCTGGACGATCGACCAGGCCAAGGAAATGCGCAAGCTGATGGACGATCTGAAGATCAAGTGCTACTCCACCCACAACGGATCGGATTCGTTCACCGACGCGAAGATCTCGAAGGCGATCGAACTGAACAACATCCTGGGCAGCCAGTACATCGTGATGGCGAGCGCTGGGCGCGTTGTTGGTGCGGATGGCTGGAAAAAGGTTGCGGACACTCTCTCCACTTCGGCCGAGAAGGTGAAGGGCGCCGGCTTGAAGGTCGGGTTCCACAACCATGCGACGGAATGGAAGCCGGTGGATGGCCAGCGGCCGATGGACATCCTGGCAAAGGGCACGCCCAAGCACGTGATGCTGCAACTCGACATCGGTACGACCATCGAAGCGGGCGTGGACCCGGTAGAGTGGATCAAGTCGAATCCGGGCCGCATCAACTGCATCCACTGCAAAGACTATTCGAAGGAAAAAGGCTACAAGGTGCTGCTCGGCGAAGGCGCTTCGCCCTGGAAAGAGATCTTCAAGGCCGCCGAGAAGAAGGGCGGCATTGAGTTCTATCTGGTCGAGCAGGAAGGCTACGATCTGCCGCCGTACGAAGTGGCCGAGAAGTGCCTGGCAAACTTCAAGAAGATCCACGGTTAAGCCTGATGTACTAGGAATCGAAAGGGCGGTTCGGCCAACCAGGCCGGACCGCCCTTTTTAGTGGTGGGGGTGTGATGAAAGCCGCCGAACGACACAAGAGACTACGCGATCTGTTTGCGACGCAGGAGTTTGCGGCGCTGGAGGATCTTTGCCAGATTGTGGACGCCTCCGAGGCGACCGTACGGCGGGATCTCAACCTGTTGGAGACAAACGGGTTGATCCGGCGGGTGCACGGCGGCGCGCTTTCACTGCTGACAGGCGACGACACGCTGGATTTCGGGCAGGCGACGACGTCGTGCCGGGAAGAGAAGATGCGCATCGGGCGGGCGGCAGCAAAATTGGTGGAAGACGGGCAGACCGTGATCCTCGGGGGCGGTTCCACGGCCGTGGAGGCGGCTCGGAATCTGTTCAGCCGCAACGTGCATGTGGTGACGAATTCCATTCCGATTGCCCAGGTGTTTTGGGACTGCAAACATGTGGATGTCACTCTAACGGGCGGCTATCTCTACCCGCGGCTCGGGGTGCAGCTTGGCCCCATCTGCGAGCACACGCTCGGCTCTGTGTCGTGCGACCTGTTGATCATGGGAATCGGCGGCATCAGCGAAAAGGGGCTGAGCGACTCCAACGCCCTGATTGTGGATTCGCTGCGGAAGATGCTGAAGGTATCGCGGCGCGTGATCATCGTGGCGGATCACACGAAGTTCGGCCGGGACCGGATCGTGCCGGTGGCGCCGCTTTCCGAGGTGGATGTGATCGTCACCGATTCCGCTCTCGACGCGGAGTACCGGGAGATGCTCGCGCGGCAGGGCGTAGAGTGCGTAGTGGCGTAACTGCCACGCGTTAACGCGGCGCGAGTTGCCGGCTGTCCTGTGTGTGCTCCAGGGGCTGAGCCGCATGCCGGGTGGCGTCATAGCCCCAAGCTCTGAGTGGACACCCGCCGGCTGGCAACCGTTTTTCGTCGATGAGAGCACCGAAGCCGGAGTGGAGCGTTCGCGGGTCGTTCCCGAACGCCCGGACTACGTCAGCTCGCGCCATGTGAGCCTCGCCCGAGCCCACAATTCTCTGCTCTTCCCCACAAGTGACGAGGATGGCGTCCGGGACCCTGGCTTGATCCCGGAGAAAGGCCCAGCCGAATGCCATCATGGGCTCGCCCGGATCCGGAATGTTCGCGAAGCCACGGCCGATCCGGTCGAAGGCGCCGTTGTTCTCGGTGCCGAACCGAACTGGGGAGACTTCCGTGCCGGCCGCTGTCTGCGCCGGAGTGAGCGGATAGAACCTTCCAGCCAGGGCGTCGTAGGCGAATGCCCGCACGAGCGTGGCTCCATCTGGCAGGACGAACCACTTCGTCCAGGCGGAACGAAGCTCACTGCCGTCGATTCGCGTCGGCGTATCCGCCAGTCCTGCTATCTGCCGCTCACCCTTCACATCGTCGTAGGTGATCACCACGCCGTCCGCAGGTTCCTCGCGGCCGGGTAGAACGGCATAGCCGGTGGCGATCCAGCTCCCATCGGCGAGACGCCTGAGACTGACGAACTTGCCCCGCACGGCATCCAGCGGCGCCGCGGCGATCAGGTTCGCCGGCAGTTGGGCGGTGGGGAGCGGCGCCGGTGTCAGCAGGTGCAGGTTGTTCAGCGTTCCGGCGACGGCTCGCACATGGGTGGCGGCTGGGCCGAGTTTCGTGGCGGTGCACGGTGAATCCACAGCGTTGATAAGCACAAGGCATGCCTTGGATTGCAGGCGCGCCGTGCGCCATTCGCGCATCGGTGGCAGAGCTTGCATCGAAGCTGATAGGTGCAGGCCCAGAATCACTGTGAATAGCGCCCCGCCCGTCAGTACGGCAACGCCGCGGCGGGTTCCGGTCCACTCAGAAGTGACCACCGCCAACAAGCCCGCCAAGCCGATCACCAGGCACACCGAGAAGCTGGTGTATCGAGAGTCGTGAAGGAACACGGAACCCATGGTGGAGCGGCCCATCGCGGTGACCGCCGCCGAACCCAGCACAAATGCACACAGCGCCAGCCATCCCGCCGACCGCGCCAACAGGGCGCGGCTCCGGCTCAGCCATAGTGCGACACAGGCGGCGCTCAGCAGGGACAACAGCCCCAGGCTGACCAACCGGCCGGAGCGGTAGAGCCAGATTTCGCCTCCGGAGGAAAGGGGTGCGCCTAGGAACCCCATGAAGGAGAACAGCAGAATCAGCGGCTTTTGAAAGGAGTCCTGCCAGGCGGCGTGCCCCGCCATGGTCTGGTAGCCACTAAAGAATAGCCAGAGCGATCCTGCCGCCGCCGCCAGCCATGCTGCCATCGCCAGCAGCTTTCCTTTGCCCGTGGAGGGCTGCCCAACCAGGAGCAAAGGAAGAACCACCCAACAGAGAATTCCGTTGGGGAAAGAAAACGTTGCCACAAATGCTAGCGCGGCAGCGATTCCAATCTTCGGCCCAATACGAAGTTCCGAGTAGGCGATGCTGATGGCACTGGTTAGACAGGCAACCGGAAAGAACAGCGCGAGTTGGTTGCTCCACAGCCAGTTCTCCCACTGCACGGGACTGAAGATCATCATGCTGGCGAGGACTGTAACCGCCAATCGGGTTCCCGCCGAACCGGGCAATGTCCGGGCGGCCAGCCTGTGGATGTTGTAGAGGGACAACGCGGCCAGCAGAAGGGCGGCGACGGCGCAGGCCCGAAGATCCCCGTTGGCCAGATACTGGCAGGCCAGGTTCAGCAAGGCGGGGAACAACATGCGGGCCTCGGTGTGCTGGGCGAGAAGCAGGCTTAGATCCCGGCCACCGGTGAGGTAGTGGGCGCTGAGATACGAGAAGGACCACTGGTCAAAGTACGGAACGTCCACCGCGTAACCGGCCACCAGGCCTGCCAGGATCAACGGTGGGATCAGTGCCAGTGCCGCAGTGAGCCCGCCGGGGGAGATGATCCTGCGAAACCACGCCATGCGTGCACCAGCGTAGCAGATCGCCTTGCTTGGTTGTTGTCGAGTTGACTGGTTTTGATCGAATCTGATAGTATCCGGTCGCATGACAAATCAGACAACCCGGTGGATTACAAGCGCCGCGATGGCGATGGTGCTGGCGGCAGGGGTGATGCCGGTGGCACACGCTCAGACGGCGCCGGCGGAAAGCAAACAGCAGCGCGATGCGCGAATGAAGTGGTGGCGCGAGGCGCGGTTCGGGATGTTCATCCACTGGGGCGTCTACTCGGTGCCGGCGGGCACCTACGACGGCAAGCAGATCCCTTCGATCGGCGAGTGGATCATGCTCAACGGGAAGATCCCGGTGGCCCGCTACGCGGAGTACGCCAAGCAGTTCAACCCGGTCAAATTCGATGCGGAGAGCTGGGTGAAACTCGCCCAGGCGGCAGGCATGAAGTACATCGTGATCACCAGCAAGCACCACGACGGGTTCGCGATGTTCAAGTCGAACGCGAGTTCGTACAACATCGTGGATGCCACTCCTTTCAAACGGGACGTCATCGCGGAACTGGCCGCGGCCTGCAAGAAGCACGGCATGAAGCTGGGCCTCTACTACTCGCAGGCTCAGGATTGGTATCACCCCGGCGGCGCGGCGATGCGCGGCGGGCAATGGGACAAGGCGCAGGCGGGCAGCATGGATGAGTACATCGACAAGATCGCCGTGCCGCAGGTGAAAGAAATTCTCACCAAGTACGGGCCCATCGTCGAGCTGTGGTGGGACACGCCCACCGATATGACCAAGGAGCGCGCGGCGAAGTTCCTGCCGCTGCTGAAGCTGCAGCCGCACCTGATTCTGAACAACCGGCTGGGCGGCGGCGTCGAGGGCGACATGAGCACGCCGGAGCAGTTCATCCCCGCGACGGGCATTCCCGGTAAGGACTTCGAAGTCTGCATGACGATGAACGACACGTGGGGCTTCAAGAGCTACGACAACAACTGGAAGAGCGCGGAAGACCTGATCCAGAAGACGGCCGACATCGCCAGCAAAGGCGGCAACTTTCTCCTGAACGTCGGGCCCACTCAGGAAGGCCTGATTCCGCAGCCCAGCGTGGAGCGCCTGGAGGCGATGGGCAAGTGGATGAAAGTGAATGGCGAATCGATCTACGGCACCAGCGCCGGACCGTTCTCGTACCTGAAGTGGGGAAGGGCGACGCGCAAGGGACAGATGCTGTACCTGCATGTCTTCAACTGGCCGAAGGACGGCGTGTTGCGGGTGCCGCTGAAGAACCAGGTGAAGACGGCGTACCTGCTGTCGAATCCGAAGGTAAAAGTGCCGGCGAAGGTCGTGGGTGAACGCATTGAACTGAAGCTGCCGGCCGCCGCGCCGGACGCGATCAACAGCGTGATTGCGATGCAGATTGAAGGCGAGCCGGCGGCGGTCCCGGTGCCCTCGATGGGCAAGGCCGGCGCGGCTTCCTCATCGGGCGGGCCGGATGTCGGGTCCGCGAAGGCGTTCGACGGCAGCTACGAGACTCACTGGCAGGCGGCGAAGGGCCAGAAGTCGGGCTGGTTGGAAGTCACTTTCGATCAGCCGGCGCGGATCGGACACGTGAACATGGTGGAAGGTTGGGAAACGCAGGCATTCACGCGCAACTTCCGGTTGGAGTACAAGGACGGCGATCAATGGAAGACTGCGCTGGAGGGCACGCGAATCGGGCGGGCGTTCAGCAAGTCTTTCGACGCCGTGACGGCGCGCACGTTCCGGCTGATGATCCTGGAGGCGACGGACGCTCCCCGGATTGAGGAACTGCAATTGATGGTCGACGAATAGAGCTCAGGCAAGCAGAAGTTGAACGCCGTGCTGGCGCAGGAGAGTTTGATACTCCTGCGCCAGTTCTGCGTTGGAGATCACGACATCGGCGACTTCCAGCGGTGCCAGGTGCGTCACGGCGGCGTGCCCGAACTTGGTGTGATCGGCGACGACGATCACCTTGCGGGCGGCCTCGATCATCTTTCGTTCCGGGCCGACCACCAGAGTATTGCTATTGCTGAAGCCGGCCGCCGTGATGCCTCCGATGCCCATGACGAGGACGTCGGCAGTGACGCTGGCAATCATCTGCTCGCAGAGCGGGCCAAGCAGCGCGCGCAGGCGGGGATAGACGTAGCCGCCGGTGAGAGTGACCTCGATCTGGCGGGCGTCGCGGAAGACCTCGGCGATGGCGAGCGAGTTGGTCATCACGTGGAGGGACCGGCCGAGCAGTGCGGCGGCGACCGCAGCGACAGTGGAGCCGCCATCCAGCAGGACGGTCTGGTTATTCTCGATGAGAGTGGCGGCGAGAGCGGCAATACGGCGCTTCTCCTGCGCCATGCGGGCGGATTGCCAGTCGAAATCCAGCGCCGAGTTCCGCGGTTGCATGGCCATGGCGCCGCCGTAGACACGCTTCAGCAGTCCTTCGGACTCCAGCGTGATGAGGTCGCGGCGGATGGACGATTCGGACGTATGCAGCTCGGCACAAAGGGCGTCCTGATCGACGAACTCCTGCGATTCGAGGAGTTCCCGGATGCGCAGGTGCCGGGCCGTGGCCTTCATCAGCCCATTTTGCCCTTGAGCTTGGCGAGCACGGCGTCAGTGACGGATTGGACAATGGCCTCAACGTCGTCACTGGCGGAGATGGACGGCGCGCCGCCGGAGTAGGGTGGCGGCTTCAGGGCGATGGTGCCGGGGTGCTCGGGAATATCGCAGAGCTGGCATTCCTTGAGGCTGGGATCGAGACGGGCGTCGGGCAGGCCGAGCCTCTGCTTGATGGCGACGAGGTCGGCGGCCTTGTCGTCCTTGATGTGCGTGATGGGCGTGCCGAGCTGGTTGGCCAGCATCAGAGTCCAGCAGTACGTATCCACCACTTCCACGAACCACTCGGCGTGGGTGACGGTGTCTGCCCAGCAGACGATGCCGTGGTTGGAGAGCAGGATGGTGTTGTGATTCTTGGCGAAGGGGACGACGGTTTCAGCGAACTTCTGGGTTCCTGGCGTCTCGTACGGTGAGATGGCCACCTTGCCCACGAAGACTTCGAATTCGGGGATGATGCAGGTGGGCGGGACGCGGCCGGTGATGGCGTAGGCGGTGGCGTGGGCCGGATGGCAGTGGACGATGCCCTTGGCCTCTGGAACGGCCTTGTAGATCTCCAGGTGCATCAGGATCTCGCTGGTGCGCGGGCGGCCGCCGGCGAGCTGCTTTCCGGTGAGATCGACCATGCAGAGATCCTCGACGCGCATGTCGGCCTTGCTGCACAGCGTGGGCGTGCAGATGACCGCGTCGGCCGTGAGGCGGTGAGAGATGTTGCCGCCGTTGCCGTCCACGTACTGGCGCTGCCAGAGCTTCTTGCCCACGGCGACGATCTCGGCCTTGACGGCTTCAGCTTCGGGAGAGTTGAAGAGGCGCTCCCACTCGTTGGACTGGGCGCCGCCGCCGGTACCGGGACCGTTCTTGATCGTGAGATTGTGCTCGGAAATCGCGTCGCGCGCCGAAGGGGTGAGGATGGCGCCGGCCTGTAGCTGGATCTCCTTGGCGCCGGACTTGGCGGCGGCCTCAATGTCCTGCCCCCCGGCGACC
>CAYVDY010000262.1:0-9310 GCA_964450255.1 uncultured Candidatus Solibacter sp. | reverse complement strand
GAGGCGCCGCTTCGTGCATCCGACGTGCTGGTCTGGCTGGGGCGGGCGGTTCGGTCTGGCGTTGATGTGGACACTCAGCTCGACATTGGGCAGTTCGCTTCCCTGGTCTACGCCGTGTTGAAGCCTCGATAGAGCGATCTTGACGATTGCAGTTGTGCTGAGAGAGGCAGTGAGTGCATAATACCCTGTCGCATGGAGGCGACTCTGGGATGTACTTACGCAACATACGCTTAGCCATGGTGTTTCTGGTTGCCGCAGCGTGTCCAGTGCTTGCTCAAGAGAACTCGGGTTACACGTCGGTGGCCCTTTTCAAGGTGAAGCCGGACGGGGCAGCCGCCTTCGTCGAGAATCTCAAGAAGGTCCTCACGCCTGTCGGTGAGAAGCTGCTGAAGGATGGGACGATCGAAGGCTACGGGGTCGATGTCGATCTGTTCCATCAGCCAGGCGCACCAAATGCCGCTCTCTGGATCGACGTGCCAAGCTTCGCCGCGTTCGGAAAGATGGAGGAGGCCATCGGCGCTGCGATGAAGGCTTCGCCCCAGGCGATGGCCGGTGTCATGGCGGCCACCGATCCTGCCCTTCATTCCGACACGCTGGTACGGCACCTGTTTGTCAATATGAAGAAGCCGCCGGCCGGTTCGCTGCCGTACACGAATCTCTACAGCGTGAAGGTGAAGCCCGGCAAGATGGGTGAGTTTTCCCAGGCGTTCGAGAAGTACCAGAAGCCGATCTACGACAAGCTGGTGGCCGATGGCGCGATCCTCGGTTATGCGGTGGATACGGAGGTCATTCACACTGAGGCGGGAAACACCGTCTGGATCCTGACCGTGATGACCGACCTCAGCGGGAAGGACAAGATGATGGCGGCCACCAGCGCGGCGCCGGACCGGCGGGCGGCGTCGGTTCTCATGAACGGTCTCACCGTTGAGGGATCGCATCGCGACAATATCGCACAGGCCGTGATCTTTGTAACAAAATAGGCGTCCGGGGCAACTCTCGGCCTGCGGCTTCGTATTCTGCCTCAGATGCCTTGCCGTCTCCTATTCGCCCTGGCGGTGTGTGCAGCGATGCATGCGCAGACGCCGACGTTTCAATCCGGCGTTTCTCAAGTTCGAGTGGATGTGGAAGTGCTGAGCGGCGGGCGGCCGGTAACGCAGCTCGTCGCTCAGCATTTTCTAGTGAAGGACAACGGCAAGGTGCAGCCGGTGGCGCACGTCTCGCACAACGAAGAGCCGCTGGATGTGATTCTGCTCTTCGACGTGAGCGGGAGCATGAAGCCGGCAGTGGAGCGTGTGGCCGCCTCGACCAAGCTTGCGTTTCAGCACCTGCGGGAAGGCGACCGGGTGGCGGTGATGACGTTCGCGACGCGGCCGCGGCTGCTCTCGGGCTTAACGGAGGATCTGCAAGCGGCGCAGCGGACAGTGGAGCAGGATGTGCTGGAGAGCGACTTCGAGGGCTGGACCCGGATCTGGGATGGTTTGAACGAGGCGGGGCTAGTGCACCAACGGCAGGGTCGGGAGCTGGCGGGGCGCGGGCGGCGGCGGGCGGTGTTGATCATCACGGACAACTACGGGCAGAAGGGCAAAGTGGACGAGTCGCGCGCTCTCGAGAATCTGCTGGAGGCGGATGTGATTGTCAGCGCGGTGATCATTCCGAATCCGGGTGAAGCGAAGCGCACGAAGAAGACGATCACTACGGACTGGCTGGCCGGGGAGACGGGAGGCGATACGCTGCGGGCGGACAATCCGGGGGAGGCGTTTCAGCAGATGATCGAGCGGCTGCGGAGCCGGTATTCGATTTACTACAACATGCCGAAGGGGGATTCCGGCGAGTTCCGGACGGTGAAGCTCGAACTGCAAGGGGTGGCGAAGCAGCTTTATCCAGAGGCGCGGGTGTATGCGCGGAAGGGCTACAAATTACCGTGACGGGTTGGGGCTCGCGGTCCGGCGGATCACCCAATCGAGCAGGAAAAGCAGGGCCGGCATAGCCATCACCACGAGCACGTCGTAGCGGCTCATCCTGGCGATGGCGGCGAATGCTGCAAGTGCGCCGAGCGAGAGCGCCGCGCCCTCGAACTGCCAGCGCCAGCACAACAGCGGCGCTAGACAGGCGCCGGCGCAAAGAACAATGCCTGCCCATTCACGCAGATTGGAGGGTGGCATTCCCTGGGGCGATAGAATCTCCCCGGCCAGCAGTAGCACGAACCCGCCACCCAGGATCAGGCTCGCGAAGCGCGGCGCCCAACGGAGGGCCGTAAGTGGGACGGAGTTCATGGGCTTCAGGGTTTGCGGAAATTCGGACCTTCTGGGAGTATAGCCGGGATCTCGAAGTACTGTGGTACTAGGGGGCTCACCTCAGGAACGCTGATTCCGCCGCCGGCGCTGAATTGGGCCGCCTGCTGGAGAACGGTGTGGGCGATGTTGAAGGCGCCGGGTTCCAGCAGGAACGCGAAGTAGGCGTGGGGGTCGGCGGGCAGCCAGGGGAGGTCGCTGCTGGCGAGGTCGTGGCGGTAGACGACGGTTCGTTCCCGGGCTCCGGCGGCGCGGGAGAGTAGTGAATTGGAGGGGTTCGGGATAGTCTGGTCACCGATGGCGAATTGGAACAGCATGTTCTTCGATGGCATGCCGTCACGGGGCGCGGTGGTGAGGTGGGGCGCGTAGGTGGTGGGCGCGCCGCTGGCTTCGATCCATTCCAGGCGCTCGAATTCGTCCTGGAGTTCGGCGGCTCCGGGTACGCTGAGTACCTTCGACGGCTGATCGCGCTCGACGTACTCTTCGTCGAAATCGGGCAGGGCGTTGAGCAGGGACGGCTGGCGTGAATTCAGGAACTGCTGCAGCGCGGGGCGCAGGCCAACGCTGAGGCGCGCTGTTTCTGTGGCGCTGCCGCCGCCGACGTTGAGAATCGAGTTGGTGACCGCCGGTTCCATGGCCATGAAGAGCGTGCCGTAGAAGGCGCCGAGGGACTGGCCCCAGTAGGACATTTTCTCCGGGCTGAGATCACGCTGGCCGTCGCCGTCGAGATCGATGCCGGCCTGGATGGCGCGGACGACGGTCATCCAATCCACGGCGGTCTGGCGGACGCAATCGCGGATGGAAACCGGCGCGGAAGGTGAAAGCAGGATGCAGCCTTCGGCGTTTTCGATGAGGCCGTCGCTATTCAGATCCACCGCGCGTCCTGGGGCTGGAAGCTCCTGGACTCCGGCGGCGGTACCGATGCGGACGTGGGTTTCGGGCCCGTAGCCGTGGCCGATCGCATTGATGGCGAGGATGGCGTAACCCTGGCCCATGAAACTGTACGCCAGCACCGAAGGGCCGGCGAAGCGGTTGTCGCGGAGGCCGTGCCCAGCCAGGAGGACGGGGTAGCCGCCGGGAGGCATGGGTGTGGAGGGCAGCAGGACGTGGAAGCCGATCTGCTCCGTGTACTTCACAGCCGGCGTTCCGTGGGGAATCATCATGTCCCAATCGAGGAAGCGGGGCGAATCCAGCATGCCGAGGGTGAGGCGGCCGACGCCGAAAGCAGGGAGGAACTGGACTGGGGCGGGGAAGGGGATCTCCTGGAAGCGCTCGCCCTCGGTGCGTACGTGGGCGACGGTGACGAAGGAGCGGAGTTCGAGCGCGTCGAAGGTGGGGCCGATTTGCACGTTGAGCGGGAAGTCACGGGCTATTTCGCGGATGGACTCCATCGCGGCCGTTCCGGTCATGGTGGTGAAGACGGAGGCGCTGACGATCTGGCGCTCGGGGAGGAGTTGCGATGCCTGCTTCACGGCGCCACCCAGGGCGGCGCAGTAGGGGTCCTCAACAAAACTGCTGGTGCAGGAGAGAAAGTCGTCGGCGGCTGTAATGGCGGCGCCGGATTCGTCCTTCACCGCGTCCGTGACGATGATGGCGTAGCGGCGGCCCTGCTCCAGGACGTCGTCGGGTTTGGCAGTCATGGTGCGTGTGGCGGGATTCCAGACCACGCGATTGATGCGGGTGAGCGTGCCGGCCGGGCGCACGAGGTTCTCGCGCGGCCAGGCAGGATCCAGCCAGAGATAGAAGACTCCATCGCGGAGCGTGTTGGGGTCGATGGCGGTGCTGAATTTGATGCTGATGCGCGCCTGGACGTTGAAGCCGTCGTACTGGTTGATCATGGCCAGTTCGGCGCAATCGCTGGCCCGGCCTTCGCAATCGGGCATTGGCAGATCGACGCGGCGGCCGGTTTTCTGGGAGTCGTCGGATACGGTGAGGCGGTCCGTGGGAAACGGATCCGTTTCGACGCGGACTGCCTGGCCGAAGACACCGGTGGCTGTGAACAACACAAGCGGCAGTAGGCGCATAGTTCCCCTCAAATGCTGTCTACAGGATAACCCCTGGCGATCCAGGATTCGAAGCCCCCGTGCAGCGGGCGGACGTTGTGGATTCCCATTTTCTGAAGTCGGAGCGCCAGACCGGCGCTGGATGCTTCGTTGGGTCAAGAACAGTAGAAGACGAGGTGGGCGCCGGCCGGAAGGTCGCGGAGGTGCTCGCGGACCTCGGATTCATGGAGCACGCGCGCGCCAGGCAGGCGTCCGCCGGAGCGCTCGATGGAGCGGGGCGGGCGGAGGTCGATAATCCAGGTCACCTCGCCATCGTCGAGGCGCTGCTTCAGTTCGTCCGGATAGATGCGGCCGACGCGAAAAAGACGCATGGCGCGCTCGCGCTGCCAGAGCTTGTAGAAGATCCAGGCGGCCAGTGGTGAGCCAGCCGTGATCAGCATGCCGAGGCCAAATCGGGAGAGCCAGTCCGTGGCGAGGGCAACCTCGCGGCGGAGCAGGTAGCCGGTCCCGAGCGCCGCGCCCGCCCAGATGAGAGATCCCACGCCGTCGTAGATGAGGAACCGCAGGCGGGAGATGCCCGCGCTTCCGGCCAGCGGCGGCGCTACGGTGCTGATGCCGGGGATGAACTTGGCGACGAGCAGTGTGGCCGGGCCCCATCGTTCAAAGGTGCCGGAGGTGCCGCTGACGCAGGTATCGGGTTCGAGGGAGAGGCGGCAGAGGAAAGCCAGAATGGAGTCGCCGCGCCGGCGGCCGAGCTCGAACCACAGGAGATCGGCGGCCAGCGTGGCGACCAGAGCGAGCGTGAGGGCGGTAGGGAGGGAGTAGTAGCCGAGGCCGGCGAGGCCGCCCATGGCCAGGAGTACGGGTACAGCGGGGACAGGGGCGCCGAGTTGTTCGATGAGTACCGCCACGAACATCAGCCCATAGCCGTGCCGCAGTACGAAGTCCCAGAGCCCAGTCATCCTAAATCAAACACTAGCACCTCTGAGGATTCGCGTGCCTCCAGTTGGAGGAGGGACTCGCCGGAGAGAGCGGCGGCGTCGCCCTGCTGGAGCGGTGTGCCGTTCAGCGAGACGGCGCCGGTAGCGACCTGGATCCAGGCGTGGCGGGCGGGGTCCAATGGCTGCTCGATACGAGCGCCGGGAGTGAGAAGCGCGTCGTAAACGGAGACGTCCTGGTGCATGACGATGGCGCCTTCCCGGCCGTCGCGGGCGGCGATCAGGCGGAGGCGGTCCGTGCGTTCGGCGGCCGGGAAATGGGTCTGCTGGTATTCCGGCGTGAGGCCCTGGCGCTCCGGCTCAATCCAGATTTGCAGCAGGTGGAGCGGCTCGGTGGCGGAGCCGTTGGCCTCGCTATGGTAGATGCCGGTGCCGGCCGACATTTTCTGGGCGTCGCCGGGGCGGATCTCACCATGGGCGCCGGTGGAGTCCTGATGCACGACGCTGCCTTTGAGGACCCAGGTGAGGATCTCCATGTTGTCGTGCGGGTGCCGGCCGAACTTGCCGCCGGGGGCGATGAGGTCGTCGTTGATGACGCGCAGGCTGCGGAAACCCATGTGCCTGGAGTCGTAGTAGTTGCCGAAGGAGAAGCTGTGTTTGCTGTCGAGCCAGCTGATTCTGGTGACGCCGCGTTCGGCGGCGGGTCGGATGTTGATCACGGGTGCCTCCAATGTACGTTGTGACGATATTCGTTGCAACGAGAATTTGGATGCGGGAGGGTGGAAAAGGATTCAGGTGAGCTCAGCGAGGAGCTTGGCCAGGGCGGCGGTTTTCTTTTCGCCGAGGGTGGCGAACTGGCGGCGGTGCAGAGCGGCGATGGCGGGGTCGAGTGATTTCAGCAGGGCCAGGCCCTCGGCGGTGATGCCGGTGCGGACGACACGGCGATCGGCCTGGCCGCGTTTGCGTTCGACCCAGCCGCGGCGGTCGAGGCGGTCTAGGAGGCGGGTGAGGTCGGGATCCTTTGCGATGAGGCGGCTGGCGATGTCGCCGCAGGAGAGGAGTTCGGGGCGTGCGCCGCGGAGGATGCGGAGCACGTTGTACTGTGTGGGCGATAGGCCGTGAGGCTTGAGGAGCTGCGCGAGTTCCTCGTGCAGCGCGGCAGCGGCGCGCTGCAGCAACACGAAGGCGTCCTGTTCGGTGTATCCGCTCACTATTTCGCGGTCTCCAAGACGGCGGCGTTGGCCATGCCGACAAAGGCGTCGCGGACGGGCCTGCCGTCACCCGAGAGGCCGATCATGAATACGCCGACGAGATCCTTGGCAGGGTCGATCCAACCGTAGGTGCCGAAGGCTCCGCCGTGGCCAAACGTGCCGATGCTCTGGCCGGTGAGCATGCCCGAGTTGGACTTGGTCACCTCCCAGGTAAGGCCGAAGCCGGTGCCGATGTTGTGGCCGGCGTGAATATCGCCGGTGTGGAGGGCCGTCATGGTCTCTACCGACCAGGGCGAGAGCAGGCGCTTGCCGCCGAGCGTGCCGCGGTTCGCCATCATCTGATAGAACTGCGCGAGATCCCAGGCGGTGGAGTACATGGCGTGCTCAGGGCCGGAGTACTTGGCGCCTTTGCGGTAGAGCATGGGGTCGCCGGCGAGGATCGATGGGCCGGCCTTGACGAGCTTGCCTTCCTTCTTCGTGTAGATGGGCGCGACGCGGGACTGTTTCGCGGCGGGAAGGAAGATGTGCGAATCCACCATGCCGAGGGGCTGGAATATGCGCGTTTCGAGGAACTTCTCGTAGGGCATGCCGGACTGCACTTCGATGATGCGGCCAAGAATGGCGATGCCGGTGTTTGCGTATTGCCACTTGGTACCGGGCTCGAAATCGAGTGGTTGCTGGGAGTAGATCAGGCAGGCATCGGCGAGCGTGCGGTCCATGGTCACCATGATGTCGGCGATGCCGGGCGCGGCGGGCCCCATGCCTGAAGTGTGGGTCATGAGATCGCGGACGGTGATGGGGCGGGCGGGTTTCTTGAGCGTGACGACGCCGCCGGTATCGGAGACCTTCACCATCTGGCCGCGGAACTCGGGCAGGTGCTTTTCGACAGGATCGCCGAGGCGGGCTTTGCCTTCTTCGACGAGCATCATGATGGCGACGCCGGTGAATGGCTTGGTCATGGACATGATTTGAAAAATGGAGTCGGGGCGCATGGGTGTTTTGGCCTCGATGTCCTCGAAGCCAGCCACCTCGAAATGCGCGAGGGCGCCCTTCCGCATGACGAGCGTGACCGTGCCGGCGATAGCCTGTTCGTCGGCCATGGCCTTCATGCGAGGGGTGATCTTCTGGAGTTGCGCGGCATCCATGCCGGCCTTGGCGGCGTCGGGCGCGGGCGGGGCGGCGAGAAGCAGGGCGGCGGCGAGGGGGAGGAAGAGAAGTCTGCGTGTCATGCGGGTATCTTGGTGAATTATACGTGCACCGGTGGCGCGCGCGGCAAAGGGGCATAATCAAGCTATGCGTCTAGTGACCTACATGAGCCCCGGTGAGGTGGCGCTGGCGGGCGTCGTCGTCGAAGATCGGGTATTCAGTCTGCAGCCCGCCGGTTATGGCGATCTGTTGAGTGTGATCGCCGGCGGGGCGGCGGCACGGGCTTCGATCGCGTCCTATTTGAAGGCAGTGCCGCCGGCGGCGGGGAAGAGCCTCGACAGGGTGGTTCTGCTGGCGCCGATCCCCAAGCCGCCGAAGCTGATCTGTGTCGGGTTGAACTACCGCGATCATGCGGCCGAGGCGAAGATGGAGATTCCGTCGGTGCCCACCATCTTCAGCAAGTTCAATACGGCCATCACCGGGCCGGGGGCGCCGATCATTCTTCCAAAGAACACGACGAAGCCGGATTACGAGGCTGAGTTCGCGGTGGTGATCGGCACCGGAGGCCGCCACATTCCGGCGTCCGAGTGGCGCGAGCACGTCTATGGATATATGTGCCTGAACGACGTGAGCGCGCGCGATTTCCAGATGGCCACGTCGCAGTGGCTGATGGGCAAGACGTTTGACACGTTTGCACCGTGCGGGCCGTGGCTGACGACCGCGGACGAGATTGAGGATCCGCACAACCTGGACATCAGCCTGACGATCAACGGCGAGGTGCTGCAGAATTCCAATACAAAGCACCTGATCTTCGGCATCCCTGCGCTGATTGAGTTCCTCTCGAGCGCGTTCACGCTGGAGCCGGGCGACATCATCACGACAGGCACGCCGGCGGGCGTCGGGTTTTCGAAACAGCCGCCGCGGTGGCTGAAGCCGGGCGACGATGTGGTGGTGAAGATCCAAGGGTTGGGCGAGCTGCGCAATCCGGTTGTGGCGGAGGGCTGAACTCTGTTTTCGCGGCGCACCCCGGCGAGTCTGGAGCCGAACCTGCTGAGCCGGACGCTCGACGCGCTGCGCTTGGCAGGGGCGCCTCTGATCGATCTGACCGTCTCGAACCCGACACGCGTGAATCTGCCTTATCCCCGCGAGGAGATCCTGGCAGCGCTGCACGAGGCAGCCGTGCTGACGTATGAGCCGACGGCGCGCGGGTTGCTGTCAGCGCGGGAAGCGATTGCGGAATGGCACGCGGGGCAGGGCGCGCCGGCGCATCCGGAACAGATCATCCTGACGGGCAGCACGAGCGAGGCATATGGATGGTTGTTCAAGCTGCTGTGCAACTCTGGCGACAACATACTGACTCCGCGGCCATCGTATCCGTTGTTTGAGTGTCTGGCTGAGTTGGAGGCCGTGGAGGTACGGCAGTACTGCCTGGTGGAGGAGTTGCGCTGGGGGATCGACGTCGCGGCCATGGAGGCGTGCGTGAACGAGCGCACACGGGCGATCGTTGTGGTGAATCCCAACAATCCGACCGGCACCTATCTGAAGATGGCGGAGTGGCTGCGGTTGCAGGAGTTCGCAGCCATGCGCGGGTTGGCGGTCATCTCCGACGAGGTTTTTTTTGACTACCCGTGGCAGGCGGATGCCGAGCGCGTCTCGTCATTACAGGGCCCTCATCTGGCACTAACATTCACGTTAAGCGGCCTGTCCAAAGTAGCTGGCTT
>CAYVDY010000261.1:0-9313 GCA_964450255.1 uncultured Candidatus Solibacter sp. | reverse complement strand
GGGCGTTGGGCGATGCCGGGGGGGCCGGTGCCGCGGAATCCTGGCCAGTGTTGGGCCGGCAGGGACGCCGGCGGGATGAGTACCGCGGTGAGTAAGCGCAGCGGGATTTAGAATTTTGGCAGGGTCCGCAGCATGCCCATGGTGTTGGCGCCGCGGTCGAAATCGATGGCGTGAATGGGCGACCAGCCCTTCCCGTCCGGCCCCAGGCTGATGGTGCCGATGTAGCGGGCGTCGGCCTTTTTGGGCCCCATAAGGATGATGGTGTAGCCTCTCGCCCGGTACACCATCGCGCGGTATTGCAGTTCGCCGGAATTGGGTTTCCAGCGATCTTCCGACGGTTGGCCGAGCCGGCGGATCACGGAGAAGGAGTCGTCGTCCTTGGTCAGGCCGAGGTAATCCTGGTCCTTGGCGACATAGGTCGGTTTGGTGGCCGGCGAGAACTTGATCACCGCCCAGACGATCGCGGTCAGCACCATCAGGGAAAGGAACGACACGGCGATCATGTTTGTCATCTTGGAGTCCGTGCCGGACCCGCCGAGACCCATGATGGCGCTGAGGCCCTTCGGCTCAGACGGATCAGGCTCCGACGGAGGCCCAGACGGCCGCGTCATCGGCGCCGGCGGCGGCATTTTCAGCAGCGTCCGCTTCATGGGCCAGATGGCGCCCGTCTTAAACTCCAATTCCTGGGTCAGCCCCACGATCATCACCGGTTTGTCGGTTTCCGAAATGCCGCCGAAATAGCGCCGCGGGATAGACAGTTGCAGGTCTTCCTGGGTGTTGCGCACCAGCATGTCGCTCCACGTTGCCTCCACCAGACGCCACTCGTTGTTTTCGATCCCCGAAATGGGCGGGTAGAACGAAAACGGGCGGTCCAGAAGTTCGGCGTGTGGCGGCGCCGGCGGCGTACTCATGTAATCATCCTAACGCGATGCCCTAAAGCTCGGCGGCAAAACTGCCGTTATCTGGACTGGAGTGACAGATGGTCTGGATCTCGCACCCTCTCGGCTACTACGGATTATTGGCGGTGGGCCTCGTCCTCTGCCTCTATCTCTTCATTTCCGTGAAGAAAGAAAATGCACTGTTGCGGCACAAGCTGGAGAGCCAGCAGCAGCAGAGTCAGGACTTGTTGTGCGAGTTTCGCACGGCATTGGGCAACCTGGCCCATACCCTCCAGGAACACGAGCGGAACGAGGAGCAGGTGATGCCGGCGCGGATATCGCCGGGAGTATCCATCAACCTGACCAGACGCAGCCAGGCGCTGCGAATGTACCGCCGGGGCGAGACGGCGGAGCAGATCTGTGCCGCGCTGCAGATGCCTCGCAACGAAGTGGAACTGCTGCTGAAGGTGCAGAAGGCGCTGGCGGAGCAGAACGGCTGAATCCCGGGAGCTGTTACTCAGCCCGGAGCATTGTCGCCGGGTCGATCCGCAGGGCCTGCAGCACCGCCGGTAGAGACGCCACCAATGTCGCCAGCAGAATTGTGATGAGCGGAGCCGAAACCACGCCCCAGTCCGTCGGCTTCACCTGGTAGAGCAGAGTGTCGACGTAGCGTACCGAAGCCATCCCCATGACAATTCCTGCCAGCGTTCCCGCCAGCACCATCGCAAAGACGTCCACAGTGACGCGACGCGTGATGTCGCCCGCCGGCGCCCCGATGGCGATCCGGATGCCTAACTCGCGGCGCCTTTGCACCACGGAATAGGCCAGCACGCCGTAGAGTCCCGTGCCGGAGAGCAATAGCGCCACCAGGGCGAAGAACAGCCCGAGCATCGCCAGCAATCGCTCGCGTACAGTGTGCTGCTGCACAAGTTCTTCCTGCGTGCGCAGATTGCTGACGCGGAGTTCGGGCCGTGCCTGCGATACATCCCGGCGCAGCACGTTGGCCAGCGACAGAGAGTCCTTCCCGGAGGTACGGACGATAAATGTCCCGGACGACGTAGGCCGCGATTCGCCCTTTGCGTCCACCGAATGGAATGGCACGTAGGCCGTGGGCGTGATAGGTTCGCGCATGTTTCGGTACCGGGCGTCGCGCACCAGGCCGACAACCTGGAATCGCTCCGTCGCCGAACCGTTGCCTGACTTCTTTTCGAACCATCTGCCTACCGGATTCCCGCCTCCGAGACACTTCCGCGCAAATGCTTCGTTCACGAGCGCCGCGCCCGGGTAAGTCTCGCCAGGTCGCAGGTCCCGGCCGTCGATCAGCTTGATGTTCATCGCAGCCGCCCAGCCGGGCGACACACCCAGGTAGTAGGCCAGCACATCGGTGGACACACCGTTGACCCAGACAAACCCGTTCCAGCCGTTTCCGCTGAGCAAAGGCCAGCCTGCCAGAGCGACCGACTCCACGCCAGGCAAGCCGCGCAGCTGCTCGGCGGTTTGATCCCACACCTGCGGTGCTTGCGGCAAACTGGATGTTGTCTCTAGCACGAGCAGTCTCTCCGCAGAGAATCCGGTGTCTTGATTCGCCATCCGGTCCAGCGTGCCAACGAACAAACCCGCCGTGAGATACACGATGAAACAGAACGCCACCTGAATGGCAAGCAGCGCGTGCATTAGGCGTCGCGGCGCGTGCGGTTGCTCGCCGCCCTTCAGCGCGCTGGCAGGTTTGACTGACGAGGCCCTGAGCGCTGTCACCACACCGAACAAACAAGTTACCGCGAGCGCCAGCGCCAGGCCGAAGACCGCCACCCTCCAATCCAGCGGAAGCGACAGGCGCGCGGGATTGTCAGGTGCGTTGATGCGGCCCACCAGGAAGGGCGCAGCCCAGGCTGCAAATGCTCCGCCGCCAGCCGCGCTCAGAAATCCCAGCCAGGCGCTCTCGACCAGAACCATCTGAATCAGGCGGCTTCTGCCGGCGCCGATGGAAACCCGAAGCGCCATCTCCCGAGCCCGAGTCGCTGCCTGGGCGGTCATCAGGTTCGCCACGTTCGCGCAGGCAATCAGGAGCACCAGGGTCACCAGCACTCCGAGCACTATCAGCGGCTGCCTGTAGTCCTTCTGCGTCCCGGAGATGCCGGAGCCGGCCGGCAGCAGCACCAGCCTCTGATTGAGGAATCGATTGATCGTCTGTTTGGGCATCGCCGACCAGTCCTTTGCCCTCTCCTCCTGAAAGGCGTGAGAGACTCCATGCAACCTGGAGCGGACTGATTCGACGGCGACACCCGGTTTGACAACTGCGAACGCGCGAAACCAGTTGGCGTTGGAACTGCCCACAGAGCCGTGCATCATCGTAGGGACGAAGACGTCGATGTACCTGCCGGGCTCGGTGCCTGTAAAACCGTTAGCCGCCACGCCGACTACCTGATAGACGTCGTTTCCAATCCGGAGACTGCGCCCCACCACATTCGTGTCGCGGCCGAAACGGCGGGTCCAGTAATCGTAAGAGAGTACAGCGTAGGGATGCGCGCCCGGCGTCCTGTCGTCGTCTTCAGTGAGCAGCCGTCCGGCCGCGGGCAACACTCCGAAACTGCCGAACATCCATCCCGAGACGAATTGCCGATTCACCTTCTCCATTTCGTCGTCAGATCCGAACGTGAGATCCGCGCGGTCAGCGCCGGAAATTGCGATCATCTCCGCCTGGTCTTTCACCGCGACGCGCATCCGCCGGAACAGCGGATACTGGCAGCCGTCACTGACCCTGTAGTCACCCGACGGGCCGATCCCTTCCAATCCGGCGACATACAGCCGGTCGGCGCCGTCAACCGGAAGCGGCCGCAGCAGCATTGTGTCGATGAGGCGGAACGCCGCGGTGCACGCACCGATCGCCACAGCTAGAGAGAGGATCGCCGCCGCCGACGTCGCCTTGCGCTTCTTCAACTGCCGCCAACCGAAGACAGTATCGGCGCGAAGTGAATCCAGCCAGACCATCATCCGGATATCGCGGCTCGCTTCGCGGTGCTGAAGTGGCGAACCCAGCGCTCTGCGGGCTTCGTCCGGGTGGCGGCCCTGCTCGATAGCCTCCTCAACGTGGGATTGCAGTTCTTCGTCGAGTTCGCGGTTCAGTTCGTCTCCGCGCATTGCATTTGCCAGACGGGACCACAATGACATGCTAGACCGTCCTGAGAACGTGGGTTATCGCTGCACTCACCTGATGCCAACGCGTTTCCTCGACGTCGAGGCTCTGCTCCCCGGCGGTCGTTAATTCATAGATTCGCGCCCGCCGGCCGCTTTCCTTCGTGATCCATTTGGCGCGAATCCACACTGCCTCCTCCATCCGGTGGAGTGCCGGGTAGAGCGAGCCCTCCTCGGCGCGCAGCACATCTCCTGACATGTCTTTGATCGCCGACATGATCGCGTAACCGTGCAGGTGCGGCCGCCGCGAGAGGATCTTTAAAACCAGCAGATCCAACGAGCCCTGTAGTGCGTCGGTTTTTGGCATACTCAGTAGTCTGAGTATACTCCTCGATCAGGCGAAGATTGTAAATTCCGAGATCGCCGGCGGCACCGGCGACTTGGTGATCCGCAGACGGACCTTGCCCGTTGTGACCGGGTCCGGCAGTCGGACCAGCCGGCACGACCCGATGCTTGTTCCCTGTGCGATCGTCTGCCAGGCGTCGCCAATCCATGCGTCGAGCGCGAACTCGTCCACGCGTTGACCCAGGCGCAGGTTCTCGCGGAGACGGATCGTTCGAATGGCAGTGGGGCGCCCGAAATCCAGATTGACCTCTTTCGAGCCATCCAGCTTGGCGGCGCTCGCGAGTTTCTTGCTAAACGTCTCACGCAGCAGTTCGCCAAAGCCCTTCAGCGAGGCCACGTCGTTTTCGTGCAGCAGGCCGCGCCGGTCGGGCGGGATGTTGAGCAGGAAGCTGGCGCCGCGGCCTACCGATTTGAAGTAGAGATCCAGCAGTTCGGCGGGAGATTTGACCCGCGAGTTCTCTTTCTCGTGCCAGAACCAACCGGGGCGGATAGAGACGTCGCACTCGGCCGGCAGCCACTTCGAGCCGCCGCGATGGCCGGTGGTGGATTGCTTGGTGTCCACGTCGCCGGGCGAGGCCGGGCCGCCCTTGGCGCCCACGGGTTCGAACGTGGCCCAGCAGGTTTCGTTGGCGAAGCCCTTTTCGTTGCCCACCCAGCGGATGTCTGGGCCCACGTCGCTGAAGATGACCGCGCCGGGTTGGAGCTGACGGGTTAACGCCCAGGTGTTGGGCCAGTCGTAGTAGGTGGTGTTGTCGATCTTGCGCTTTTCGCGGGCGCCGCCGTAAAATCCGTCGCCGCCGTTGGCGCCGTCGTGCCAGACTTCGAAAATCGGTCCATAGTTGGTGAGCAGTTCGCGCAGTTGGGCGCGATACATGTCGATGTAGGCTGGCGTGCCGTAGACGGCCGCGTTGCGGTCCCAGGGAGAAAGATAGACGCCGAACTTCAGACCCTGGCGGCGAGCGGCATCTGAGATCTCACGCACCACGTCGCCCTGACCGCTCTTCCACGGGCTCTTGCGGACCGAGTGTTCCGTGGTCTTGGTGGGCCAGAGGCAATAGCCGTCGTGGTGCTTGCAGGTGAGGATGACGCCCTTCATCCCGCCGGCTTTCAGCGCCGCCACAATGGCGTCGGCGTCGAAGGCGGTGGGATTGAAGATGGCCGGATCCTCGTCGCCGTCGCCCCATTCTTTGTCTGTGAAAGTGTTGGTGGTGAAGTGCAGGAAGCTGTAAACCTCCATCGCGTGCCAGGCGAGTTGGCGTTCCGTGGGGATGGCTCCGTACGGAGTTGGCGCCGCAGCCAGTGCGGCGGCGGGAAGGGCACTCATCAGGAGTTGGCGGCGGGTAGGTTGGTTCATGGGGATTACCGGACTGGGGGCATGCGGACAGACGGGGCCCGGCATTCGCGCTGGCCGGTGCAGGGGATTGTCTTCAGATTGCGGTCCAGGCAGATGCGCACTTCGCTGAGGAAGTTGGAGCTGCACGCGATGGCGATGGAATTCTCCGGCATGCCCGGGTTGGCTTGCAGGAACTCCTTCTTCACTTGAGCCGGGCTCAGGTTGAGGTACTCCTTCGGGGCGATGAAGCGCGGCGGGATCCTGATGCTCTGCATGGCCTTGCGCGCCGTGGCGAAGTATCCCTCGGGGCCGAGGCCGGTGCAGGTGCCGTGCTTGGACCATTCATGGCGGATCAGGCTGGTGCTGGGCATGATGTCGAGCATGGCCTTGGGATCGCGCAGGCCGGGCTCGGTGGTGCAGAACTGCGGCCACATGCTGCCGTTGGTGGAGCGTGTGTACTGCGGCCACAGGCCGTGCAGGACGAATGAAAACTGGCGTCCCGGCGCGCACTGCGGGTCGTTGCGGCCGTCGCCGGTGGAGGCACAGTAGGCCGGCGACCAGGAAAGCGCCATCAGGTAGTAATCGAACTTGCCGGGCTCGCCGATGGGTGCATTGCGGTCGGCGGCGGAGAGGCTGAACAGGGACAGCAGGCCCAGGCAAGTGAACAGGCGCATATGCAGTCAGGATATCCTGAATGCTTGTGTGTGGAATCGCAGGTTTTACCAGGTTGGACAACGTCGTGGAACGCGGGCGCATCGCGCGCGTCATCCAGACCATTCATCATCGCGGGCCGGATCATCAGGGGACGCATGAGTCTGACTTGATCGCTCTCGGCAACGCCAGATTATCGATAATCGATATTTCGCAGGGCGATCAGCCGATGTACTCGCCCGACGGCGACACGGTGATCGTCTACAACGGCGAGGTGTACAACCACGTCGATTTGCGGCAGGAGTTGGAGGCGCGCGGCCACCGCTTTGAAACGCACTGCGACACCGAGGTGGTGCTGAAAGCGTTTCTGGAATGGGACACGCACAGCTTCGAGCGGCTGCGCGGGATGTTCGCGATTGCGATCTGGCAGGAGTCGAAACGGCGGCTGGTGCTGGCGCGCGACCGCATGGGCATCAAGCCGCTGTACCTGTATCACCGCGGGCGCGATATCTACTTTGGCAGCGAGTTGAAAACCATCCTGGAGCATCCGGAAATCCCGCGAAACCTTGATGTTAATGGGCTTAGCTACTACCTTTCACTGAACTACGTGCCGGCGCCGTACACGCTGATCGAAGGTCTGGAGAAGCTGCTGCCCGGCGAGTATTTGGAATGGCGGGACGGGCAAGTGTACCGCGCGCCGTACTGGATGCTGCGGTTCGAGCCGGACTCGCGCATCGGGTTGGAGGAAGCGAAAGAAGAGCTGGACGGGTTGCTGCGGCGCTCGGTGAAGGAGCATCTGATCTCCGATGTGCCGCTGGGCATGTGGGCGTCGGGCGGGCTGGACTCGTCGGCGGTGCTGCACTACGCCGCTGAGATGGTTCCGAAGCTCAATACGTTCTCGATTTCGTTCAGCGGTCACGGCCATGACGAAAGTGCGTTTTTTCGTGCCGTAGCGTGCAAATATGGCACCGAACACCGCGAATTTGACCTCAATCCGGAGCAGGACCTGATCAGCGCCATCGAGGAGATGAGTTACTACTCGGACGAGCCTTCGGCCGACGCCGGGGCGCTGCCCGTCTACTTTCTTTCGAAGATGACGCGCCAGCATGTGACCGTCGCGTTGACGGGTGACGGGCCCGACGAGCTGTTCGGCGGGTACCTGACCTATCTGGCAGATGGCTATGCGGCGACGGCGCGGAAGGTTCCGGCGTTGCTGCGCAAGCTCGGGCTGATGGCGGCGCGGCTGATGCCGGTGTCTGACGAGAAGATCAGCCTGGAGTACAAGGCGAAGCGGTTCCTGGAAGGCTCGCTGCTGCCGCCGGCCGAGGCGCATCTGTTCTGGAACGGCTCGTTCAGCGATAGCGTGAAGCGCACGCTGTATACGGCCGAGCGCTATCCGAATCCAGGCTCTCTGATGAATACGCTGCCGACCGAGGCGTTCAGTTGCGGAGCGCTGAATCGCTACCTGTGGCTGGATCAGCGCTACTATCTGGTGGACGACATTTTGTACAAGTGCGACCGCATGTCGATGGCGCATTCGCTGGAAGTGCGGCCGCCGTTCCTGGATCATCGCATCGTGGAGTTTGCGGCGCGGCTGCCGGAATCGTTGAAGATCCGCGATGGCTCGCTGAAGTTCGTACTGCGCGAGTTGATGCGCGGGAAGCTGCCGGATAGCGTGGTGGAGCGCAAAAAAGAGGGCTTCGACATTCCGGCGCACAAGTGGTTCCGCGGCGTTTTGCGGCCGTTGATGGAAGAGACGCTATCGGCTGAAAGTGTTCGGGCGACCGGGCTGTTCCATCACGCGCCGATTTCGAAGCTGATGCGGGATCATGTGGATCGCCGCGCCAATAACGGCTACCAGTTGTGGGGTCTGCTGACGTTGTTTCTATGGATGAAAAGATGGAAAGTTCAATGCGCTTCCGCGTAGGGCTGGCGCTGCTGTTTGCGGCGCTGATCTACGTTCCGGCCATGATGGCGCCGCCGCACCTGATGGACGACGTGGACGGCGTGCAGGCGCAGATCGCGCGCAACATGCTGGATTCCGGCGACTGGGTGAGCGCGCGATTGAATGGCGTGCTGTACCTGGAGAAGTCGCCGCTGAAGTACTGGATGATGGCGTGCTCCTACGCGGTGTTCGGCGTGCATGACTGGGCGGCGCGGCTGCCAGTGGTGCTGTCGATTCTGGTGCTGGCGTGGCTGGTGTTCCTGATGGGGCGCTGGGCGTTCAGTGAAGAGGCGGGGTTCTATGCGTCGCTGGCGATCTCGACGTGCATCGGGCTGTTCCTGTTTACGCGCATTCTGATTCCCGACGTGATCCTGACGGGAACCATCGCGCTGGCGCTGTGGGCGCTGCTGCGGGCGCTCGATGAGGACGAGCGGCGTCCGCGGTTGTGGGCCGCCGTGATGGCGCTGGCGATGGGCGTGGGGCTGTTGCTGAAGGGCCTGATCGCGCTGGTGTTTCCGGTGGCGGCGGGCGTGTTGTTTCTGCTGTTCTCCGGGCAGCTCTTCGTGAAGCGGACTTGGATGCGGGTGCGGCCGTTTTCCGGGACGCTGCTGCTCCTGCTGATCGCCGCGCCTTGGCATGTGCTGGCGACTCTGCGCAATCCGCCGTATTTCGATTTCACGATGAGCAGCGGGCCGGGGCAGTATCGCGGCTTCTTCTGGTTCTACTTCTTCAATGAGCACATTCTGCGATTTCTGAATCTGCGCTGGCCGCGCGACTACAACACGGTGCCGCGGCATCTGTTCTGGCTGTTCCATCTGGCGTGGCTGTTCCCGTGGTCTGTGTATTTGCCGGGCCTGGCGCGGCTGCCGTATCGGGGCGGGGATCGCGCCTCGCGCATGCGGCTGATGTGCCTGTGCTGGATCGGGTTCATCCTCACCTTCTTCACGTTCTCGACGACCCAGGAATACT
>CAYVDY010000260.1:0-9331 GCA_964450255.1 uncultured Candidatus Solibacter sp. | reverse complement strand
GGAGCGGCTTCACCACGGCGACCGGGGAGGTTGGGCCATTGGGGACGTGGAGGGCCTGGCCATCGCGGCTGGGTGCCAGGGCGTTGGGCGAACGCCCCAGCGGCGCGCCGCGGAAGAGACGTACATTGAGCGTGCGCACCACTTTGTCGGACCCGGTGTCCACCACGGAGATGGAGTCGCTGTTGGCATTGGCCACGTAGAGCCGTGCGCCGTCGGCGCTGGCCACCATCGCGCTGGGGTGCAGTCCGACATCGATGTGGCGGAGTACCTTCGCCCCGGCTGCGTCGATCACAGAGACCGTGCCGCTGGCAGGGATGCCCGTGCGCGGGTCGAGCACGACAGGGAAAGCGCCATCCGTCGCGTCTTCCGCATTCGGCCGCCGTCCGCCCCAGTTGCTGACATACACTTTGTTGCCGCGAACTACCACCGTGTACGGAAAGCTGCCTACGGCAACCTCCGTCACGCTCAGGCTGGCGGTATCGATGATGGCCACTGCGTGCTTGAGGTTCAGCGCGACGTACAGGGTGCGGCCATCGGCGCTGAGCGCCAGACCCGATGGCGCCGAGCCGGGAATCCTGACGGAGGCGGTCTGGCGGAAATCGCCCGTGGCCGGACGCTCGAAGATTTTGACCTCGTTGTCCTTGCCGCCACCCACATACAGCCTCTGTCCCGAGGCATCGAAGGCCACACCGACAAAGCTATCGCCGATCGGGATCGTCTGCGTCACTGCCTTACTGGCCATGTCAACCAGATGCAGACTCCGCGGCGCGAAGTTGCTGCCCGTCACCACGGCCAGCGACTCGCCGCCGGGACTGAGCACCATACCGAGGGGACGGTCGCTGACCTCGATATGCGCGCCGGCGGGCGTGAGGGTCTGACCCGTTGGCGTCAGAAAGCTGCCGTCGGGCTGCCTGCCGATGCGGCGCGCTTCGTAAAGGGCCAGAGCGGCTGTGGCGACAACCCCGCATAACGCAATTCGCTTGATAGTCATGCTGGTACAAGAGTATCGGGAACCGCACTGATCCGGAAGATCAGGTGAGCTGACAACACCCCTCACCACTCGACTTGCGCGGGTGTATAATTTGGGCGGCCGGAGGTTACATGCATTTTCATCTGAATATCCGAAGCGCCGCTCTCACGACGCTGCTTCTTTCCGCCTTCTTTGCCGGGTGCAGTTCTGAAACTAAGCCCAAGCCGCCTCAGCCGGGATCGCCCGCCTTCAATTGGGCGGCGGCGAAACAGGCATTCGAAAAAGGCGACTACGTCAAAGCCAATACCCTGCTGATGCAGTTGTCGCAGGGTAAGAGTGAGTTTGCCGAGCAAGCCAGGCCTCTCGCCTTGATGACTTCCATCAGCATGGCTGGTTCCTACATGGAGCTCAGTGAGAAGTTCGCCGAAGGAGCCAAGCGCACCCGCGGCAAGGCTGCCCCATTTATGCGTTCGACCAGCGTCTACAAGGCGCAGGCGACGGCATCCAGTATGCAGTTTCTGGAAGAGGCGCGCCGGTTCATCGCCGCCAATAAGGATAAGGAAGTGACGTTGCCCCTGGGGGCGCCGGCGGCCGAAGAGGGCGATCCGCCTCAATATAAGAAGATCACCAGCGGGCAAGGCGTGCCGGAGTCTGAGATTCCCGGCGTGGAGAAGATGCTCATCACGAAGAGTCTCTCAAAGAACCTGACCGCGGCGGGCGCTACGGCCGCGGGCGAAGCCAAGGTGGCAGGGCCGAAGTTCCTGCTGGTTGTGGCCAAGGGGCTGTTCAACGTGAGTGAGATGTTCGGCCCGAAGAAGCTGCTGCAACCCAACCGGATGATCGAGGCGGCACACGAGGGAGCGTTGGAGGCTCTGGCTCTCGTCAAGGACAACAAAGAAGCGCGGGACCTGGAGAAGAAGGTGACGGCCGCGAAGAAGAAGCTGGCCGCGGCCAGCTAGCGAAATCGGGCCGGATCACTGGATGGGCTTTTGCTTCTTTCTGTATGCCGCATCCGGATCCGGCCCGCCCTTGAAGACGAGCGTGACTGCCACGCGAAGTGTCTTGTCATCCGGCACAACCTCCGCTTTCGTTTCGCCGAGGTTGTCGAAAACGCCGCGATCGCGGATCAGATTGAGAAACGTGTTGGGGTAGGCGCCCTTGAACGGGTCGCCGGGCTTCATGGCCCAGAGCTTTCGGATCACGGGCTCCGACTCCAGATCGAGTCCCTTGATGCTCAGGGTCCCGAACGTGTACTGCGGCCCGGGATCCACGTCAACAAAGATCGTCACCGTCTTTTTCTCGTCGTTGAGCTGCCGCAGAGCCTTGTAGGACGCCTTCATGTAGCCTTCCTGCTTCATCTGGTCCAGGATGCGGATGATCCCCTTGCCGATCTCGGAGAAGCTCACGGTCTCGCCGGTCTTGAACTGGCCCTGCTCCTGAATGTCCTCGGGCGGCAGCGGCGTGCCGCGCACCTCGATTTTGCCCAGCTGATAGGCTTCGCCCTCTTCCACGTGAACCGTCACAATGACACCCTTCACGGTCTTTGACGGCTCCACGGTCAGCTTGGGGAACGACGCACGAAGCCGGCCGACGGCATCGTACATGGCGCGGATCTGGTTTTCCAGGAACAGGCGGAAGTTCGCTTCGATATAGGGCGTGCCGATTGCTACCTCTGCCAGCGCCTTAGTCAAGTAGCGGGGATCAATCGCACGCGCGCCGGTGAAGCGCACCTCGGCTACATTGGGCGGAGGCGTTTTCGGCCCGAACATGACAGTGACCTGGTCCGTTCCAACCAGGGCCACGCGGCCGATCACAGTCTCGGCGACTCCTTTTTCGGCCAGCAGCGCCTGCAACGACTCAGCCATGCGCCCCATCAGGCCTTCCGTGGGCGGGAGCTTCTCGCCCAGCATCGGAAAGTCCTTCTTGAGCCGGGCCTCAGCCTCAGCGCGCTCCAGCGGAAGGCGCTCCATATTCCAGGGTAGAAATGTTGCCGGCTCCACGATGTCGAAGGTGGCGAGGAAGCCGCCCGGAGTGGGCATGGGCTCGTACCGCCAGCCGAAGCTCTCGAAGAATCCGGAGCCCAAAACGCGGTCGCGCGCGCGTTCGAAGTTCGCCTTGGTCGCCAGATCACCCGGCTTCATCCCGCTGATCTGGATCACCTGCGCGGGCGTGTAGAACTTGGCGCCCTCCACGCGGATCTCCTTGATGGGCCATTGCAGCGGATCGCCCTGTTGGGTTTGCGGAGCGGCGGGCTTGCGCGGTGCGGGCCGTCTCGCCGCGGGGGCCTGCCCCCACAGAATGCCGGCCGCCATCACCATCGCCAGAAGCTGCTTCATACCTATCATTATGTGTAAAAACGCCAATGCTATTCTGAAAGGGATGTCCTACGATCTGATCGTGATCGGCAGCGGGCCTGGGGGCTACTCTGCTGCGATCCGCGCCGGCCAGTACGGCCTGAAGACCGCCCTCATCGAAAAAAGTCCTTTCCTTGGTGGGACGTGCCTGCACGTTGGCTGCGTTCCCACAAAAGCGCTGCTGCACACAGCCGAGGTGTGGGACTACTTCGTCCACCCTGAAGCGCAGGGCATCTCCTGCCAGGATCCGCGCCTGGACTACCTGAAGGTGCTGGAACGGAAGAACAAGATCGTTTCGAGCCACGCCAAGGGCATCGAGTTTCTGCTGAAGAAGCAGAAGGTCGAGGTCATCAAGGGCTATGGCCGGCTGAAGGGCCGCGGCCAGGTGGAAGTGTTGGCCGAGGGCGGCACGCGCACGCTGGAGGCGAAGAACATCATTCTTGCCACCGGTTCCGAGGCGCGCATGATCCCCGGACTGACGCCTGACGAGAAGACGATCGTTACTAATATCGAGATTCTGAGCCGCCCCACTCTGCCGAAGAGCCTGCTGGTGATCGGCGCCGGCGCAGTGGGTGTGGAATTCGCCTCCATCTTCAAGCGTTTCGGCTCGCAGGCGACCATCTTTGAAATGCTGCCGCGCCTGGTGCCGGTAGAAGATGAGGATGTCAGCAAAGAACTGGAACGCCAGTTCAGGAAGCAGGGCATCGGCATCGAGACCGGGGCGAAGGTGCAGGAAGTGCAGAGGACGGCCGATGGCGTGTCGCTGCAGGTACTGCTCGCCAATGGCAAGACGCAGCAGTTCGACGGCGAAATGCTGCTGGTGGCCGTGGGCCGCAAGCCCAACACGGAGAACGTCGGAATCGAGAGCACGCGAGTGGAATTGGATCGCGGCTTTGTGAAGGTCAACCCCTATCAGCAGACTGGGGAGCCGGGCGTTTATGCGATCGGCGACATCGTCGCGGGCACGCCCCAACTGGCGCATGTCGCCACGATGGAAGGTATGGTGGCCGTGGCGCACATGGCCGGCAAGCCTGTCACGCCGATCCACAAGAACCGCATTCCGGGCGCCACCTACACAGAGCCCGGCATCGGCAGCGTCGGCATGACCGAGAAGCAGGCGCGGGAAAAGGGCTACGACGTGAAGGTGGGCAAGTTCCCCTTTGCGGGTAATTCGAAGGCGTCGATTCTGGGCAACCACGGCGGATTCGTCAAAGTGGTGGCCGATGCCAAGTATGGTGAGATCCTGGGCGTTCACATCATCGGGCCGCACGGCTACGAGCTGATCGCGGAAGCGGTGACGGCGATGGAAGCCGAGGCTACGGTGGAAACGATGATGGCGACCATTCACGCGCACCCCACTCTGTACGAGGCGGTGGGCGAGGCCTTCAACAGTGTCTACGGCCTGGCGATTAATGCGTAAATTCGAGGTCCGGGAGCTTGGCCGCATGTCCTACGCCGAGGCGTGGGCGCTCCAGACCAGTCTCTCCGGACAGCGCAAGCAGGGGTCGATTCCGGATCAGTTGCTGCTGGTGGAACACCCGCATGTGCTGACGCTGGGGCGCAACGGCCGCATGGAGAATGTCCTGCTGAGCGCGGAGCGGCTGAATGAGTTGGGGATCGAGTTCTTTGAGAGCAATCGCGGCGGCGACATCACCTATCACGGCCCCGGGCAGATCGTCGGATATCCGATAATCGACTTGCGGGAGTGGAAAAGGGATGTCGTAGCGTATGTGCGCGGCATCGAAGAGGTAGTGATCGAAGCGCTGCGGCAGTTTGGGCTTGAGGGCAAGCGAGATCCGGGCGCCACGGGAGTGTGGACGCCGGAAGGCAAGATCTGCGCCATCGGCGTGCATATCAGCCGATGGGTGAGCATGCATGGATTCGCCTTGAACTGGACAACGGATTTGGAGTATTTCCGCTACATCGTGCCGTGCGGCCTGGCCAGGCCGGTGACCTCGATGGAGCGGCTGGGAGTCAGCGTGGAGCGCGAGCGGGTCCATCAGGTATTGGTGGAAGAGTTCGCGCGGGTGTTTAACTACGAAATGGCGCCTGTGTGCGTCTGAGCCTGCCAAAACTGGAGAACTGACATGTCTGATGTAGTGATGCCCCAGATGGGCGAGAGCATTGTCGAAGGCACCCTGACGCGGTGGCTGAAGAAGGTGGGCGACCACGTGGAGCGCGACGAGCCTCTCTTCGAAATCTCCACGGACAAAGTGGATACGGAGATTCCGTCGCCGGCGGCGGGCACATTGACCGAGATTCTCGTGCAGGAAGGCGCCGTGGTGGCGATTAACACCGTGGTGGCGAGGGTTGGCGATGGCGCAGCAGCGCCGGCGCCCGTAGTGGAAGCCGCACCACCTGCGCCGGCCCCGGCCGCCGCGCCCGCACCGCCTGCCCCGGTGGCTCCGCCGCCCCCGCCGGTCGTCGAAGCCGCGCCCGTGGTGGCTGCAACCGTAGTGGAAGAGGAGGACGCATCCTCGCCGGTCAGCCCGCTGGTGCGGCGCATGGCGCGCGAGAATAACGTCGATCTGAAGCTGGTGCGCGGCACTGGCGCGGGCAACCGCATCACCAAGCAGGACGTCGAGAACTTCCTGGCGTCGAAACAGGCCCCTGCCCCGGCGGCGGCCGCTCCTGTAGCCGCTGCGCAGCCGGCGGCGCCCGCCGCAGCCGCGCAGGCCCCGCTGCCCCGTGTGGAACCGGCCAAGGTGCGAGTGGAGCCGATGTCCATGATGCGGCAGAAAATCGCCGAGCACATGGTGCATTCCAAGCACACCTCCGCGCACGTCACCACCGTGCATCGGGTGGACATGACGAAGATCGCCAAGATTCGCGCCAAGTCGAAAGAGGAGTTCCAGCAGCGCTACGGCTACGGGCTCACCTTCCTGCCCTTCATCGCCCGCGCCGTGGCCGAGGCGCTGCGCACGTACCCGCTCTTCAATTCGTCGATCGAGGGAACCAACGTCCTCTATCACAACGAGATCAATATCGGCATCGCGGTGGCGCTGGAAAACGGGCTGATTGTCCCGGTGATTCATCAGGCCGATGAGAAGAACATCGTGGGCCTGCAGCGCTCCATCGTGGACCTGGCGGCGCGCGCCCGTTCCAAGCAGTTGAAGCCGAATGAGGTGCAGGGCGGGACGTTCTCCATCACCAATTTCGGCAGCTTTGGCTCATTGTTCGCCACGCCGGTGATCAACCAGCCGCAGGTGGCCATCCTCGGAGTGGGCGCCGTGGAGAAGATGCCGGTTGTCATCGACGATGCCATCGCCATCCGCTCCATGGCACATCTGGCGCTGACCTTCGACCACCGCCTGATCGACGGTGCTCTGGCCGATCAGTTCTGCCTGAAGGTCAAGGCCGCTCTGGAAAACTGGAGCGACCAGATCCTGTAAAATTGGGCACGGGGGAACCGTGCCCATCGCTTCAGCCGAACATCTCTTTCTGGAGTTTTCCGCCAAGAAACTGCGCCAGTTTCTTTCGAGGATCCACGTGTGCCTGGAAAAGCTCGACGATGAGCAGGTCTGGCTGCGCGACGGCGCCAACTCGAACGCGGTGGGGAATCTGTGTGTGCATCTCGCCGGCAACGTAAGGCAGTGGATCATGCACGGCGTCGGCGGACAGCCCGATCTGCGGCATCGCGACGACGAGTTCGCCGCGCGCGGTCTGGTCTCGAAAGCGGATCTTTGGACCCGGCTGAACGCCACGGTGCAGGAGGCCTGCGCGATCCTGGAGCAGGTGCCCGCGGAGGATCTGACCCGTATCATCCGCCCGCAGAACTACGATGTGACAGTGATGGAAGGGATCTACCACGTGGTGGAGCACTTTGCTCAGCACACCGGCCAGATTCTCTACGCCACCAAAGCGCTAACGGGCGAGGACCTGGGCTTCTACCGCCACCTGGCAGGCGCCGTGGAGCCGCCGCCGCCGCCCGCTGGTCAGGAGACTCCGTGATTTCACTCCGCCCTGCCGAGGTGGAGGATTTCTCTGCCATTCGCGAAGTTCTGTTGAGCGCATTTGAGACGCCCGTGGAGGCGGATCTCGTAGAAGCCCTGCGCGCCGAGGGCTGCGTCATTCTCGAACTGGTCGCTGAGAACGATGACGGCGTCGCCGGGCATATTCTCTACAGCGAACTGCCGATCGAGGCGGCCGCACGGACCGTGCGGGGGGCGGCGCTGGCTCCGCTGGCTGTGCATTCCGCGCACCAGCGGCTCGGTATCGGCGGCGCGCTGATCCACATGAGCCTGGCGATGCTGGCGCATGAGGGTGTCGAGGCGGTGGTGGTGGTCGGCCACCCGGATTATTATCCGCGCTTCGGGTTCTCAGCGAACCTCGCGCTTCAATTGGAGACGCCGTTCCCGGGGCCTCACCTGATGGCGATGGAATTGGAGCCGGGTTCCATCGAAGGGCTGGTGGCGCGGCCGCGCTTCGCGCGCGCGTTCGGCCTGTAGGCCGCCGCTCATCAGCGCCAACGCGCCGCTCATCGGATTCCGCTGGCCGCGCCGCGGCTGCGGCTTCAGGCTGGAACAAAGGAGCTTTCCATGTTCCGCCTCATCGCAATCGTTCTCGCCTCGACGCTCTGCCTGCCCAGCGTGGAGGCTGCCAAACCGGATCCTCGCACTGCCGCGCTGGTGATCCCGGCGGGCGCAACGGTGCGCATCAAGACCATCGATAAGCAGACGATTGAGGGCCGGCTCGGCGCCACGACTCCGGAGAGCGTCACCGTGCAGGTCCTCGCCCAAAATCAGATCAGCGAGCGCACCGTGGCGTTCGCCGAGATGAAATCCATCCAGCAGACCAACAAGCCGATGGCGCAGGGCAAGGAAGTGTTGATCACGCTGGGCTTTCTGTACCTGATCCTGGCCGGCATCTCGATGGCCTTCGGCGGGTAGCGGAAGGAATCTGCCATGTTCCGACCTATCGCCATGGTTCTCGCCGCGACGCTCTGCCTGCCCACCGTGGAGGCTGCCAAGCCGGACCCTCGCGAGGCCGTGCTGGTGATCCCGGCGGGCGCGTCGGTGCGTATTAAGACCATTGACAAGCAGACCATTGAGGGCCGGCTCGGCGCCACGACTTCCGAGAGCGTCACCGTGCAGATCCTCGCCAAGGACCAGATCCGCGAGCGTACCGTGGCGTTCGCCGAGATGAAGTCCATTCGACAGACCAACAAGCCGATGTCGGCGGGCAAAGCGGTGCTGATCACGCTCGGTGTGATCTATTCGATCGCCTACATCATTGTGGGCGCTTCCGGCGGATTCTGAAAGGGGCCAGCCATGTTCCGATTCATCGCCATCGTTCTCGCCGGCGCGCTCTGTCTGCCGGCCGCGGATGTCAACAAGGCGGACATACGGGCAATCGCGTTGTCGATCCCGGCAGGCGCGCTTGTCCGCATCAAGACCACTGACAGGCAGACGATCCGGGGCAAACTGACCGCCATTTCGGCGGAAGGCGTCACGCTGCAACTGCTCGAAAACAACCGGATCGTCGAGCGTACGGCGCCCTTCTCCAGCATGAAGTCCATCCAGGAGACCAACCGGCCGCTGACTGCGGGCAAGGCCGTGCTCATCTTCTTCGGAGTTATGTTCGGCCTCGCCTATCTCATCGGCGGAATCGTAAGCGCGGTAAATTAGGGTGGCGTGTACCGCACCGTGTCACTGCTGGTCTATACGTTCGGCCTGGCGGCCTTTCTGGGGCTGTTTGCGCTCTGGCTGCGGCAGCGGCGGCTCGCGCGCCCGAAGCTGACGGGCTGGATTTATCCGGCGATCTTCCTGGCATCGGCGGCGTGGTTCGCACTGAATCTACTCACGCCGGACTATTTGCTGTTGCTGGCGGCGGCCTGCGTGTTTCCGCCCTTGCTGGGCAAGCTGTTTGGCGTACGGGGGCTGCCGGTGTTGGGGTTGGCGAGCGCGGCGCTGGCAGTGGCAGTGTGGCCGTTGGGCGGTGCGCGGCTGGAGTTAAGCGCGGCCTACTGCGTGCTGTTGGCGTGGGCCTGCCTAGCGGCGATTGTCCA
>CAYVDY010000259.1:0-9345 GCA_964450255.1 uncultured Candidatus Solibacter sp. | reverse complement strand
CTACGACTTCCTCACCAAGCCAATCGACTTCCAGGATCTCGAAATCACGCTCGATCGCACCATCCGCGAGGCCGGCGCGCGGCGCCAGGCGGCGGCCGATCGCGAAACTCTCCTCTCGCTCACCAAGGAGCTTGACGTCGCCCGGCGCATCCAGGAATCGCTGGTCCCGCAGAAGTTCCCCCCCTTCCCCCACCGCACCGATTTTTCCATCTACGGCCGCATGATCCCCGCCACCCAGGTGGGCGGCGACCTGTTCAATTTCTTCCTGCTCGACCAGCACCGGCTGATGTTCACCATCGGCGACGTCTCGGGCAAGGGCGTCGCCGCCGCCATGCTCATGGCCGTCACCCGCACCCTGCTTCGCGCGGCCGCCATGAAGGGCATGAGGCCGGATCAGTGCCTCCACGAAGTGAACCAGGTGCTGCGCATGGAACGCGTCACCTCCATGTTCGTGACCGGTTTCGCCGGAGTGCTCGATACCCGCACCGGCGAAGTCGAATACAGCAACGCCGGCCACAACCCGCCTTACATCGTCCGGGCGGACGGCCGCGTCGAGGCCACGGAACTCACCGGCGGTCTCGTGCTCGGGCAGTTCGCTCGCGCCACCTACAGTTCGAAGCAGACGCGCCTCGCGCCCGGCGACACCATCGTGCTCTACACCGACGGTGTCACCGAGGCGGTGAACCCGCTGCACGAACAGTTCTCGGACGAGCGGTTCAAGGCCATCCTCCAGCAATTCTGCACGCGCACTGCGGACGAGCAGGTGCAGGCGGTGATGGATGCGGTCAGCGCCTTCGCGGGCGGAGCCCCGCAATCGGACGACATCACCATGCTGAATATCAGCTACTCAGGAAATACCGCGGAAGAAGGGCAGCCGGCATGAAGAAGTGGATCGTGTTGGTTCTGACGTGTCTCGGCGCATCGCAGTTGCTCGCCCAAGGAACCGGCCGTGGCGAAGTGGGGCACCCCTTCGTCACGCACATCATGCCGAACACCTACGGCGGCTCCACCCAGGGATTCTCAATCGCACAGGACCGCCGCGGCGTCCTCTATTTCGGCCTGGGCAGCGGCCTGGTGGAGTTCGATGGAGTGGCCAGCCGCGCCATCGCCACGCCTGGAAACACCGTCATCCGGGCGCTCACCACGGACCCCTCCGGCCGCATCTATGCCGGAACCGTGGACGACTTCGGCTACCTTGCGCCGGACAAGTCCGGCCAGATGCAATATGTCTCGCTCGTCGAGTTCGTACCGAAAGAGGCGCGCGGATTCCAGGACGTCTACTCCATGGTCTGGACCCCGGAAGGGCTCTTTGTTCAGGCTCCTGAACGCCTGCTGCGCCTCACTCCGGAAGAGGCTCCCACCGTGGATCGGGCGCCCCGCAAGTGGCGCGTGAAGGCATGGCGGCCCACCGGCCGCCTCGGCCAGCTTTCCTACGTCTTCGGCACCGTGTACTCCCGCCAGACGGGTGTCGGCCTGATGCGGCTGGTCGGGGATTCTCTGGAGCTGATTCCCGGCGGCGAGGCGTTTCTGACCACGGGCGGCGTCAACCTGGTGCCCTATTCGGGGACCAATCTGAATGACGGGCAGATCCTCGTGGCCACCAGCCGGAAAGGGTTTTTCCTTCTCAGCCGCGACGGGTTGCGCCGTTTCCCGACCGAGGCCGACTCGATGGTCGAACGCCTTGGTCTGTCGCGCCTGGTCACGTTAAAGGACGGCACCTTCGGCCTGTCTCTTTCCACCGGCGGTTTCCTCAACCTGGGCCGTGACGGGAGAATCAAAATTTATCTGGACCGGGCGTCGGGGGCCTTGCTCGCCGATGGCGGACTATCGATCTTCACCGGACGCGATGGCCTCGTCTGGCTCGGGCTCCAGAAGGGCATCGCCAAAATCGAGACGCCCTCGTCACTCTCCCGCTTCGGAGAGGCTTCGGGCCTCACCGGCTTCGTGAACGACATGGTGCGTCACAAGGGTGTGCTCTATGCGGCGACCATGCAGGGCATCTACTACTTGGATCAGACCACCGGCATGTTCAAGCTGGTCACCGGACTGCCGAAGGGGGTGTCCTCGTCGGCCTTCTCTCTGGCGGTCGTCGGCGATCGGCTCCTGGCTCCCCTGTCCTTCCTCGGCATTCACGAGGTGACTGGTACCACGTTGAAGCAGGTTGCGCCCAATCCTACAATCGGCGCCGGCACTGGGTTCGTGCTCCACCGTTCCATCTACAACCCTTCCCGGCTCTATCTCGGTTCCGACAACATGTTGACGGCCTACCGCCTGGAGCCTTCCGGGAAGTTGACCCTGGAAGGTAAGGTCGCGGACTCGCCAGCCATCCGGTCCATTGCGGAATCCGCGCCCGGCACCATCTGGCTGGGGCTGGAGTCGCAGGGACTGATGCGCGTTACGCTGAAGGGTGATTCGCTGAAGGTGCCGAAATCAAGCGCTTCGGCACCACCGACGGAATCGCCGGCGAGGGCGGCGTATCGCTCCACCGCGCGGCCGGACGGCTGCTCTTCACGGTTCGCGGCGGCGTGCATGAGTTTGACTCCAAAAACGGCCGCTTCGTCCCCTCTCCCCAGTTCCAGGTGGTCGGCTTCGGGGGCAATCCGGAGGAATACGGCATCGTCGAAGACGGCCAGGGCAATATCATCGTCAACCTGGGGCAGGAGACCGCCGTCCTCCGGCCACAGAAGGACGGCAAGTACACCGTCGATAAAACCGCCCTGCGCAGAATCGCCAACCTCGATGTCACCAAAACTCACGCCGATAAGGACGGCGTCGTCTGGTTCGGCGAGGCCGACGGAATGGTTCGATTCGACCCGAAGATGATGGCCGACGCGGAAGCCGAATACCCGGCGCTGATCCGGCGGGTGATGGCCGGCGAGAAGACGATGCTCTACGGCGGCGGAGACTCCGGCGCCAGCCAGGCCCATGAGCCCCTGCCCTGGGGCAGCAACGCTCTCCGGTTCGAGTACGCCGCCACCAGCTATCACGACCTCACCGCCAACCAATACCAGACCCGGCTGGAGGGCTTCGACAAGGACTGGTCCGCCTGGACCGACGAGACGCGCAGGGATTACACCAACCTTCCCCCCGGCGATTTCCGGTTCCGCCTGCGCGCCCGGAATCTCTTCCAGAAGCAGAGCACGGAGGCCGTCTACTCCTTCACTATCCTTCCGCCCTGGTACCGCACCTGGTGGGCCTACAGCCTGTACGCGATTCTGCTCCTCGGCCTGGCCTTCGGCATCGACAGGCTCCAGCGGCTCCGCCTCGTCCGCCGTGAGCGCGAGCGGACCCGCATCGTGGAGGCTGAACTGCGCGCCGAAACCGCCGCCGCACAGGCGAAGGCGCTGCAGGCCGATAACGACCGCAAGCGCAACGTCGAACTGCTCAGCGACATCGGCAAGGACCTGACCTCCTCCCTCGAACTCGACACCATCTTCTTTCGGCTCTACGAGCACGTCAATCAGTTGATGGACGCCAGCGTCTTCGGAGTCGGGCTCTACCGCCCGGACAAAAAGGAGATCGACATCCGGCTGGCGATGGAGAAAGGCAAGCGCTACGCCCCGTACTCCCGTGACGCGCGCGACAAGAACCAGTTGCCCGTCTGGTGCATCGACAACCGCCAGCCCGTCTTCATCAACGATGTCTCCACCGAGGCCACGAAGTACATCAGCGAGTACCGCGACCTGGGCAAGAAGCTCGAAGACGGCACGGACTCCCAATCGCCCAACTCGCTCATCTACCTCCCGCTCATCGTCAAGGACCGCGTGCTCGGCATCATCACCGTGCAGAGCTTCGATCGGAACGCCTACACCGCCTACCATCTGGACCTTTTGGAGAACCTCGCCGCCTACACGGCCATCGCGCTCGACAACGCCGACGCCTACCACCGCCTGAAATCGGCGCAGGATCAGTTGGTAGTGCAGGAGAAGCTGGCGTCATTGGGCGCCCTCACCGCCGGCATCGCCCACGAGATCAAGAACCCCTTGAACTTCGTCAACAACTTCGCCGAACTGTCCGTCGAGTTGAACCAGGAACTGCGCGAGGAGATCGACAAGCACAAGGCTGCCGTCGGCGAAGAAGACTACGGAGTCATCGGAGACCTCCTCACGGACCTCGAAAAGAACGCCCGCAAGATCAACGAGCACGGCAGGCGCGCCGATAGCATCGTGCGCAGTATGTTGCTCCACTCGCGCGGCCAGCGCGGCGAACGCCAGTCCACCGATATCAACGCGATGCTGGAAGAGTACGTCAACCTCTCCTACCACGGCATGAGGGCGCAGGACTCCTCGTTCAACGCCACCATCGAGCGGGCCCTCTCCAAGGACATGACGCCCATCGACGTGGTGCCGCAGGATCTCAGCCGCGTGTTCCTGAACATCCTCAACAACGCCTGCTATGCCGTGAACGAGAAGGCCAAAAAGTTCAGCAATGGCAACGGCTACTCGCCCACGCTCCGCGTGGCGAGCGTCGACCTGGGAGACCAGATCGAGGTACGTATCCGCGACAACGGCATGGGCATACCCCCTGAGGTGCGGGAGCAGATCTTCAATCCCTTCTTCACCACCAAGCCGACTGGCCAGGGAACGGGACTGGGGCTGAGCATCAGCCATGAGATTGTCGTGCAGGAGCACGGCGGCCAACTCGACGTGCTGACCGAACCGGGCGAATACACCGAGTTCGTCGTACGTCTGCCCAAGACAGGAAAACGGGAGAGAACTCAATGAATGTGATGGTGGTAGACGACGAAGCCGATGTGCAGCTCCTCTTTCAGCAGAGATTCCGCAAGGAACTGCGCGCCGGCCGGATCGGGTTCGTCTTCGCGCTCTCCGGTGAGGAGGCTTTGGCCCACCTGGAGAAACGCGAAGCCGACATCATGTTGATCCTCTCCGACATCAACATGCCCGGCATGAATGGCCTGGAACTGTTGCGGACAGTCAAGGACCGCCATGGCCACCTGAAGGTCTACATGATCACCGCCTACAGCGATGAGGCGAACCGCAGGCAGGCCGAAGAATACGGGTGCGATGATTACTTCACCAAGCCCATCGACTTCACTGAGCTGAAAGAGAAGCTCGTAGTCTGAGTAGGCCCATCCGGAACTGCGGTCCCTTGCACGAACTGACGTTCGTGCGCGACGCCAGGGCGGCGAAACGGCGCCTGGTCCATGCGGCCACTTTCAGTGTGGCGCTGAGCTGGTGCAGCAATGTTCGGCGGCAACTCGGACCGGCGCGGGATCATCGCAGCGTACGGCCATACCACCACTATTCCGGTGACCGGGTTACGGTGAAGTGCCCCACGGGATCCTGCCGGCTCGAACCACCAGACAGAATGGCCGGCTTAGCCCTTGAACGGACTACGTTGCAGTGCGTAGGTGAGCGCCTCCACCGGCACCTGAAAGGTCTGCATGCCGACGTTGCCCTGGAACCCGATGGCCTTCACGCCCGCGGGCGAGGTGAAGTAGGCATCGACCACCATGCGCCGAGCCCAATCGAAGAAGACGATGCCGGGAGCGAGTTCGGGCGTCTCGTTCCTGCGGTACGCGATGAGGTCGAGCAGCGCGGTCTGCTGCTCGGGCTTCGCTTCCAGGAAGGTGGTCTGGAAGCGCTTCAGGCTGGCAGAGTCGAGCCACGCCAAGCCGCCCAGCCATGTCTGCGCGAGGCGCCCGGCGCCGCTGCAGAGCAGGTCAATGAACTCCGGCGCGCCCGCCGCGGCGCCGCCAGGCTCCGCACCCTCCGGCGGGATAATCAGATCAGCCAGGCGGGAAACGGTCTTGTAGTCATGCTCATTGAAGAAACTGGGCTGGTAACGGCCGGCAGTGGCCTTCTTCGCATCTCCGGCCTGCTGATGAACGTGCTGCGCTGAGGCGGGCGTCAGTTGCCCGAGCGCGGCCGCAATCGCGGCGCTACGCAGAATGTCGCGGCGTTGGATCTCACTCACAGGTTGCCCTTTCTCATTTCTTCGGCGATGTAGTCTGAGGTGCGCCAGGAGAGAGCGCAAATGGTCAGCGTCGGGTTCTTATCGGGGTTGGAGACGAAGGGTGCAGCGTCGGCGACGAACAGGTTCTTTACGTCGTGCGCCTGCGAGTACTTATTCAGCGCCGAGGTCTTAGGGTCGCTGCCCATGCGCACCGTGCCGAGTTCGTGAATGATGGCGCCGGGCGTGGAGATCGAGGCGGCAGGGTCGGCAGGCTTGCGCGTGCCGGTCACGTGGCCGCCCATGCCCTCGATGATGGAGGCAAAGGTCTCGTGCATGTGGCCCACCTGCTTACGCTCGCAGTCCGACCACTGAAAATGGAAGCGCAGAACGGGGATGCCCCAGCGGTCCACCACCGTGGGATCGATCTCGCAGTAACTCTGTTCGTTGGGGATCATCTCGCCGCGTCCGGCGAAGCCTACAGTGCAGCCGTAGTTATCGAGTACGGCCTTCTTCAGGCTAGCGCCATAGCCTTCGTGCGTCCGGCACACACCGTTGTAGCTGCCCACCATGGGCATGCCGTAGCCGCCGCCTACCTCGATGTGATAGCCGCGAGGAAACTCCTTGTTCTTCTTATCGAGTTCCCACCACGGCACGTAGACATGACCGCCGGCGTAGCCGTCGGTATCGTGCTTCTTCATGCCGGCAAGCGCCGGGACGTAGCCGCTCAGGCTGTAGCCGACCGTATCAGTCAGGTAACGGCCTACGACACCGGAGGAGTTCGCCAGACCGTTGGCATGGCGCGAGGATTTGGAATTCAGCAGGAGCCGCGCACTCTCACACGCGCTGGCGGCAACCACCACCACGCGGCAGCGGATCTGCTTTTCGGCGCGCGTCGTCTTGTCGATGTAGCTGACCGCTTTCACCTGGCCGTCGTCGCCCGTGATCAGTTCACGCGCCATCGCGTTGGGGATGACGGTCAAGTGACCAGTCTTCATGGCGGGGAAGATCTGCACCTGACTGGAAGAGTAATTCGAAGCGGTGATGCACCCTCGACCGCACTCGCCGCAGTAGTGGCACGCCGGACGCCCGTTGAGGGGCTTGGTGAGGATCGCCATGCGGGAGGGAATGCAGGGAATCTTCAGTTGTGCGCAGGACTTCTGAACCAGATGCTCGTGGACGCGCAATGCAGGCGGCGGCAGGAAGCGCCCATCGGGCGCGGTGCGCAGGCCCTCACGGCTGCCGCAGATGCCGATGAACTCCTCGGTCTTGTCGTAGTAGGGCGCGACCTCATCGTAGGTGATGGGCCAGTCAAAGCCGAGGCCGTCAAAGGAATACGGCTTGAAGTCGTAATCGGCGAAGCGCAGCGAAATGCGCCCGTAGTGGTTGGTGCGGCCGCCCACGATACGGGAGCGGAACCACCGGAACTCGCTGCCTTTGGCGACGGTGTAGGGCTCGTCGTCCATCTCCCAGTAGCCGTTGGGCGCACCAAAGAAGCCGAAATCCTTGCGGCCCAGATAGGACTCGGCGTGCTCGCCGGCGCCGCGGTGCGGGTAATCAGCCGGGGTTTTGTGCTCTTTGTAGTCCTTGACAGGATTAAGCATCGGTCCCGCTTCAATGAGCGCGACCTTGATGCCCTGCTTCGTCAGAACGTGCGCCGCGGTGCCTCCGCCTGCGCCGGAACCGATTACCACAACATCGTAAACCGGCGAACCCCTCATCACCTGCAACATGTCTGTCAGGTGTACCACAGATCGCAGCGTTCTGCAAAACCTATGAAAACGCGGTACAATTGAACCAATCGGGGCTGGATTCGAGTGAATCCCTCATGGCCCTCCTTGAGTTCCCCTGTGACGGGACTCACCCACGATGTTTCAAACAATCGATGCGGAGTTGTGGCAAACAGCTCACACCATGCTTGTAACTTGGGAGCAGAACAAAGAAACTATGCCTACAAAGAAGAAGACCGCTACCACCACCGAAGCCGTGAAGCCCGCCGTCAAGGCGGCTCCGGTGAAGAAGTCGACCGCAACGACAACCGCACCGGAAGTAAAGGCCAAGGCCACGCCGACCGCGGCTGCGACCCACAAGGCGCCGGCGCGCAAGCCTGCCGCTCCGAAGGCGGCAGCGAAACCGGCAGCCACGCCCAAGCCGGCGTTTGACGAGAACGATCATCGAGCTGAGATCCAGCACGAGGCTTACCTGCTGTGGGAGAGCCGCGGCCACGCCCACGGTGAAGCACACGAAGACTGGCTGCGCGCAGTCGAAGTGGTCCGCGCGCGCCACGCCAAGTAACCGGCGTCTATTTGTACTTCCTCAATACCGCCAGGACCCTGCCCTGCACTTGCAGGTCTTCACCTCTCACGAGGATGGGGTCCATGGCGGAGTTGGCCGGCTGCAGCCGGAACATCCCGTCGGGTTCGCGATAAATCCGCTTGAGAGTGGTCTCGTCGCCGTTGATGAGAGCGACAACGATTTCTCCATCCCGCGGTTGCGTGACACGTTCGACAAGAACGTAGTCGCCGCTGCAGATGTGGTCCTCGATCATGGAATCGCCACGCACCTGCAAGGCGTAGGTTTCCGTCGAACCGGCGAAATCAGCAAAGTTCAGAGTTTCGGGGGAAGCCACAGCCTCGACCGGAGTGCCGGCGGCGATCCTGCCCAGGAGTGGAACTTCCACGGCGGCGCGCGGGCCGACGAGCTCCTGCAAGCGCTCGCGTTCAGCGCTTTTGTAGGATTCGGCGACCTCAATCGAACGGCTTTCGTTGTACCGGCGCTTGAGATAACCCTTCTGCTCCAGCGCGGTAATGTGCTTGTGTACTGTTGCCAGTGAAGCCAGATTCAGCCCCCCGGCGATTTCCTCAAAGCTCGGACTGAACCCATTCTTCTCTGTGTAGAGAACAAGGAAGTCGAGCACTTGCTTCTGCCGTGGTGTCAGAGCCATGCCTACATTCTTGGCGAATGTAAAGCGAAAGTCAAGAGGAGATTAGTTCATCCCGCACTTGCCTGGCGTGGGACAGGTTCCGCCGGAAGGGCACATCGCTGGCGCAGCCGACCGGGACGCGCCCATTTTAGGGGCAAAAGTAGAGTGTTCGCGCTGTAGGTGCGCCTCGCCGCACGATGGGCAGGCGAGTTGTTCGAGATCCGAATCGCGACGAATGAGCTTCTCGAACTTCGTGCCGCAGTCCTGACACGCATATTCATAGATGGGCATGGCTAGCGAGTTCCTTCCTGCTGGATCACTATTGCGATTTTATCAAGAAGCGACCGGATCTCGGACGTTGGCGCGGTGAAACTGTTGACGATGATGGAGAACGCGATGCGCCGCGACGTGGAATCGCTGGCGGAGCCTGAGAGCGCAGCCACGTGGCCGAATGGGCCGGTCTTTGAAATGACAGGTGCACCGTTTCCAAGGCCCCGAAACAGGGTGGC
>CAYVDY010000258.1:0-9359 GCA_964450255.1 uncultured Candidatus Solibacter sp. | reverse complement strand
GCGAAGCGCGCTTCCGCGGGCTGGTAGGGATCGGTCGCGGTGCCGATGGCGATCCAGTCCTCCGCCTTCACCGCCCGCAGTTCCCGTGAGACCCCACGAGCGTCGAACTCCTTCGCGAAGATCGCCCGTTCGAAATCCAGCGGCTCGCGCAGTTCCATGAACTCGTGCGTGTAGCGGGCGTAACAATATTTGCAGCCAAATTCGCAACCCCGGTAAGGATTGATCGTCCACTGGAACGGTGCGCGCTCGCCGGTGCAGCGGTTCAGGAGCGAGCGGGTCGGCAGTGTTCGATATTCCACCGCCGACTTCTGGGCGAGCGTCTCGCCGGCCTGCGCCAGTTTAGCGATCCCGGTCAGCACCAGGATATTTTCGCTATTTCTTCGCTCGGCGTCAAGCCTGAAAATCTACGCCTGGCTGAAGCCCGCGGAAGTCTGACGGGCGCGGCCGTTGGCGGCCAGATGCTCCAGGATCAGATAGACGCTCTCAGGCTCGTCCGAAGCAGCCACTGCGGCGATCTGCTCTACCGTGGCGGGTGCAGCGCTCAGCGCCGCCAGGATTCGCTTCTGCAGATCCAGCACAGCGACGGCTGCCTTCTTGCCCGCTTCCACGCCAGGCTGATGATAGGCATTGATGTGGATCAGCGAGGCATAGAGGCCCACTGCGCGTTCGAATAGCGCGATCAGGGCGCCCACGGTGGTCGCATCCACGCGCGGAATCGTGATCGTCATCGACTCGCGGTCATTGCCGTGCAGCGCGGCGCGCGTGCCCAGCAGGAAGCCGTCCAGGTAGTCGCCGGACCGCACGCCGGGCTCCAACTCCAGCGCGTCTCCGCCATCCTCCAACACACGAATGAAGGTGACGAAGAAGTTGTTGACGCCGTCACGAAGCTGCTGCACATAGGCATGCTGATCCGTGGAACCCTTGTTGCCATAGACACTGATACCCTGGTCCACACGCTTGCCGTCGAGGTCTTCGCGCTTACCGATGGACTCCATCACGAGCTGTTGCAGGTAGCGGCTGAACAGCAGCAGGCGGTCCTTGTATGGCAGCACCACCATGTCCTTCAGTCCCTTTCCGCCGGTGGCGTGGTGCCACATCAACGCCAGCAGCGCCGCCGGATTCTCACACGTGTTCTTCGAGCGCGTCTGCTCGTCGCAGGCTGAAGCGCCCGCGACCATTGCATCGATGTCGAGCCCCTGCAGCGCCGCCACCAGCAGACCCACCGCCGAGAGCTCACTGGTGCGACCGCCCACCCAATCGAACATCGGGAACTTGTCCAGCCAGTTGTGGGAGTAGGCGTCCAACTTGGACCCCGCCATCGTGATCGCGACCGCCCGCGAGGCGAAATCGACGCCGGCCCGCGCGTATGCCGCCTCTGCCAGCTTCATCCCGTTGTACGTCTCGGGCGTTCCGCCGGACTTTGAAATCACCAACACAAGAGTTCGGTCCAACCGCCCGGCCAGCGAGGCCATCGTGCGCTCGATCCCATCCGGATCCGTATTGTCGAAAAAGTGCACGCGCAGCTTGTCGGTGGAAGGGTGTCCCAGAGCGTCTGCCACGAACATCGGGCCCAGCGCCGAGCCGCCGATGCCGATCGAGAGCACGTCGGTGAACTTGCCGCCGGCATGGATGGCGGCTGCAAATTCCCGGATCCGCACCATGCAGGATTCGATCTCGGCGCGGATCTCCGGCGCCGGCGCCAGCGCGGGCGTACGGAGCCAGTAATGGCCCACCATGCGCTTCTCATCCGGGTTGGCGACTGCGCCACCCTCCAGGCTGTCCATATCGGCCAGGGCCTGCTGCATGGCCGGCTCCATCCCCGCCAGCCAAGCTTCGTCGAAGTTCATCCGGCTGATGTCCAGCTTGAGTCCGGCGGCGGGGACTGCGCTGAGAAAACGCTGATATCGTGCCCACTGTAATGATGAGTTCATAAACAACTAACAGGATATCGCTAGAGTAGAAGCTATGAGTGAAGCGGCCCTCTTTCAACCCTTTCAGACGCGCGGCGTGACCCTGCCAAACCGGATCGTCATGTCGCCGATGTGCCAGTATTCGGCTATCGACGGATTCGTGAACGAGTGGCACATGGTCCATCTCGGCGCGCGCGCATCCGGAGGTGTCGGCCTCGTGATCGTGGAAGCCACCGCGGTGGAACCGCGCGGCCGGATCACTCCGGGCTGCACCGGATTGTGGTCCGACGAGCATGTGCCCGGCCTGCGTCGCATTGTCGACTACATTCACTCTCAGGGCGCCAAGGCGGGCATTCAAATCGGCCACGCCGGCCGCAAGGCCAGTTGCTCCGTTCCGCTGCAGGGCGGGCTGTATCTTACCGAAGGCGCCTGGCAGACAGTGGCGCCCTCGCCCATCCCGTTCCGTCCTGGCGAGCCGACGCCGCACGAACTCACTCGCACCGAGATTGCCGCCACGCTGCTGCTCTTCACCGCCGCCGCCCGCCGCGCGCTGGCAGCCGGATTTGACCTGATCGAGATCCACGGGGCGCACGGCTACCTCATCAGTGAGTTCCTCTCTCCCATCGCCAATCAGCGCACCGATGAATATGGCGGCTCGTTCGGAAACCGCGTGCGGCTAGCGCTGGAGACGGCCGATGCCGTCCGCTCGGCCTGGCCCGCCGAACTGCCGCGGTGGTTCCGCGTCTCAGCCACCGATTGGGTGCCCGGCGGATGGGACGGCGACCACACGGTGCCTCTCGCACAATTGCTTAGCGATCACGGCGTGGACCTGCTGGACTGCTCCTCCGGAGCGGTCACGCCCGACGCTAAGATTCCCTACGCGCCCGGCTTCCAGGTGCCGTTCGCCGAACGCGTGAAACGCGAGGCCGGAATGCCCAGCGGCGCAGTGGGCGGTATCCGTGAAGTCGCGCAGGCGGAGGCGATCATCGCCGAAGGCCGCGCCGACGTCGTGCTGTTGGGGCGCGAGCTGCTCCGGAATCCCTATTGGCCGATTCGCGCCGCCCAGGAGCTGAGCCTGAAGCCGAAGTGGCCGCCACAGTACGTCTGGGCCGTCTGATTCTGACTACTGCGCCCTGGGCTTCGCATCGAACGGCGGAATCTTGCCGGAGTGGACGCCCTGCAATTGCCGGTGGGTCACCTTCATCGCCTCAATCATCTCCCGATAGGGGCGATCGGTCACATCCACCAGTCCGATATTGTAGTTCTCGCCGTCCATGCGGCCGGTGTTGGGCTGGTCCACCCACTGGAACCAGCTCGACCCGATGAACGCCGGGAAGGCCGCGGCCTGCTCGACATAGTACCGATAAGCGGCGCCTCGCTCCGGCTGATCGCGCACCTGCACCAGACCTGCCGCCAGGCCGCGCCCGGGCACGCCAAAGTGGAACTCGCCCACGATGATCGGCCGCCCCGTAACCGCATAGACCTCCTCCATCACCTTGCGGCTCACGGCGGTTGAGTAGACATTCATGCTGTACACGTCGAATGACTTCGAAGCCCGCAGCATCTCAGCCGGTGGTACGCCGCTGCCGAAGCGCAGTCCCAGGTTGAGATGGTTCGGGTCGTGGCGCCGAATGGACGCGTTGATGACTTCCAGATACTTGTCGAAGGCGCGGTAGATGAACTGCTTGCGCCGTTCCGGTGTATCGCCGGCGGCCAGGAACGCCTTGGCCTCGCGCTGGATGGCGCTGGGCGGCCGCTCCAGAATGATGTCCACCACCAGGGACTCGCGCCCCGGCCACGGCGGCTCGTTGGCAATGAAGTAGCCCAACAGGTAGGGATCGTTCTTGCGAGGGGCGCACTGCTCAGCCGCCGCCTTGTCCACGATTCTGGGGAACTCTTCCGAATACACATCCGGCATCCCCATGTAGCCGGTCTCCATGCCCCAGCCGCGAAGGTTCACCTGATAGGCCTTCTTGTGCGCGTCCCACAGGCGCGGATCGCTCCAATTGCCAATCGTATTGAGCCCCCAGGATTCCATCCGCCGGATCGCCGTTTCGAGCCACCCTTTACCGGTCTCGCCATGGCGCCGCAAGAGGTTCCAACTGTAGAAACCGGACTCCGGCCGCGGCCCCGCCGATGGATCGACCGGCGGCAGCGCAGCGAAGTAGTCTTCCCTGCCCTTGATCCGCGCCAGCCCGCCGCCGGACCGCATGCCCGTGGAACTGGTAGAGAAAAACAGGTGCCCGTCCGGGTCCACGAACCACCAGCGTCCGTCAATCTGCTCCACCCGGAAGAAGCCCGTGGCCTTGGCCTTAGTGTTGAGATAGCCGCCGTACTTGCAGTAGCCGAAATCGCCGGCGCCGAAGCTGGCATCCTCCGCCGCCCACTCCTTTTTGAGATGCTCCAGGTTCTTCACCTTGCCGTCCCAGTCGATGGGGATCCACTGGCCGAACTCGTCCACCACCGGTTTCCTGTCGAGGACATCGGAGCCGGGGTCAGCCTTGGCTAAAGTGGCCGAGCGGATCTCAAGCACCGGCTGCCCGTGCGGGGCCTGCATGGAGACACCGATCGCTTCCACAGCGTTCAGCGGTCCGTATACGCCGCCCGTGCTGATCCAGAATGAGTTCCTGGGCACCTTCCCCACCGACGCCAGATCGAACCCTGCGCGATTGGGCTGACGGTAGTACTGCAGCGGAATCGAGGCGCGAATCCAGACGTTCGGCAGCGGCTGCACCTGCCTCTGCTGGACACCCGCCGGCCCGAAGAATCTCAAATTGAATCGCTGCGGCGAGGAAGCGCGCATCTCCAGCACCAGGAAATCGTAACCGGTCCAATCCGCGGGCAACTCGGAATTCAGCTCCTTCAGCGCCCACCTGTGCTCAGAGACCGCCCCGGCAAATACAGCCCGCCGCGGCTCTGCGACAACCATGCCGGCCAGCGTCGAAAGCAACGCGGCAGCAGCGATAACAGTGCGGTACATCGGGATCTCCTTGGAAGCCGCGACTATATCAACGGCGTCCGGCAAGGTCAAGGGAGACGGGTCTGATTCTCCGCATCAAATTTGATAAATATAGTTACGTCCACCGAATCCAGGAGTGTTCGCTTATGCCGTACCGGCTCGGCCCCAAGTTGATGCTGTCACTCACGATCCTGATCGTGCTGATCAGCAGCGCCACGGCCTACTACAATCTGCACACCCAGAAGAACCGCCTGGTGGAGACTATGGTGCTCGGGGCCGATCAACTCTCCCGCGGCATCACCAGCGCCACGTGGCATGCGATGCTAGCCGATAATCGCAACGCTGCCTACGAGATCATGCAGGTAATCGCCCACAAGCAGGGCATGGACCGCATCCGCATCTTCAATCGCGAAGGGCGGCTGATGTACTCCACGGACACAAACGAGCACAGCAACGTGGAGCAGATCCAATCCGAGGTCTGCCGTGGCTGCCACGAAAAGGGCGTCGTCAAGTCCGACCTCGACGTCAATGCACGCGTACGCTTCGCCCATTCGCCGAACGGCTCCCGCACGTTGAGCATGGTCACACCGGTCTACAATGAGACCGCCTGCTCCAACGCTGCCTGTCATGCACATCCGGCCAATCTGAAAGTGCTCGGCGTGCTGGACGTCGCACTGCGGTTGGATCCCGTGGAAGAGCAGGCGCAGGCGCTCACCATGCAGTCCGTTACATCCACGGCCATCGTCATCACGATTGGAGCCATCTTCGTTTTCATTTTCACGCGTCTGTTTGTCGCCACGCCGATCAGGGAGCTCATCGAGGGCACCAAGGCTGTGAGCGCCATGGAACTAGACCGTCCCATCGAAATACACCACGGCAGCGAGGAGTTCGACGAACTGGTCGATTCGTTCAACAGAATGCGCGAGCAGCTCAAAGCGGCGCTCGCTGATCTCAACGAGCTCACCCAGAACCTCGAAACCAAGGTCGCCGAGCGCACCTCTCAGCTCAAGGTCGCCCAGCAGCGCCTGTTGCAGACCGACCGCCTGGCCACGCTCGGCCAGTTGGCGGCCAGCGTCGCGCACGAGATCAATAACCCCGTTTCCGGCGTCCTGAATTTGTCGATGCTATTGCAGCGCATTATGGGCGAGGGCGGCGTCCCGCCGGGCCGTGAAGCCGAATTCCGAAAATACCTCAGCCAGATCTCCAGCGAGACCGCACGCGTGGGCCGCATCGTCTCGGACCTGCTCAGCTTCTCGCGCCGTTCCAAGCCGCAGCGCACCGCCGCCGATCTGAACAAGCTGATTGGAACCACTATTGGACTGGTCGGCCACAAACTGAAGTTGATCGATGCCAGCGTCGTGCTGGACCTCCAGCCCGACCTGCCCACAGTGGAGTGCGACCCCTCACAGATGCAGCAGGTGATGCTGAACCTCGTCCTCAATGCCGCGGAGGCGATGCAACCCAGGGGCGGCGGCCAGGTGACTGTGCGGACGCACTTCGATTCCAGAGATCAACACGTAGAGATCACCGTCGCTGACAATGGAGAGGGTATCCCGGCTGCGATCCAGGAGAAGATCTTTGACCCGTTCTTCACCACTAAGGCCGATGGAAAGGGTGTGGGCCTTGGGCTGGCTGTGCTCTACGGCATCGTGAAGGCCCACGATGGTGAGGTGGAGGTGCGCAGCACGCCAGGGGAAGGCGCAACGTTCGTCGTGACGCTTCCGTTGCATTCCAGTCCGCGCCCCGCCACCATTGGTCCGCCTGGTGCGGCAGGGTGAGGAGGCTGTATCTCATGCCAGTCGGCACCGTCCCGGAAGAACTTCTCACGGCTACCGAAAAGACGGTAGCGGAGTGGTTTCCCTTTGACGCCTGCCGGCTGCCGGAACTACCGATGCCCGCCGATGCCTGGCAGCCCGAGCGCGGCCAGTACGAATCGGTCACAATTATGAAAGCCCTCGCCGCGGCCCGCCCGCCGGACGCCGCCCGATTGCTCGGCCTCACTACCGCAGACATCGCCATCCCGATGCTCAGCTTTCTCTTCGGCCAGGCTCAGTTCAATGGTCCCATTGCGCTCGTCTCGGTCAGCCGCCTGCGGCAGGACTTCTATGGCTTGCCGCCGGATCAGGACCTGCTGCTCGAACGGCTGGCAAAGGAAGTACTGCATGAGCTCGGCCATACCTGTGGCCTGATCCACTGTCCCGATTCACTTTGCGCCATGAGCCTCTCCACGCACGTGGGTCTCGTTGACGCCAAGAACGCGTCTTTCTGCGCCGTTTGCGGGTCTCAACTCGTCCGGCGCCTCACCTCCTCCAATGGGTAATACGATATGAAGAACATCTGGCAGATTCTGGTTGTCGACGACGAAGAGGTCATGTGCGAATCCATGGCGGCATGGCTGCGCGAAGACGGCTACCGCGTCGATACGGCGTCGCGGGGCCGCCAGGCCGTGGATATGGCCGCACAGACAGACTACGCCATCTACTTCATCGATCTGAAAATGCCCGGAGGCATGGACGGCATCGAGACGCTGATGGAGATCCATCGCATACACCCCGACGCGTCAGTGGTCATTATCACGGCATACGCAACGGTGGATACCGCGATTCAGGCCATGAAGGAAGGCGCGCAGGAATACATCGTCAAGCCGTGCAACCCGCAGGAGATCTCCATGTTGGTCTCGCGCATCATCAAGGTGAAAAACCTCCAGCGCGAAAACGCCATCCTGCGCAAGAAACTCACACGGCAGTACAACTACCGCGACATCATTACCAAGAACGCGCGGATGCAGGATATCCTCCATCTGGCACAGGATATCGCCAGCCTCCGAAGCACGGTGTTGATCCGCGGAGAGAGCGGAACCGGCAAAGAACTGGTCGCGCGCGCCATCCACTTCTCCGGCGACCGCGCCAACAAGCCATTCATCACGGTGAGTTGCGCCGCCTTGACTGAGACGCTTCTGGAAACCGAACTGTTCGGCTACGAGAAGGGGTCCTTCACCGGCGCGGGCGGCCAGACCAAGGGCAAGTTCGAACAGGCCAACGGCGGCACGATCTTCCTGGACGAGATCGGCGACATTTCTCCGAAGCTGCAGGCGGATCTGCTCCGTGTCTTGCAGGAACGCGCATTCTATCGCGTGGGCGGCAGCGAGGAGGTGCGCGTGGACGTGCGCGTCATCGCGGCAACCAACAAGGACCTGCAGCAGGCGATCCGCGACGGCCATTTCCGCGACGACCTGTACTACCGGTTGAACGTGATCGAAATCCGGATTCCGCCGCTGCGCGAAAGGCGGGAGGACATCCCGGTCCTGGCAGATCACCTTCTGGAGCGCATCGCACGCGAGTTCGGTAAGGAAATCGCCAAGGTCTCCGAAGGAGCGCTCAAGATGCTGATCGATTACGACTGGCCGGGCAACGTGCGGGAACTCGAGAATGCGATCGAGCGCGCCTGCATCACCACACGCGCGCGCGTTCTGACGGAGGCCGACTTCGCTTTTCTCGAACGCGAGGTGTCTGCGCGCCGCGCATGGTCCGTTCCCGCTGGTGTGCCCTTGGAAGAGATCGAACGGCGCGCCATCGTCGCCACTCTGGAACGAACTGCGGGCAACATCAAAGAGGCGGCCGCATCGCTCGGCATAGACCGCTCCACGCTCTACGACAAGCTGAAACGCTACGAGATCACGCGCTGAGCGTCAGCATCCCTTCGCGTCGGATTTCGCTGTGCTCGTCAGAATCCGCTTCACCAGATCGAAATCGATCTTCTTCGGACTGCGAAAGCGGACGCAGCACTTGCCCGTATCCTTTGGGAGTTCGCTCCGGTACTGGCTGGCGATCTCCGGCGGTATGTAGAACGCGACGTACTGCACCTGGCTCGCAAATGCGACCCCGACGCCGCCGCGCTTGTACACCGGCATGCCATATTCCATGCACTCCTCGTAGCCTTCGAGGAGTTCCAGGCACAGCCGGCGCATCTGTTCGAGGGCGTAGCGGCGTTCCCCCGGCACTTGCTCCAGATACGTAGTGACATCCGGGGCGTTGCTTTGCATTTTGGGATGATATCACCCCTCCAGGAACGTCGCCCCCAGGACCTTGTCCCAATCGGCATTCGGCATCTGGTCCATCAGCCCATCTACCAGCATGCCGCCATCGGCCAGACTCGGCGCGGCGCCTGCCGGAGACAACTGAATCTGCAGCCGCTCCAGTTCCCGCATCAGCCAGCCCGGCACTTCCCCGTTGCGCAGCAGATGCCGCCACTGGCGCATTTCCGGCGGCACGCGCAGTTTCAGATACCAGCCCTCGGCCGCACTGCCCGTCTCCACCACTTCACCGGCTACCGGCGCCATCACCCGCATCTCGCAGCCGTTCTTCTTCAGCTGCCAACCCGTGCCGTTTGCTTCCAACCAGGTGCCCTTTTCCGGCAGAGCGACGGAATCAGGCTTGCCCACACGCGGGCGGGCAAAGTCACCGACTCCGCCCTGCACCAGTACATTCTCC
>CAYVDY010000257.1:0-9395 GCA_964450255.1 uncultured Candidatus Solibacter sp. | reverse complement strand
GGTGGAAGGTGGTTCCGGACAGGGAGGTGGGGACGGTGCGGCTGGTGGGGAGGCGGGCGATTTCGGCGGGGTTGGCGGACTCCAGATGGGGGACGGCGCGCGCCTCGAGATCGACGGCCAACTGGACAGCTCCGATGTTGGCGTAGCGGCTGGCATGGACGGTGAGGATGTGCAAATGCTCGCAGGCGGCGACCAGGTAGCGGTGGGCCTGTGTGACGGTGAACGCGCCGGCGTCGCATGAGACGGCGGCGGAGGCGGCGAGGCGGCGCCGGACGACGTTGGGCAACAGATCGGCGAGGAGGTAATCGAGGAAGGAATCGGGGCAACCGTCGAATTCGGGCGGCGTGAGGTGGGCGGCGTGAAAGGTGGGGTAGACGGTGAGGGGCTCCTGATCCAGCGCGGCGGCGATGCGGAGGATCTTGAGTTCCGAGGATTCGTCCAGACCATAGCCGGAGTGGATGTTCAGCGTGGTTGTCCCATTGGCGACCATGCTGGCGATGGCGGTGCGGGCATGAGCAGTGAGACGCCTGGCAGTGGCGCCGCGAACGGCGCGCATTGCGGACCAGAAGGACGGCGCGGCGATTGTGGCGCCGGCGGGAGGAGTGCCGCTGGGGAAGCTATCGACACGCCGGGCGCCGTGGATCAGGTGGGTGTGGCAATCGATAAAGCCGGGCATGACGACGCGGCCCTGGGCATCGACGGGCTCCGCGGTGCGAGCGACGCCCAGGTTTTCAATTCGGCGGGCCGGGCCGATGTGGGTGATGATTCCATCTTCGACGAGGAAGGCGCCATCTTCGATGATTCCGAGAGCGCGCATGGCGGCCCCACGGCGGGGGCCGGCGGGTCCGCGCAGTGTCAGCAACTGGCGGGCTCCGCGCACAAGCAGGCGGTGAGCCATTAACTCTAGTCTGTCACTGATGGAGGCGGATTAGGGGCGCGGGTGGCAGGCGATGCATTTGCGTGAGTCGTAAACGTAGCCGCTAACGGATTTGTGGCGGGCGCCGGTAACCGACTGGCTGTGGCAGCGGAAGCAGGAGACCTGGCTGAAGAGAGCGGGGTTGGCGTGGCAATCCGTGCAACGGGTCCAGGCGTTGGCGTGCTCACCGAACATGATAGGGAAGGCGTGAAGGAAAGACGCAGGCACCCAGGCGCTGGGCGTGTGACAGCGTTCGCACGTCTGGGGATAGGCTTTTGAGGCGTGGCTTGGGCGGGTGGTGGCGTTGAAGCGGGCGAGGTGACAGGAGACGCAGGAGGTGGGACGGGCGGCGTAGGTTCCGTTTGTGTGGCACTGAGCACAGGCGAGGGAGGCGTGCTTGCCGGCGAGGACGAAGCTGCGGTGGGCAAACGTGGCGCCGCGCCAGCTGGTGGTGGTGTGGCAGGACTGGCAGGCTTGCGAGAATCCGGCGGTCTTGTGATTGGGGTTGGCGGCGGCGTTGTAGGCCGGCAGATGGCAGTTTACGCAATCCGTGGGCGTGCCGGTGTAGCTGCCGGACGGGTGGCAGGCGGAGCAGGGGGCGACGGCATGGCGGCCGGTGAGGGAGAAGCGGGTGTGAGGGACGGTGGCTCCGCGCCAGGAGGCGGTCGTATGGCAGGATTCACAGGTCCGCGGGTAGCCCGCCGCGGTGTGATTCGGGTTGGAGGTATTGGTGTAGGCGGGGAGGTGGCAGGAGGAGCAGGCGGTGGAGGTGCCGGCGTAGATTCCGGTCTTATGGCACTGGCTGCACTTCAGGGTGGCGTGCCTACCGGTGAGCGAGAAGCGGGCGTGGGAGAACTTGGCGCCGGGCCAGGCCGAGGTGGTGTGGCAGGACTGGCAGGTCTGGGGCAGGCCGGCGGCTTTGTGGGCGGGACTGGCTGTGGAGTTATAGGCAGGCAGATGGCAACTGGCGCAAGCTGTGGGGGTGCCGGCGAAGCGGCCTCCGGTATGGCAGAGGGCGCAGGCGGTGGATGCGTGTTTGCCGGTGAGGGCGAACTTCGTGTGAGGGAAGGCGGCGCCTTTCCAGGCGGCGGTGGTGTGGCAGGTCTCGCAGGTCTGGGGATAGGCGGCGGCCTTGTGATTGGCGGCGGCGTTGTAGGCGGGCAGGTGGCAGCTTGCGCAGGTGGCCGGCGTGGCGGAGTAGGCGCCGCTGGCGTGGCATTGGCGGCATTGGAGGGCGGTGTGCCGGCCGGTGAGCTGGAATCTGGCGTGGGTGAATCTGGCGCCCAGCCAGGCTGCGGAAGTGTGGCAGTTCTCGCAGTTCCGCGCGAATCCGGCGGCTTGATGGTTGGGGTTCGCGGTGGCGTTATAGGCGTTGAGATGACAGGAGGCGCAAGGGTGCGGCGTGCCTTTGTAGGCGCCGGTGGTGTGGCAGCGGGCGCATTCCAGCGCGGTGTGACTACCGGTTTGGGCGAAAGCGGGATGGACGACGCGCGCGCCGAAGAACTGAGAGGTGCTGTGGCAGAGCTGGCATTCGAGGGAGAAGCCTTCGGCGCGATGATTGGGCGCGGTCATGGCATCGTACTGCGGCAAGTGGCAGCCGGCGCAGGCGCGGGGCGTTCCGGCAAACTGGTTGTCCTTGTGGCAGGCGAGACAGGCGGTGGAGGCGTGCTTGCCGGTGAGGGGGAAACGCTCGTGCCGGAGAGCGGCGCCCTGCCAGGCCGCCGGCGTGTGACAGACGCCGCAGGTGGGCGGATAGCCGGAGGCGGGATGATCCGGAGCGGTGGCGGATTGATAGAGCGGGAGGTGGCAACTGGCGCAGGAGGGATCTGGCGCGGGGAGCGTTCCTCCCTGATGACATTGGGAGCAGGCGAGGCTGGCATGCGCGCCTTCCAGGGGGAAGCGCTGCCTGGGATGATCGAGGGCGGCGGGCCGGAAGGCGGCGGTGGTGTGGCAGGCGTCGCAATTGGCGGGCGGTTGCGCTGAGTGATTCGGGCTGACGGCGGCCTGATGGCAGGTAGAGCAGTTCGTGTTCAGCCGCTCCGGCCTGGACGCAGTGTGGCAACTGCCGCAGGGCGTGACCGTGTGCTTGCCGGAGAGGGGCGGGACGGAGGAAGGGTGTGCGGCGCGGGCGCCGCGAAACTGGGAGGTCTGGTGGCACGATTCGCAGGTGGCGGGATAGCCGGCGGCACGATGATCGGGGAGGGCTGCGTTCTGGTAGCGATCGAGATGGCAGGCTTCGCAGGCAGTAGGGGTTCCCAGGTAGCGACCCCGCAGATGGCACTGGGCGCAGGGCAGTGCCACGTGCGCGCCGGTGAGGCGGAAACCCGATTCCTTGCCGTGCTCATAGCCGGGGAAAGGCACGAGGCCGGTCACCAGCCAGCGGGGCGGCGTCAGAGCTACGCCATTGATGACGGCGCGGATTTCATGCTCGCCCGCGGGCAGGGCCGGCACCCGGATGCGGATGACGCAGGTGGGCAGTAGGCCGGTTTCGGTGCCGGAGAAGAGCACGGCGGCCTCGCGCTCGCCGAGGCGCACGGTGACGGACTCCGGAACGCCGCAGCCGTTGGCCCGCAGCGAGATGATCTCGCCCTCCACGGCGGGGCGGATGGGACGATCGAGCGTGGCCGCACCATAGAGATCCAGCGGGCCGATGGATTCAGAGCCACCGGAGGCCGTGGCGTCGACGTAACGGCCGCCAGCCGGATCGAGGCCGAAGAGCGAAGGGGAGAAGTCAACGATGCGGACGGAGCGCGGCGGTGCGGCGCCCCCCGGCGTGGTGACGACTACGGTGGCGGAACCCGACTGCAGGGCGGGGGCGAGGGCGAGGATCTCGTCGTAGGCCGCAACCCGGCGCAGGCGGGCGATGGCGGCGGGCTGGCCTCCGATGGACACGGCCGGTCCGTCCATCAGATTCCTGCCGCGGACGACGAACCAGCCACCGGAGGGAATGCCGCGGTTTGGATCGAGGGAGGCGGCATCCAGAATGGCGGCGGCAGGGAGAAGCTCCGGAGGGTCCAGCGGGCCGGCGGCCGCGATGGCGATCGCCATTGCGGCGCATACGAATAAGGAGGCTGCGCTTCTGCAAATGCCCGTCAAGGTGAGTTCCTCTGCAGGGGCTCATCGGCGGGCAGAGCGGGTGTCTGAAGGTTTCTAGTGGCCGAGAGCCATCATCACCTTTTCGGTGATCTCTTCCACCATGGCGGGCAGGCTGCGATCCAGGGCGATGGTCACGGCCGCGCGGATGACTTCGGCGTCCAGTGGCGGCCGCTCAACGATCGTCACGGCCGTGGCGGCTTCGGGCGCCGGCGGGACCGGCACGCTGGCTGAAAACAACCCGCGCGCGAACTGAGAGCGGTCTATCAGCGGCCGGATGGTGGACATCACCACGGAGGCCTCGAATGGTTTTTTCAGCACGGCGTCGCAACCGGCGCGGCGCGCCTCATCCTCGTCGACAGGCTCCAGCAGGCCAGCGATCAGAACTACGCCGGCGTGCCTGTGGCGTTCACTGCCTTTGATGTGGCGGCAGATGTCGTAGCCGGAGCGCAGCGGCAGAAAGACATCCGCGAGAACCAGATCCGGATCCACGTCCTCCAGGCGGAGAAGCGCAGTTTCCCCGTCGGTGACGGTCACCACTTCGAACCCCTCTTCGCGCAGGATTCGCTCGCCCATGCGCTGGGCATGGGGACTGTCGTCGGCGAGCAATACGCGAACAGTAGCGGCCAAAGGGTTACTTCTTTTCCGGACTGGCCTTGGAAGTCTTCTTCTTCTTGGAGTCCTTGGGGGGCGGCGCCTGCCGGTTCAAGGGCAGTGAATCCTGCGGGGCGGCCGTCACAATGGGCGTCCCGGTGGGAGCAGCGCCAGCCGCCTGGGCAGCGCCCTCCGCGGGGGCCGAGGCAGCTGCGGGCTGATTCAGCCGGGCATCCGGCTGGGTATCCAGCGCGCTGGTCCCTCCGGCGGCCGGGGTCTCCGTGGAAATGGTCACATCGGAGGAGCCCGTTGCGCCCGGGGGAAGCGGGATGCTGGCGGGAATGGTGGGCCGCAGAGTAGTCATTGTCGGCTGACCCGACTTCGCCGCCAGGGTCAGGTCCGGCGACTTCGAGAAAGGCGCCCACGCCTTGCCCATCATCCCCTTCTTGGTGACGTTCTCCTGCTCGTACTTCATTCGCGCGTAAGCAACGGGATCGGCCTCGGGGATCTCGGCCTCCATCTCCTGCAGCTTGGTCTTGGCGTCCTCAGCCAGCGGGCTGAGCGGATACTCGCGAACGATCTTCTGGTAGGCGGCGACGCTCTTAGGCTTGAAGCGCGGGCCCATCTGTCCGTAGCTATCGCCCTGACGCCAGAGCGCCTGATCGGAGCCGCTGTAGAGCGGATAGTGATCCGTCATGGCCTGCAGGCGGTTTGCGGCAGCCGGATAGGAGCCCTTGTGGTGATAGAAATCGCCCACCCGGAACTCGCCATCGGCGATCACTTCCTGAATCTCCCTCAGGCGTTGGGCCGCCATCGGGGAGTAGCGGGAATTCGGGAACTGGGTGAGCAGCAGGCGGCATTCGTCCTCGGCGCGCAGTACGTGCGTGGGATCGCGATCCGGTTTCTCCATCTGCTTGACGTGGATGTCGCACACCTTCATCTGAGCTTCGGCCGACTCTTCCAAAGTCGGATAGAAGAGGATGAAGTCCTTGTACTCCGCCTCGGCCTGGGACATGGCGTGGGAGCCGCCTTCCCGCATCCAGGAGTCGGCGATGGCCAGCTTCGACTTGGCGAGGAATTCGCTGGTATCGTAGGTGTTCATCAAGGTGTTGAGCGTCAGCCGCGCCACTTCGTAGCGGCCCTTCTCGATATCCTTGATGGCCTTATCGAAGAGGACCTTATCGGGCTGCTGAGTGTCCTTGTTGATGGGATTTTCATACTTCTTGCCACGACAGCCCGCTGACCCGAAGGCCAGAACGCACAACGCAGCAATGGCGAACCCACTCGCCAACCGGTTTCGGGAGAGAATCATCAAGCGCATCACCTCAAAGGGATCTCAACAACATAATCTTCAGGCCGTTCAGGCCCGCCGCATTACCGCGTCCGACGCCGCCTGCCGCATCGCGGCTACGGCCAGACGCGGGTCAGGAGCGCCGAACACGCTGGACCCGGCTACTGCCCAGTCCACTCCAGCGTCGGCAACCCTACCTACATTATCCACCGTTACGCCCCCGTCAAGTTCGATGGCGAAGTTCAAACCCGCCCGCTCGCGCCGCGCGCGGAGGTCGCGCACCTTGTCCAGAACGTAGGGAATGAACTTCTGGCCGCCGTAGCCGGGGTTGACGCTCATCAAAAGAACGAAATCCACGATGGGCAGGACGTGCTCGAGCGTGTCGAGCGGAGTGGCCGGATTCAGGACGACGCCGGCCTTGGCGCCCTCGCTCTGGATCATTCGCAGTGTCCGGTCCAGGTGGCGGCACGCCTCCTGATGAACTGAGACACAATCGGCGCCGGCCTCTATAAAGAGCGGCGCAAAGGTATCGGCGTCCTCGATCATCAGATGCACGTCGATCTGGAGTCTGGTGCATTTCCTCAACGAGGCCAGCACCGGCACGCCAAAAGAGATATTGGGCACGAAGTGGCCGTCCATCACGTCGAAATGCAGGTACTGGACACCGGCATCTGTCACCTGGGCGATCTGTTCGCCAAGGCGCGAGAAGTCGGCAGCCAGTAGAGACGGTAGGATTTCGATCATTCGAGGAGCCATTTCACTCTAACACGGCGGCGAAAAACCCGTCTCCCGGGTCCCGCCCGGGCAGACGTTCGATCACTCGTTTGACGCGCGAGGAGGCCACACGGTGTACGACGTCTTTGTTCTCTTCCGGTTCCAGCGAGCAGGTGGAGTAGACCAGCCGGCCGCCGGGCTTGAGGCAGGCGAGCGCGTTGCGAAGAATCCGAACCTGCCGTTCGGACTGGCGGCGGATCTCTTCCGGAGTGAGTCGCCAGCGGATTTCCGGGTTTCGCGCCAGCGTGCCGGTACCTGTGCAGGGCGCGTCGACGAGGATCCGGTCGAATACTTTGCCAAACGGCAGGATCCGGCCGGCATCCAACTGGACCCTGGGACATTCCACGACGAAGTCGCGCAACCTGGCCGCGCTGGTGTCGCAGGCCACGGCGCGCACCGGAGTCTCCAGGGCCTGCGCGGTCTTGTTCCCCGGAGCCGCACACAGATCCAAAAAACGCTGTCCCGGTTCCAGTTTGAGCAGGGGCACGATCGACTGCGAGCCGATGTCCATGTGCCGCGCGCCTTCCGGCAGCGGACCCTCGATGGAGGACTCCAGAACCGCCTCACCGGTCGCCAGCCGCAGCCAGCCCTCGGGCTCCTCCAGAGAAGCCGCGCCGATGCCGGCGGCCACGGCCGCGCCGTAGTATTCGCGCCAGCGGGACCACAGCCAATCCGGCAGGTTGTACTCGATGGCCTTCGACGGCCATTCGTCCGGCAGTTCCGGCAGTTTCCGGAGAACCGCATTGACGAACCCGGCGGCGGACGCTTTGCCGGCCTGCTTGACGAGATCCACGCTCTCGCCGACGGCGGCGTGGGGAGGAATCTTCGACAGGAATCGCAATTGGAAGGCGGCCATGTGCAGCGCCCGGCGGACGGAGGGGTCCATTTTGTCGGGCGACCGCCCGGCCACCTGGCCGATCAGGAAGTCCAGTTGTTCCCGCCGCCGCAGGACGCCGAATACGATTTGCGTGACGAGGCCGGCGTCGCGCGAATCGAGGCTGCGCGTCCGCTGCTGCAGCAGATCTGCCGCAAATCCGCCGCGTTCCACCGCGCCCAGTACTTCAAATGCTATTCGGCGCGCTGGAGTCACACTCTATAATAGTGATTTGGAACTTCAGAAAGCCATTCTCCGCAAGGTAGGTGAAGCCGTCACGCGCTTCCGGATGATTCGCGAGGGCGATCGGATCGCCGTCGGATTCTCTGGGGGCAAGGACTCCTTCACGCTGCTGGAAGCCCTCCTGCTGCTGCGGGAGCGGGCGCCCATAGATTTCACGGTCTGCGCCTTCACGATCGAGCAGGGCAAGTTCCTCAAGCCCATCGAACCGTTCCGCGAGTTTCTGGAGGCTCGCGGCGTGGAGTGGACGTACCACGTCGATAACCCTTCGCTGCGTCTTCTCACCGAGCAGCCGGATCACGGCTGTGACGTTTGCAGCCGCTTCCGGCGGCGAGCCGTTTATCAGATCGCCCGGGCGATGGGCGCCAACGTGATCGCGTTCGGCCACACGGCCGATGATTTCTGCGAGTCGTTCCTCCGAAACGCCATGTTCACCGGCCGGCTTGGATCGCTGCCGCCCATCACCTGGTCCAGCAAGAAGGACTTCCGGATCATCCGGCCGCTGCTTTACGTCACAGAGGATCTGACACGGGCCTATGCGGGCGAGACCGGCGCGCCGGTGATACCCTGCGGCTGTTCGCTGAAAACGGGCACGGTGCGGCGATCCATACGCGATATCTTCACCGAGTTCGAAAAGGACTATCCGCACCTGAAGAGCACGCTGCTTTCGGCCATGGGCAACATCAACCCCAGCCGACTACTGGACTTGCGCTACCTGGACCTGGAGAACTCGACGGGCAAGGAGGCGGCCGGCCCGCTGGCGATCTTAGAAGAGGAAGAGGTTTTCACCGAATCGTAACGCTGGAAAGGTTGACCAGCACCCTGCCCGGTCTGAGATAATTCAACTTCCGCCAAAAGATAGATCTCCATGTGTAGCCAGCCAGCAGAAAGTAGACCAGAGGCTGTATGAGGCTCCTGCCCCGCGAAGAGAAGTTCTTTCATTATTTTATCGACCAGGCCCAACTGATTCGTCAGGCGGCCGTGGAATTCAGAGAAGCCGCCGAGAAGGGGCCGAACGCACTGCGCGAGGCAGAGGTAGCCATCGCCGTGCTGGAAGGCAAGGGTGACGAGGTAATCCACGAGATCTTCACCCGGCTCAACCAGACGTTCATCACTCCGCTGGATCCAGAGGACATCCACGCTCTCGGCTCCTACCTGGACGACGTCCTGGACGGCATCGAAAAAACCATGCCCCCAATCCAGTTCAGCGAAGTCTCCGGCCAGCATCGCATCAACGTCGCGGCGCTCCTCACCGAATTCACCAGTAACCACATCGAAGCAGCGCGCCAACAAACCGACCACCTTCATCGACCGTTCGGACAAAGGGCTGAACAGTGACCCGCCAACTCACATCCCCGATAGCGGCGGCGTGAGATCCGCCCTTCGCTCCCGACGAACCCGTGCTACCGGCGGCTCGCCGGATCGCACCCGGTCCCGAGCCGCGATTCGACGATATGCCCCGCTGGGATCTGACCGCCGGCGGAATCGCCCCCAACCTGAGCGCGTCTCGTGCGCATCTACGTTTCGATGACCTCCCCGAGGCCTGGGTGCCCATCGCCAAGACCTTGGCAATGGCCATGCTGCAACCAACCCACACCGCCGTTCGCCAAGCG
>CAYVDY010000256.1:2896-9399 GCA_964450255.1 uncultured Candidatus Solibacter sp. | reverse complement strand
ATGACCCGGATGATTTTGGCGATCTTGTCGCTGGACCCATTGATTTCATTGATTGAGACCATCATCTTGCTCAACGCCTCATCGGCCCGCCGGATCGTCTGAACAACTTGTTCCACGTGCTGGCTACCCTTGCCGGCGTTGCTGGAGTTCTGTTGCGCCATGGCGGTGATCTCCTCGCCCGACGCCGAAGTCTCCTCAATCGAGGCCGCCTGCTCGGAGGCACCCTGCGCCAGCGATTGGCTGGCATTGGCAATCATGGAAGCCGCGTTCAGCACCTGTCCGGCGCCTTCGGCCAACTTCTCCGCGATGATGCGCATCCGCCGCACTGCCTGCCGCACGACGAGCAGGACGCCCACCCCCAGCGCAAGGGACACGAGCAGAAAGCCCAGGGCCAACCAGCGGCTGCGGGAAATCTCCTCTTTGGCGTTCCGGCTGGCCTGGCTCAGCAATCCCTGCTGGGCTTCGCGGAGTCCATCCGCAGCGCGGTCGATGGCGTCGGCCATCGTGAAGGTTTTGTCCACGGCCAGCTTGACCGAACCCTGGTAGTCTTCCCGGCCGCAGCCGGCCCACACCGCTTCATACAGCGGCAGCCAGCCATTCACGGCACTGACGGTCTCCTGGGCGCCCTGGTGCCCGGCGGCAGTCCGCAGCAGCGGTTTCAGTTCGATCACACGTTCACTGATTTGCCGTGCCGCCGCGCGGAACTGGCCATTGGCCTTGGTGACGCGCTCCGGCTGCTTCATCATCGAATAGAGGATTACGCCGCGTTGGGCGGTCCGCATGGATTCCGCAGCCAGCCTGATATCGGCGATGAGCTGCACCTTGCGCGCCGTGACGCCGGCAGCTTCGGTCAACTGCCCGCCGAGCTGGTCTATGCTCAGCACGGTAACCACACTGCTGACCAGCATCAGGGCGAGTAAGGCACCGACACTGGCGATCAGTTTAAACCCGAGCGCGCGCTGCCTTGTTTGACATCGATTCTCATTCATGGAAGTGCTCATCGGCCGAGTGCCCGGGATTTCGAGAGAAAGTAGTCCAGGCGCGCCGGAATGGCGCAATTTTGCGGTACCCTGCCTGAAAGGGCCATTCAGGATGCAGACTCCAGAACAGGAAGACCGGCTGCTGGGCCGGCAATTCGGGCGGTTCCGCCTCACGCGTAAGCTGGGTGAGGGTGGAATGGGCAGCGTCTATCTGGCGGCGAGGACCGGCGAGTTCGAGCAGACGGCCGCGGTGAAGCTGCTGCTGGACGGGCGGCAGCACGAGGGAATGATCGCGCGGTTCCGGGCCGAGCGGCAGGTGTTGGCGGCGCTGAACCACCCCGGCATTGTGCAGTTGATCGACGGCGGAGTTTCCGACGACGGGGTTCCGTTCCTAGTGATGGACTACGTGGAAGGGGCGCCACTGGACGGGTATTGCGAGGAGCGGCGGTTGCCGGTGGAAGCGCGGGTGCGGCTGGTGGCTGAGATTCTGGACGCAGTGGAGTATGCGCACAGGCGGTTTCTGGCGCACTGCGACCTGAAGTTCAGCAACATCCTGGTGACGGCAGCGGGCGAGCCGCGGCTGCTGGATTTCGGAGTGTCGAAGCTGCTGGAGCCGGGTCTGTATGGGGTGGAGGGACAGGCGACGCAGGCCACGATGAGGCCGTTCACGCCGGAGTTTGCGAGCCCGGAGCAGTTGGAGGGCGGGGCGCTGGCCACGTCGACGGACATCTACTCCATGGGCGTGGTGCTGTACAGTCTGCTGACGGGGAGTCATCCTTTCGAAGGGTTGCGGCACCAGCCGGTGGCGCTCTTGCGGGCAACCTGCGCGGTGACGCCTGAGTTGCCGAGCGAGCGGGCGAAATCGGCTCGCTTGCGCGGCGACATGGATGCCATTGTGATGAAGGCGCTGCGGAAGGAGCCGGAGGGGCGCTACGCGACGGCGGCCCAGTTTGCGGCCGACCTGCGCTGCTGGCTGCAGCGGCGGCCAGTGCAGGCGCATGCCGGATCGCGGCGGTACCGGATAGGAAAGTTCGTGCAGCGCCATCGGGCGGCAGTGGGCGCGGCGGCGATGCTGGCTCTGGTGCTTGTGGGCGGGGCGGCCGGCACGGTGTGGCAGTACTACCGGGCGACGCAATCGCGCGCCCGGGCCGATGACCGGTTCCGTGATCTGCGGAAGATGACGCGGGTGCTGATGCTGGACTTCTACGATTCGGTGCAGAAGCTGCCGGGTGCGATTCCGGCGCAGCAGACACTGGTGGGCTGGTCGCTGAAGAGCCTGGACCGGCTGGCGCGGCAGGGCGGCGACGATCCGTCGCTGCAGATCGACCTGGCGGAAGGCTATATGAAGCTGGCGGATTTGCAGGCCAACCCTTATGAGAACAACCTCGGACGGTACGGGGAAGGACTGGCAACCGGGCTGAAGGGGTTGGAGGTGGTGCGGGCGGCCCGCATGCGCCACCCCGGGGACCGGGATCTGGAGTTCACAGAGGCGAAGCTGTTGGCGTCGCGGGGGGTAATTCTGCAGGCGGCGGGGCAGACGCCGGCGGCGGAGAAGGAGAGCCTGCGGGCGCTGGCCATGGTGGACTCGCTGGCAGCGCGCTATCCCAGGGACTGGACGATTCAGATGGAGGCATGTTCGCAGCATGAGCTGCGCTCTGACGCGCTGGCCGGCCTGATTGAAGATGCACGGGAGCCGGAGGCGGCGCGGGCGGAGCTGCGGACGGCGCGGGACTACGCGCAGCGGGCGATCGCGGCGGACGGCACGCAGGTGAGGCCGAGGCGGGCGCTCGCGGTGTTGAATATGAAAGAGGGCGACCAATGGGCGGGGGCAGATCCGTCTTTGGGGCTGCCGTATTTTGAGGAGGCTCGGCGGCAGTTCGCGGCGCTGCCCGAAAAGGTGAGGGAGGAGCGGCCGACGCGTCGATTGATCGGCTCGCTGGGACGGCGCGAGGGTTGGGCGTTGGCGAATCTGGGGCGCTGGGATGAGGCGATTGCGGCCACGCGTCTGGCCGTGGAGGTCAACGCGTATGTGGCTGAGTTGGAGCCATCGAACCAGCGGGCGCAGTGGGACTTGGCGATCATGTACAAGGCATTGGCGGAGATCTATGAGTGGCGCGGGTGGAGGCGGGAATCGATTGAGTACTTCGGGAAGGTGACGCCGATCCTGGAGAAACTGGTGGCGGCCGGGGCGTCGCCGCCGATAGGCCGGGCGCTGAGCGAGAGCTACCTGCGGATTGGATCGCAGCAGTGGGATCTGGGGCAGCGGGCGGAAGGGCGGGCGAATTCGGTGCGCGGTTTACGGATGATGCTGGAGGGGTTGAACGCGCCGGATACGCCACGTTCGGCGGTGGAGCAGGTGGGCGACGCGCTGATGATCGTGCGGCCCGAGGATCTGCGGGACTACCCGCGCGCGCTGCGGCTGCTGACGGCGCCGCATCCGGACGGGCCGGCGGCGGCGCCGGATTCGCTGGCGATACTGGGGAAGGCCTATTGGCACAACGGACGAAAGAGGGAGGCGGCTGAGGTGGCGCGGCGGGCGCTGAGCCAGTTGCCGCCTCCGCAGGCGGGAACGGCGCCGTCGCTATTGCGGCAGCGCCTGCTGGAATTGACGGGCGGGTAGACCGGCCTGCCCTTTACTGAAACGTCACGCTCTTCTGCGTGCCGTAGGTGAAATTGAGCTGACCATCTTCGGTTTCACCACCGGCGACGAAGGGTGCGCGGAAGCGGCCGTTCGGCGGGGTGTTGCTGTGGAGGATGGAGAGGAAAGCCATGCTGCCCTCAGACCCGCCGGTGGGGGGCATCAGAGTGAGGATTTCGGCCGGCACAGTCAAGCCGCCGCGGTCGGCCGGAGCCTGGCAGACGAAGAGGCGGCCCATGGCCTTGGAGGCTCCGGGGACGGGGCCGATGGCGAGTCCGGTGACTGTCACCAGATCCTGTGCCGGACCGGGAGTCCAGAGGATTTCGAGCGGGTTCTGGCGGTCGATGTCCTGGACGGACGCCTTGTTGGTCCACTCGATGGGCGTGCTGAGTTCGATGGCGGCTGAGAAGGCTGAAATGACCTCGCCGCCGGTACCGGTCAATGTGTAGGGGCCGGAAGGCAGCTCCGGGGCGATGACGGGCCGGGTGGGCTGGCGGCGGGCCTGCCCACGGATGGCGCGGGCTGCGGCTTCCCAGGAGCCCAGGCCGGGCAGGATTGGGATGCTGCCGCCGAGGTCGCCGGTATAGACGATGGTGGGGGTGCGGTCGAGCGCGAATTCCGTGGCGGCGGGGCCGGCGAGCGTCAGAACGCGGCCGGCGTCGAGGCCGGAAGCTTCCGGGACCTCCACATCGGCGCCGGTGTTCTCGAGCGTCACGACGGAGCAGCCCTGCCGGCTCGGCATGGTACCGGCCGGCCAGGCCGCGCCGGATTCCAGGACGTACCGATCGTAGGCGTAGAAGGCGCCGCCGGCCGAACGATTGTGGAACTCGTAGGTGTCTCCTTCAAAGGAAAACTCAGTGGCCGAGTCCGCGATATCGAAGCCGGGGATGACGACGGACTGGCCGTCATCGATGGCGCGCAGCGCCTCGATGGTGAGCGCGCCGCCGGGATCGCAGATGTCGGCGCCGGGCGCCGCGATGGCGACGAAGGCGGCGTTGCTGACGTGGTCCCCGAAGCGCAGAGAGACGGGCACGTAGCAGCCCTGAGCGAGTTGCTCGTCGTCCGGCAGATCTACCAGCAGGCGGTCGAATCCGGCCCTGCCGGGGTAGCGTCCAGCGTAGCGGACGGGCAGGGCGCGGCCGGCGACCAGCAGCTCCGCATTCTCAAGCAGGTGTTGCTCTTCGGGCGCTTCGCTATCGGATGTGGTGATGGGGCCGAAGCCGGAGGCGAGGATGCTGAGCGTGGCGCCAGGGTAGGCTGGAGCGGTCATGCGCAACCGCGTTGGCTCTTCTCCGAGGACGTCGGCGGAAGCCAGACCGCCGTTCACGCCGGTGGTTGTGACGATACCGGGATTTTGCTGCGCGACCCGGATAGCGATCGCCTTGCTCTGACAGGCCTCGGTCCGAACGTCGAGGAGATAGTCCCCGGGCTCGGCGGATGACGGCACGATGGCATGGAGCTCGAATGCGCCCACCTCGGTCAGAATGGCCTGAACCTGGGCGCCGCCCTCCTGTTTGGTCAACGTCACCCGCGTACCGGCCAGTTCCGTGGGGTAGGGCATTTCCGCCTTGACTGCTTCGAACGGTCCCAGACCCTCGCCAGTGATGCGGAAAGCGGAACCGCGGGCCAGGCCGCTTTCGGACGAGGTGGGCGCGACGCTGCGGATGCTCCGCTTGCCGATTACCGGCTGGCCGAATGCAGCGAGCGTCAGAAAAAGGGCAGAGCCTGCCCAGACGATACTTCTCATGAATTCCCTCCACACCAGTACGCGCGGAGGGGAGGCTGGGGGGATCAGCCGCGATGTAACAAAATGCGGGCGCGCGTCAGCGTGCGCCGATGCCGCCCTTGAGGTCGCGCAGGACACTGAGCAGACCGGGGACGAGGGTGATGACGAAGAGCGCCGGCAGGATGAACAGCACGATGGGGAAGAGCATCTTGATGCCCGCCTTGGCGACGGCGGCCTCGGCGCGGAGCTTGCGGCGGGTGCGGAGAGCGTCGGCGTAGACTTTCAGCGCGTTGGAGAGCGACGTGCCGAAACGTTCGCTCTGGATGATCATAGCGGAGAGGCTCTTGACGTCCTCCAGGCCGGTGCGGCGCACCATCTGCTGGAATGCTTTGGCGCGCTCCTGGCCGGCCTTCACCTGCATGACGACGGTGAAGAACTCGTTGGCGAGCTCGGGATAGATGTACTGCATCTCTTCGCTGACGCGAGTCATGGCCTGATCCAGGGCCAGTCCCGTACCAAGAACGATGCCGAGCAGATCGACGGTGTCCGGGAGGGCGTCCTGCAGTTTCTGGCGGTAGCGTTTGACCAGCCTGTGGAGCACCTGATTGGGCAGCAGCCAGCCGAGCAGGCCTGCGGCGAAGATGCCGCCGAACTTCTGCGACCAGGGGTTTTCGCGCTGCAGGTAGAACATGCCACCGACCAGAACGACGAAGAAGATCAGGTGGCCGAGCACGAACGCCGCCAGCGCCGGCTTCTTGCGGATGCCGGCTTGGGCGAGTTCTTTCTCCGTGTCGTTGAGGTACTCGTCGGCGCCGGGGATGAGGCTGATGACGTAGAGAAAGCTATTGAGAAAGCCACCGCCACCCTTGCGCCGGCGGATGGGATTGCCGGTGACGACGGCCTGCGCCTGCAGTTCTTCGAGGCGGTCGGCGAGGGGGTCCTCCTGGACGGTGAAGAGCTGGAAGCCGGCCCAGAGGATGGCCACTACGGTGCCGAAGGCTGCGATGAAGAATAGTGCGCTGATTAGCATGGCTTCCCTAGAGTCTCGGGCTGGAGATGTGGCGGATCACCAGGATGCCCACCAGTTCGGAGCAGATGGCATAGGTCAGGAACTTGCTGCCAGTCTCGTCGGTATAGAGCAGGCGGATGTATTCCGGCT
>CAYVDY010000256.1:0-2886 GCA_964450255.1 uncultured Candidatus Solibacter sp. | reverse complement strand
GCGGGGCACGCGGAGGCCCCACGAGTTGGGGGCCATGGGCTTCGTTTGGGAATTGCGCGCCGGTCGGGCGGGATTAGGGCGGGCGGTTGTATTCCGCTTTGACCACCCAGAAGCCGAGGCCGACGACGACGGGCAGGATGCAGAGCAGACCGGCTGAGAAACGCTGCTGCGTGGTGGCGGCCTTCATTTTGGCGGCCAGGTTGAGGCGTTCGCGGATGAGGACGGAGAGGTTTTCGAGAACGGCCACCATGTTGGCGCCGGTCTGGCGTTGGAGGATGAGGCCGGTGATGAAGAACTTGAGATCGATGATGGGGACGCGGCGGCCGAGTCCGTGCAGTGCGGCTTCGAGCTGCGAGCCGAGAGCGAGCTCTTCGACCACCTTCCTGAACTCCATGCGCACCGGATCCGTGGTTTCGGTGGAGAGCGTTTCCAGACCGGAGTGGATGTTGTGGCCGGCCTTCATGGAGCGGTTGAAGAGGTCGATGGCGTCGGGCAGGTTCTCTTCGAATTTGGTGAGGCGCTTGGCGCGGACGCGGCGGATGTAGAAGATGGGCAGCGACCCGAGCGCCACCGATACGATTGCGCGCAGCGCGAGCAGGCTCATGCCCAGAAGACCAAGCACCAGGAACGCACTGGCGGCGATGGCGATGGAGAGGGTGAGAACGTCTGAGCCTTTGTACTTGAGATTGGCCTGTTCGATGTACTCCTGAAGACGGCGGGCCGGGCCGAGCCAGACGAGGAAGTCGCCGACGGCGGCGAAGGAGCCGCGCTGCTCCTGGATCATCAGATCGCTGACGCCACGGGCGCGCGCGGCGCCGCCGCTGCGGGCGCGGATCTCCCGGAGGCGCGCGCTCAACATGCGCGCTTCTTCCTGGCGAGGAACGCTGTAGACGTACCAGGCCGCGCCGAAGAGCGTGCCTGAGAAGATCAGAAATGCGACAAAGAGGAGCACGTCAGTTGTCCTTGAGGGCCTGCACTTCCCGGAAAATGGAGTCCGGCAGATGGATGCCGTAGGCGCGCAGGCGATCCAGGCATAGCGGTTTGTAGCCCGTGGCTTGGAACTGGCCCATCACTTTGCCGCGCGAGTTCAGGCCGGAGCGCTCCAGCTCGAAGATGGTGGCGGTATCCACCTGGTCCTTTTCGGCGCCGGTGACTTCCGAGATCTCGACGACCTTGCGCGAGCCGTCGTTGAGCCGTGACATATGGACGACGATTTGAATGGCCGAGGACATCATCTGGCGGATGACGTAATCGGGAATGAACTGGGAGGCCATCATGACCATGGTCTCGATGCGGGAGAAGGCATCGCGGCCGGAGTTGGCGTGCACGGTGGTCATGGAGCCATCGTGGCCGGTGTTCATGGCCTGGAGCATATCGAGGGCTTCGGAGCCGCGGCACTCGCCGATGAGAATGCGATCCGGACGCATGCGGAGGGCGTTAATGACGAGGTCGCGCTGGGTGATGGCGCCGGCGCCCTCGATATTGATGGGGCGCGTTTCCAGGCGGACAACGTCGGGCTGCTGGATCTGGAGTTCGGCCGTGTCCTCGATGGAGACGATGCGCTCTTCTTCCGGAATAAAGCGCGTCATGGTGTTCATCATCGTCGTCTTGCCGGCGCCGGAGCCGCCGGAGACTACGATGTTAATGCGGGCCTCCACGGCGGCGCTGAGGAAGTCCAGCATCCCGCTGGTGAGAGTCTCGTTCTTCAGGAGTTCATCGGTGGTCAGCAGTTTCTTGCCGAACCGGCGGATGGACATCACGGGGCCGATTAGAGACAGCGGCGGGATGACGGCGCAGACGCGCGAGCCGTCGGCCAGGCGGGCATCCACGATGGGCGACGAATCGTCGATGCGGCGGCCGATGTTGGAGACGATGCGATCGATGATGACACGGACGTGCGCGGCATCTTTGAAGCGCACGTTGGTTTCGACCAGGCGCCCGGCGCGTTCCACGTAGACGTTGTCCGGCCCGTTCACGAGGATGTCGCTGATGGTGGGGTCCTTCAGCAGAACTTCGAGAGGGCCCAGGCCGAAGACCTCATCGAGAATCTCTTCGATGAGCCGCTCGCGCTCGCCCATGGTCATGGGCACGCCGTCGTCGATGACTAGTTTCTCGACGACCAGTCCGACCTGATCCCGCATGCCGTCCTTGTTCAAAGTGCGGAGCTGATCCGGATCGAGCGAATTCAGTAGGCGGGCGTGGATCTGCGACTTGAGTTGGAACCAGCGGTCCGAGCCGGTGGTGGGACGAATGGGGGGACGGGCACCCATGGGTGTGTGGCGAGCTTACGCGCTCTTCGCCATCTCCTCTTTCTTGCGGCCGGTGGCCTTGTCTACAAACGCGCGGAAGATGCGATCGAGATCGCCGGCGGCTTCGCGATCGGCCACGAAGGGGCGGCCTTTGTTGATGGCGTTCAAGACGGCGTTCGATTGCGGAATTCCGTAAAACACGGGCTGGTTCAGCGTCTGCTGGATCTGATCGAGCGAGGCGAGATTGGGACTGGGCTTCTTGGAGTAGAAGTTGACGAGGATCTTGACCTGATCGATGGTGAACCCGAGCTGCACCAGGAACGAGAGGTAGCGTTGGGCGTTGCGGATGGAGGGATAATCCTGCGTGGTGACGAGAAAGATGGTGGTGGATACCTGCAACGCAGTCTGGACCAGTTCGCTGTGGATGTCGCGGCCGGCATCCACGACGATGCTCTCGTATTTCTCCACGAGGAAGGTGGAGAGTTCGCGGAAGACAGGCCCCAGGTAGTAGCCCTGCGGCAGGAGCGAATCCGGCGGCCCCATGTAGAGGAAGCCCAGCGAATCGCGGCTGGCAAGACCTTCGAAGAGGGCCTGGTCCATGCGGCCCATAGAGTCGGAGAGGTCGAAGAGGGAGTGC
>CAYVDY010000255.1:0-9410 GCA_964450255.1 uncultured Candidatus Solibacter sp. | reverse complement strand
GGCACCTATCGCATTAGCGGTACGGTGCGCTGCGGCGATGTCGCCACCCGGGCGCCGTCTCCTGTTCCGGCGTCAGCCGATGCAGGCCGTACCCTCGTCGTGATTCACCAAGCGTGTGGGTCGCTATCTGGACGCGAACACGACCCAGGATCTGCGACCCCGTAACTGTGTGCCAAGGCCCCGGAAACGCTTCATCCCGGGAAGTTCTCACCATCGAGTCGTACGACGGGCCAAATGTGGTGATCAGCCGCCCAAACTACGGCCGATACCGCGGGACGTTTTCGGCGGACCACAAGACAGTCAGCGGAACCTGCAACTGGCCTGGCTGTACTTCCGGCATTGGTTGGACCGCCTACGTGGATGTCGACTGGAGCAACTCGCCGCCGTTCAGGTGAAACGGGCATATCCCGCCAGTTCCTCCCGTGTTGCAGGGGGGTCCGGTTTGTCCCTACCCACCAAAACGAACGTAAGGCGGTCAGGCAGCGCGTTCCTGATGTGGCCAGCGTTTTGCTGGGGCAGTTGGACGAACGCCCAAGGTTGATCTGTGATGCACGACTTGCAGTCGCGCGATGTCATTCAGTGGAACGGCGACTTCACGACCATTCGGAGACGATTGGGCTAGCTTCGACAACGCCAAAAACTCCGGTTCCGGGCGTACCGACGAAGGTGTCCTAACCCGCCATGCGCACCAGTCCGAACGAGGCAGGGCCGCGCCGGAGCGTTACGAAGCCACACTCCTTTCGGTAGTGGCGATGGCGTACGCTTTCCCGTCGGCACTCACAAGTGGGGAAGCAATCACTAGTACATCCAACGCACGCCCGTCTTTTGTGATCCGCCGGTGGCGCAGTGGTTCCAGGCCGCCAGTCTCGCACTGTTGCCGGATGGCTGCCAGTAGGGGCTCCCGTTCTCCCTCGGGAATCAGTTCGCGAATGTTCATCGCCAACGCTTCGGTTTCGCTCCAACCGTACATCCGTTCGGCACCAGGGTTCCATGCCTGAATGCGCCCTGTCATGTCCTGCACCAGGATGGCATCGCGGGTGTCGCGTACCACCACGGCCAGGCGTCGCAGGGCTTCGGAATTCTGCAACTCCGCCTGCGCCTTCTTCATGGCGGTACAGTCTGTAAACGTGATGACGACTCCCTCGATCACGTTCTCCAGTGTCCGATAAGGCCGAATCCGCACCAGGTACCACTCTCCGGCGTGGGTTTGCACTTCCAGTTCTTTCGGAATCAGGCTCCCCAACACCTCCCGAATGTCCGTTGCCAGGTCGTCATAGCCCACCAGATTGGTGCGGATCTGGTCCACCGGACGCCCTACGTCAGTCTCGATCAGGTTGATCAATGCGGAAACGGTGGGAGTGAAGCGAAGAATGCGGAGAAGATGGTCCACGAATACAGTGCCGATGCCGGTGCCGCCCAGCAGGTTTTTCATGTCGTTGTTGGAGCGCGACAAGTCGGCCACTTTCGCCTGGAGTTCACTATTGACCGTGGCGAGTTCCTCGTTGACCGATTGCAGTTCTTCTTTGGAGGTCTCCAGTTCCTCATTGGTAGACTGCATTTCCTCGTTCACCGACTGCATTTCCTCATGCGCGGAGCGAAGCTCTTCGTTGGAGCTCTCCAACTCTTCGATCACCGTTTGCAGGTGTTCATCCTTGGCCCGCAACTCCTGCTTCAGCCTGATAATGTACTCGTTCAGATCCAGGCTGGCCGCCGCCGCGTTTTCCGCGGCATCCACGGCCCCCTCCGTGGAAAGCCGGGGGGCCACTGTCATAACCTCCTCCAGAAGGATTAGAAACAGGCCTCGCGGGATGGTTCCTTCCGAGTCCGTGGGCACGGGAAGGACGGTCAGATCCACTGTCTTTGAGCTGCCGTTGTTCTTCACCCGCAGACTGGAGTGGTGCGTCGGCAAGCCCAGCGACACCGCCCGGTGCAGAGCCACCGTCAGATCGCTGCGCAGACCTTCGCGGGCCATCCTGAAGATATTCATGCTGGCCTCGCCCGGGCTCGGCTCCAGGTATTCGCCCGTGCGGCCCAGGAGGTAGAGGATGTCGCCGCGTTCATTGACGAGCGCACCCACCGGGGCGTAGTGCTCCAATAGAGTCCGTTCGGCGATCTCGTGCAATGGAAGCTTGGTCTCGCCCAGCCTGCCGCTACCCGCCGGCCGGGGGGACTCGCGTCCCGGCGTGTTCGGGAACAAATTCGCGATGCTCACCCGGTGAGGAACGGAATCACCTGCTTTCCGCTGATAGATCTTCGCCTTGCGATCGACCGTCGCAAACAGGTTCACGGATTCGCCAACACTTTCCGAGGAGCCCAGCAACAACATGCCATCCGGGTTCAACGAATAGTGAAATAAGGGCATGAGCTTCTTTTGTAGCTCCGGACCCATATAGATGAGGAGATTGCGGCAACTGATCAGATCGAGTCTTGAAAACGGCGGGTCTTTGATAAGGTCGTGCTCGGAGAAAATGAGCATGTCGCGAATGGTCTTGTGGATCCGGTAGGCGCTGCCGTCCGCTTGTTCCTGCTCGAAAAAGTGAGCCAGCCGCTCCGGAGAGACGTCAGCGATGATGCTGGAAGGGTAGACGCCCGCGCGGGCATGGTCGATGGCTTCCCGGTCGATATCGGTGGCGAACACCTGCACGTTGAAAGTCTCTTTCAACTCCTCCATGCGTTCCCGCAGCAGCATGGCGATCGAATATGCCTCCTCGCCAGTGGAACAGCCGGGCACCCAGACGCGAACAGTCCTGACTGAATTCTTGCCGGTGAACAGCTTCGGGATGACCTGGGTTCGAAGCGTCTCGAAAATCTCCGCATCCCGGAAGAAATTGGTGACGCCAATCAGCAGGTCGCGAAACAGCGCGTCCACTTCAGTCCGCGTGAGTTGCAGATAGCGGAGATAGTCTTCCAGGCGATCGACCTGGTGGACGGCCATACGCCGCTCCACCCGGCGGAGGATGGTGCTCCGTTTGTATAGGGAAAAGTCATGGCCGGTCTGCGTCCGGAGCAGGTGAAAGATCTTCTCCAGTTCGTCCGAGGGATGCGGAGCCTGCGGGGAGACCGGACGAAGGGAAGTCCCAAACGCGCGGCCGGCGTAGGCGAGGAGTTGAGCGGGCATCTCATTGGCAGGGAGCACAAAATCCACCATCCCGGTCGCGATGGCGCTGCGGGGCATGCCGTCATACTCAGTGGATTCGGGTGTCTGCACCATCACCATGCCACCCTCGCCCTTCACCGCCCTCACGCCGAGGGCGCCGTCGCTGCCGGTACCGGAGAGCACAATGCAGATGGCTCGCTCGTGCTGGTCCTGGGCCAGCGAGCGGAAAAAGAAATCGATGGGGAGCCGGATGCCTCGGGCCAGTGTGGGTTCCAGCAGTTGCAGCGCTCCGTTGGACAGCGCCATATCGCGATTGGGCGGGATGATGTAAGCGCAGTTAGGCCTGATCACCATGCCATCCTCCACCTCATATACCTGCATCTTGGTGTAGCGCCGGATCAACTCGGAGAGGATGCTCTTGTGGTCCCGGGCCAGATGCTGCACCAGAACGAAGGCCATGCCGGGATCGCTGTCCGCGGGCATGGTGGAGAAGAAGGATTCAAACGCCGTGATGCCCCCGGCAGAGGCGCCGATTCCGACGACCGGGAATCCCAGGCCGCCTGGCTCGGACGGCGGCTCCAACTGCGTTGGTTGGACTGCCTCGTCCGGCGGCTGCGCACCGCGCTCCGATTCTGCCATGAACTCGTCCTCCGGTTTCTACCTCTTCGAACTTCTCGTCAGGCTGCCGTCCGCCAGCTTGATTATAGATCTTTAAGCCTCATTGGAGGCCAACCATCTTGCGCGAACGCACCGGCCGGTCTCGACGGACGTTCTCCGTTCCGGCAACTGGAGAGTCTCATTCGCCACGTCATGGGAGAGAATCCGTGGGAGAAGACCCGCTGCGTTGTGGGTGCGCCAATGGTAAAGCAGTTGCGCATCGCCGATCTGCGCTTCTACTATCGTATACAGGACTCCCGCTAAGAATTCTCCCGGCCGGGGGCTGCATGGATCTACTCAGCAAAGGGCGAAGCGTTGTGAAGTCCACGGCCTCTCTTTCACGTACGGACCGCTGGCTCGCTGAGCATGGCCCGAAGGCCCTTGAGTCACTTTTCCGCGCGATTGTCTTCCGGCCCTTCGCCCCCACTCTGGTCACTAACGACGACCGGCTGATCCTGGATGCCAGTGTGGGCGCCTGTAAACTCCTGCGAATGCCCCGCGAAGAAATCATAGGCCGCAGTCTGGAGGATATTGCAGAACCAGGCACTCAGTTGCTGCTTGGTGAACGGTGGATGGCGTTCCTCGACGAGCGCAAGCGTTTGGATACGCTCCGGGTAGCGGGTCCGGACGGAGTGCTCCGGGATGTCGAGTACGACCTGAGGCCCGATGTGTTGCCCGGACATCACCTCCTGCTGTTGTGTGACCACTCCCAGCCAAACGAGAAGGACACAGGCTCTCCCTGGAATGGGTTTCCCGCCCACGTAAGGGACTACGGGCTGTTTCTGTCGGATGCGCACGGGCACATTGCCTTCTGGTATTCGGGCGCGGAACGCATTTACCAGTACAAGAGCGGTGACGTACTCGGCCGCCATGTTTCGATTCTCCGCTCCAGTTCGGGCACGCGAAACGAAGCTATAGAGAAGGAGTTGAAACAAGCCGTTGGCGAAGGCCGTTTCGGCAATGAAAGCTGGCATCTGAGAGGCGATGGATCGCGCTTCTGGGCAAGCGCGATCACAGTGCCACTCGTCGACGAGGCCGGACGTTTGCAGGGCTTTGCCACGGTTGTGCGCGACTTTAGCGACCGTCGCGAAAAGGATGAGCAGTTGCGGCGCAGCCTGGGGCGCGTGCGCACGGCACGAGTGGATTCGCCCATCGTCGGCATCGTTTCCGGAGAGTATGACCGCATCTCGGAGACGAATGAGCCGTTTCCCGCGCTTGTCGGCTACAGCCGTGCGGAGCTGCTAGCCGGCCGGTTGGCGTGGTCCGATTTCACCCCGGACGAACACCGTGGCCTGGACGAGATCGCACATGAAGAGGGGTTGCGCTTCGGGGCGTCTTCCCCCTACGAAAAGGCGTTGATTCGTCAGGACGGGACGCGCGTCCCCGTTTTGGTGACCACGGTCGTCCAGAGCCTGGTACCTTTCCGCTGGATCGCGTTCGTGACGGACCTGCAGGGACGGGACCGGTCGGAGAGTGTCGGAGCAGAAGGCGTTGGGCCCCTGCCACACACCGATGGGATTGTCGGTGCCAGCGCGGCGATGAAGCGGGTGATGGGCCTGGTGGACGTGGCCGCTCCGACCGACGCCACTGTGTTGATCCTCGGCGACACCGGCACGGGCAAGGAACTGGTCGCCCGCGCCATCCACAGATTGAGCCCTCGCAAAAATCTTCCTTTCATCACGCTGAACTGTGCCGCCATTCCAACCGGCCTTCTGGAGAGCGAGTTGTTCGGTTACGAGAAAGGAGCGTTCACCGGCGCCCTGGCGCAGAAGATCGGCCGGATTGAGATGGCGAACCGGGGGACTTTGTTCCTGGACGAAGTGGGTGACATCCCCTTGGATCTGCAACCGAAATTACTCCGCGCTCTTCAGGAGAAGTCGTTTGAACGTTTGGGCGGCACCACTACCATCGCGATCGATGTCCGGCTGGTCGCGGCGACCAACCGGGATCTCGTCCAGATGGTGAGGGCTAAGCTCTTCCGCAGCGATCTCTACTATCGTTTGAAAGTCTTTCCGATCACGACTCCGACGTTGCGCGATCGTCCGGAGGACATACCCTCTCTCGCCCGGCACTTCACCAGGAAGTACTCCGCGAAAATGGACCGGAAGATTGACCGCATCCCGAAGGAGACGATGGAAGCCCTGGTGGCTTGGGCATGGCCTGGCAACGTACGTGAACTGGAGAACTTCATCGAGCGGTCTGTGATCCTGTCTCCAGGTTCCAGCCTGCGTGCGCCAGTGGAAGAGTTGCGGACTGACACTCCGGAAGTCGATGGCGACTCTGCGCTCGATCATGTGGAACGTACTCACATCCTGCGCGTGATCCGGGAAACCGGCGGTGTGATCACCATCGCAGCCGCGCGCCTCGGCATACCCCGGACCACTTTGAACGCCCTGATGAAGAAGTTTGGGATTTCGCGCGGGGACCGCTAACCACGCCTCAGGAGGGCCTCCGCGGCGCGTGAAACAGGAGGGCTGCGGCCTCGCAAACGATGCATACTGGGAGTGACCATCGAAGACGGGGTGATTGTCAATGGAAATGAAGAGTGCCGCGGGGGACTTTCCTGTGGTTTGCGTGGGCGGATCGGCCGGTGGCCTCGATGCCTATACGCGCCTTCTGAAGCATCTGCCCGCCGATATGGGTGTCGCCATCGTCATTGTGAATCACCTGAGAACGGTAGCCACCCAGCTCCATAAGATTCTGCCTCACTACACAGAGATGCCGGTTGAACTGATCACGGAAAAACTCCTTATCCAGCCCAACCACGTGTTTATCATCCCGGAACAGCGTGACTTGCACGTTCTGGATGGGGAGTTTCGCCTGAAGCCGATCTCGAAGCCCAGGGGATGGCCTGACGTGATTACGGTGTTTCTGCGTTCCATGACCGAGAACTGGGATGGCAAACTGATCGCTGTGATAGTTTCCGGCTATGACGGCGACGGTGCCGCGGCGCTCTGCGGCATAAAAGAGGTGGGCGGCATCACCATCGCGCAGAAGCCCGATACTGCCGTGCAGCCGGACATGCCTGAGAGCGCAATAGACAGCGGCTGCATCGATTTTATCCTCTCCCCTGAAGATATCGCCAAACAGATTGTAAGCATTGCGCGCGCCGCACCAAAGGCGCGGTAAGCGGGGATCGCCTGGCTGAACCCGCCCGGTTGGCGTGGCCCTTTGCCGACACCGCGAACACATGCGGCCGATCTGTATTCGGCCTCGGTCTTACTTCACTCTCGCCAAACTCGCGTGCCGGAACAGCAGTCCTGACGCGGCGAACAGCGCCACGTAGACACCGTGCCCGATTGCCATTCTCCGCGCCATATCGGGCGGCGCGCCCGAAGGCAGTATCACGGCAATCAGCGCAAGCGTAGCAGCCATCATGAACAGCGTGTGGGCCAACCCTGGAGCTTTCAACCGCGCCAGCAAAGCCCCGACGGCGCCCACCACAAGCACGCTGTAGTACCACAGGTTCGCCGGATTCTCCGTGCCAGCAACATGGACCATGTTGGACCACCCCAAGGCGAACGCGGCCACCAGCGCCACACCAACGCCCACCTTGTAGGACCAGGCGCCCATCCTCCTCGCGACCAGCGAAAAGACCATCCCGGTCGCGAAGAACAGGAGGTACACCCGCAGGAAAGCTTCCGCGGGCCAGTTCCATCCCGGCACCAGACGCGATGCCACCAGCGGCACCATCAACGCAGCCAGCGCCCCCAGCGCTACACGCAATATCGTCTTTCCCATTTGTGTCATTCGAGTTATGTTCTCCCTGACAATGCCCACCAACGTCTCGAAGTAGATCCACAGAGCGAGCCCGAACAGACCGCGCCCGGCCTCGCGACGCTCGCGGCACAGGTCGTGAAACGTCTGCGCCATCGCCTTGCCGAACCGATCATGGAAGGGCCGCGGATACAGGCGCAGTAACATCGCATACCCCGTCCGGTAGCGCAGGCCCGCGACGTTAGCGGCCATAGGCCAAACGTCCTTCCGCCACCGCGACCACGCCGCGATAGCGCTCCAGCTCCGCTTCCAGCGCCGCCCGCCCCTCACATGTGAGCTCGTAATAGACCCGCCGCTCGTCGTCCATCTCCGGATCGACCCGCTTATCGCTTTCCCGGATCAGCCCGGCCTCCATCATCCGCCCCATCGAGCCATACAGCGTCCCCGGACCCATCTTCACCTTGCGCTGAGAGTCCGCCTCCAACTGCTTCATGATTCCGTTCCCGTGCCGCTCTCCGGGTGAAAGCGCCAGGAGGATGTGCAGGCAGGCGGGGAGCAGTGGAGCTTGCGCCGTGTCCTGCTTCGCCATGCTCCAATACTATATCCGCTACGGATATACGTCAAGACCAACTCAGTGGAAGGGGGGACGGACGTGCGCGGCGGCGGCCGACTGCCGCCTTGAAGCTGCCTGCGGAACCGAGGGCGCCGCCAGGGTTCCTGGGGGCTGGTTGGCTCAGTGGACGAAGGTGCGCGAGACGGCGAACTGCCAGTAGCTGTTATCGGGGATGCCGGGCTGGAGGCCGAATTGCTGGCGGTAGCCGCCTTCCAGGGTAGTGCCCTTCCAGGTGAGGCCGAGCATGGTTTGATAGCGGATGACGCGATTGCCCTGGGTTCCGTAGACGCCCCAGGAGTAGGTATGGGCAGGACCGTGGCGGAATGTCATTTCGAGGGCCTCGCGCTTCAGAAGGCGGTGTTGGAGCCAGACCTGCGTGTAGAGCAGGGTGCCCATGGGCAGGGGGCTCTTGAGCACGGTCCAGCTGTCACTGGTGGCCGTGATGGGCAGGCTCCGGAGGCGCGTGAGAAGAGTCAGGCTCTCGTGGGTGAGCCAATCGTTGGCGCCGGTCTTTACGCTAGGCAGCCGCCAGCGTTGGAGGCCGGCGCTGCCCAGGAGGGAGTGGTGCCGGGTGGTGAAGATGGGACGTTTGTACTCGATACCGACCTGCCAGTCGTTGGCGGCAGTGCGCAAGTCCGTGGTGTCGCTGCCGAACAGGAACAGGGAGTCCCCGGTGACGGCGAGATTCGAGAGGCCCGTCTGCACGCGGTTCTGCCAGGCGGGCCCGGCGCCAAAGGTACCGCCCAGCGTCAATTGGAATGTCTCGCCCAAGCCTGACTGAAGCGTGGTGGCCCAGCGCACCGGCAATTTGGCCGCCCCATCGGTCTGCGCCGCGAGGGGCAGTGCGCAGAGACTCAAAAGTAAGGGCAACATCAGAGCGGCGGCCTGCGGCATCCGGGAGTGACCGGATCGCGAACCGTTGACGAGCACTTCCAGATCGGCGGACAGGGATCGCAAGGCCTGGGCTTGCGCGGACAGTTCCTCGCTGGCAGCGGCGCCCTCTTCGGCATCGGCGGCGGTTCGCTGGGTGACGGTCTGCATCTGTGAGATGGCGCGGCTGATCTGCGCCAGACCGCGAGACTGCTCCTGACTGCCGGCGCTGACCTCGTCCACCAGCACCTTGACTGAACCAGCGCTGGACTGGATGGCCTGCGTCGCCGCGGTCACCTCCTGGACGCGGGTGCGGCCTTCGCGCGACTTCGCCACGGACTCCTCGATTAGTTCAGTGGTATCCCGCGCGGCCTGAGCACAGCGCTGGGCCAGGTTCCGGACCTCATCGGCGACCACGGCAAATCGCTTGCCGCTCTCGCCGGCGCCGGCGGCCTC
>CAYVDY010000254.1:0-9489 GCA_964450255.1 uncultured Candidatus Solibacter sp. | reverse complement strand
CTGATTCTTCAGGACTTAGGAGACTCGCACGCCTCGAACTGCGAAAGTCGGGCTAACGCTGAAAGTGCTCATGCCATCTCTCCTGGAACAACTCCCGATTCTCTCGAACGATAACTTCGGCGCTGAGGGCCGCGACTCACCCAGCGCCTCACAGACAAAAGTGACTACTGACTCGCGGTGCGCGCCTCCGCTCCCTCTATTCTCCGGGGTTTCCTCCTGCTCATGGAGGAGGTCAGTAGCTATCGCCGCGCCGCCCGGACCAATCTCGGCCTGGACGACGCGAGCAATTTCCATCTGCACCCCTACCGGCACCTTTACGGAGATATCAGCCTATCCGCCGCCATCAATGTGATGTAATGACGATTCTGCCATGACTCAACTGCATCCAGAGTACCTGGGATACCACCCGGAGGCTGAACTCGTATTCGCCATAGTGTGCCCGCTCGGGACACCATACAAACGGCTTGTTGAAGCCCTTGAGAATTACCTTGGCCAGTTCGGCTACGATACCAGGAAGATCAAGGTCAGCGACTACTTCAATGACCTCCTCGTTCAACTCGGGTCGGACTTGAAGCCTGACGGCGTCGATGCGAAGGCTATTGCCGCCCACAAGATCGCGGCCGGCAATAAGATCCGCGAACTCGCCAAAACCAACGACATTATGGCGCTCGTGGCGGCTGGTGCTATCGCAGACTTGAGATATCAGACCAACCGTACGCTGGGGAAGAAGGCCAACGAGCGCCGGAGTCAACCGCTCAATAAAACAGCGTACGTGGTCACTACCATCCGGCGGCCGGAAGAAGTCGAGGCGTTGCGCCGCATCTACGGTGAGGGGTTCTTCTTGATTGGCGCCAACGCTTCACGAGAGATGCGCCAGAACTATCTCTCCGAGAAAGGCATTCGCGACGAGGCTGCCGCGGCGCTGATGGAAACCGATGCCAAAGAGAAAGCCGACCATGGTCAGGCTACCCGAGAAGCGTTCCAGATGGCGGACGTTTTTCTGTCCGCCGATGCCTCCCAGGACGCCTACGGAGATCAGGTAAGGCGGTTTCTGGATCTACTCTTCGGCTGCCCTACGCTCACCACCACAACCGAAGAGCAGGCGATGTTCATGGCATATGCCGCTTCGCTACGCTCAGGTGATCTATCCCGCCAAGTCGGCGCCGCCATTTTGGATTCCCATGGCGACCTCATCTCCGTCGGCTGCAACGAGGCGCCCAAGCCGGGCGGAGGACTGTATGGCCCGTCCGCTCCTGGCAAGCCGAGTCACCGGGATATCGAACGCGGGGACGAGTCAAACGAGTTGGAGAAAACGAGAATCGCTGATCGCATCGTGTCGGAGTTGGGAAGCACAACCGATCCGAACGCAGTGAGAGCAAGCCTCAAGGCCGCGGGCTTCTTCGACATCACCGAATTCGGCCGCTCGGTTCACGCTGAAATGGAGGCATTGCTAGCCTGTGCGCGCTCCGGTCGGAGCGCTCGCGAAGCCGTTATGTACACAACCACGTTCCCCTGCCACAACTGTACCCGTCACATCATTGCGGCCGGAATCAGCAAGGTCATATATATCGAACCGTACGCGAAGAGTAGGGCCTCTGATCTTCACCCGGACGAGATCTCCGTAGACCGGGAGGACCCAGGCAAGATCCCGTTCCTTCCATTCGTCGGCGTAGGGCCGCGCAGGTACTTTGACCTGTTCTCCTTGGCGCTCAGCACAGGGTACCCCATCGAGCGAAAAAAAGACGGCAAACTGAAACCCTGGGCACGCGCTTCGGCGGCAGTTCGATTGCAGGTTAAGCCGAGTACTTTTCTGCAGCGCGAATTGCTTGCATCTGCCGCGCTGAAAGCGATACGATCCTCACATGCCTAGCGAGAAACTGATTCACTCCGAATTCTGGGAGAGAATGGACCGCGCAACACGCCATGTGGGCAAGTTTCCGGATTGGGTAAAGGGCAGCCCCAGAAACGAGCGGGCGACTCAGATTGAGTGCTCCGATCATCAGCCGGGCTCATCTCGGAACACCAACGATTCGACCACCAACTCTTCGCAGGACCCATCCCGACACCACCGCTAAACTCGGCCAGAATCACCAGACCCATATCGCTCCGTTCCAGGATTGGGAATCTGGAATAACGTCCTAACCCACAGATTCGGTTCCCCTCCCAACCCGGTTCACCGCGATTTCAGACTTTTATCTCCCACCCCCTCAACCACATACGTACTGAACACCGTTCACCACCACCCACCCCGCGTATACAATGTCCCCGGAGTCCAAGAGGCGACCCACAAGGAGACAAAACCCAATGCCGCTCATCAAAATCTCGGAAAGGAAACTAGCCGCCAACCGCGCCAACGCCAAAAAATCCACCGGCCCCCGCACCCCCGCCGGCAAAGCCATCTCCTCCCGCAACGCCTGCATCCACCACGCCTACGCCCGCAAGCACCTCCTCCCCATCTCCTGGGAAGAGCAATGCCACGCCGAAGCCATCCGCGCCACCGCCTCCTGCACCAACCCCGTCGTCCGCGGCCTCACCTACGACCTCGCCTTCCGTTCCTACTGGTACTTCCGCCTCCTCGATTCCGCCGAAAACCTCATCAACCACTACACCACCCTCCACAACGGAGATCGCCGCCGCGCCGCCCAGGAGTTCCACCGCAACCCCACCGCCCAGGCCCACCAGCGCCTCGTCCGCCGGGTCGATCGCTCCTGCGGCCGCGCCCTCAAAGAAATCCGCCTCTACCTCAATCCCCCAAAACCCCGAGCCCCTCGCAAATCCCGCGATAACTCCGAAGCCTCAGCCCCCATCGCTCGCCCCCCCGGCGAATCAGTCCTCATCACCGCCTTCCGGATCCTCCAGGAAATCATGTCATCCACCCCCCGGACCGGCTCAGCCTTATTCGGAACTCGCCGAGAGAACCCACAACCCCAACAAAATCAACAAACCCCTAAATCCAGCCCGTCTCCATCGGAGCCCGCTGCTTCTTCGCCGCCGCCAGCGGCTCGTTCAGAAACTCAACCACCGGCAGCATCAGCCGGAATCGCTCCACAATCTCCTTCACCACCCCCGCCGTCGTCGCCACCTCCGGCGCCAGCTCCCGCCAGTAATACCACTGCTTCCCCTTCAACAGCTCAATCCCTGGGTGATCCGCCGGAAATCCCTTCGGCGGCCGGCTCAGCTTGCCCCCCTGCAGCTCCCCCATCGAAGCCGCCAGCGCCTTCGATCCCAGCATCTTCGCCAACCGCGCATAATTCTCCGCCATGTGCCCCCGGATCATCCGCAGCCGCTCCGCGTCCGGCATATAGCAACCGCCCGCGAGCCCAACGTGCTTGTGCGAGATCTCCACATAGAAGGCGGACGACAGGTTCTTCCCCAGATCCGCCCGGAAAAACAGAGCCCCCACATGAGTCTTGTACGGAGTCTTGTCATGGCTGAACCGCGTGTCCCGGTAAATCCGGTAAATCGCCTTCTTCGGCTCCGTCACATACCCGGGCGCGAACTTCATCAGCCCCGCGCCCACGCTCGCCGCCAGTGCCTCCACCGCCGGCTTCACCACCTCCGTGTAGGTCGCCTTGTGCGCGTCGAACCACTCCCGCTCGTTGTGAGCCTCCAGCTCCTTCAGGAACCGCAAACCCTCTTTGGGAAATCCTTGAAAACTGGCACGCATTCTCTCGCCTCCCATACAATTAGGAGCAATGATGTCTTTCGATGAGGCCCACCGACGCCTCTCCGCGCTCCCGTCGCTCCAGCTTACCCGGAATGAGCCTCTCGCGCGCCATACCCGCTTTGCCCTCGGCGGCCCCGCCGCCCTCTTCGCCGATACCAGCGACGAAGCCGCCTTCGTCGAAGCTCTCCGCTACCTCCAGTCCACCCCCCTCCCCTGGCTCGTCATCGGCCTCGGCACCAACCTCATCGTGGCCGATCGAGGCTACCCCGGCATCGTCCTCCGTTACTCCGGTTCGCTGATCGAAGCCACCGCCGGTACCATCTGCGCCCAGGCCGGAGCCCCCCTCCAGTCCATCGTCGATCTCTCCACCGCCCGCGGCTGCCAAGGCATGGAAACCCTCACCGGCATCCCCGGCAACCTCGGAGCCGCCATATACGGCAACGCCGGAGCCTACGGCGCCTCCATGTCCGATGTCGTCCGCCGCGTCCGCTACTTCGATGGCGAGCAGATCCGCGAAGCCACCCACGCCCAGTGCGAATTCCGCTACCGCGGCTCCATCTTCAAGCAGCATCGCCTCGCCGGCAAAGCCTGGCTCATCCTCTCCGCCGAACTCGCGTTCCAACCCGGCGACTCCGCCGCCCTCCAGGCCTGCGCCGCAGACATCCTCGCCACCCGCAATCGCAAATACCCGCCCGATATGAAGTGCGCCGGCTCCATCTTCAAGAACCTCATCCTAGCCGAGCTCCCCCCCGCCGCCCGCGCCGCCGTCCCCGCCTCCGTCGTCAAAGGCGGCAAAGTCCCCTCCGCCTGGTTTCTTGAAGAGGCCGGAGCCAAGGGCTTAACCAACGGCGGCATCCGAGTCACCGATTACCACGCCAACACCCTCTACAACACCGGCGCCGGCACCGCCGCCCAGTTCCTGGAACTCACCGCCGAACTCAAAAAACGCGTCCGCGCCCGTCACAACTTCGAACTCGAAGAGGAGGTCCAAAAAGTGGGCTTCGACGAACGTCCCCAAGGCCTGGACCAACTGGAATCCACGCCCTTCATCCTCCAATACCTGCTCACCGGCCTCACCCCCGAAGAGCTCCACTGGAAACCCGCCGCCGATCGCTGGTCGATAGCTCAAGTCCTGGCCCATCTCGCCGACGGTGACCCGAACTGCTACCAGCCGCGGCTCAACCGGATCGTCCACGAAGAGAATCCCGAACTCGCCCCCTACGACACCGAAACACTCAACCCGCCCTTCGCCCTGGCCGCCCTGGAGGACTTCCTCCAAGCCCGCCGCACCACACTCGCTGCATTGCAATCCGTGACGCCGGTCCACATGACTCGCACTGCCCGCCACCCCGAACTCGGTTCCATCACTCTCGAAAACCTCCTCGCCGAATGGGCCTTCCACGATCTCGGCCATCTCCGCCAGATCGCCGAACTGGTCCGCGCCGTGAAATACTATCCCCGCATGGGGCCATATGCTCCGGAATGCAAGGTACAACCATGAAGCTCATCGCCACCCTCCTCCTCCCCCTGACCCTCATCGCCCAATCCCCCCGCAAGCAAGCCAACCCTCTCGATCACCTCCCCAAGAACATCGAGAAACTCACCCACTTCGGAGAACGCGCCGATTTCTCCCCCGATAACACCGAAGTCGCCTTCATGGCCAAGAGCTTCGGCGACGCCTTCACCATCAACCTCAAAACCCGCATCATCCGCTGCCTCACCTGCAACGTCCCCGGCGCCGCCTTCCTCCGCGTCATGCACCTCTCCACCGGAGACTACCTCCTCATCGGAGCCGAACGCTTCACCGACATCCGCACCAGCCGCGGCCGCGACAACGAACTCTGGTTCCTCTCCAAAAAGCCCGGCTCCAAACCCGTCCGCCTCAATCAGAAAATGAGCGAAGGCGCCGCCATCTCCAAGAAGTCCATGCTCATCTCGTTCTCAGAAACCTCCGGCCAGAACCCCAATCTCCCCAGAGGCGCCTCCAACCTCATCCTCACCGAAGTCGATCCAACCATCCCGGCACTAAAGAACAAGACCGTCGTAATCTCCAAACAGGCCGCCGACGGCTGCACCCTGGAAGCCCAGGACTTCTACGACAACGATCGCCGCATGACCTACACCTGCTACGAACCCAAGGGCCTCTCCACCGTCTGGACCATCAACCTCGCCACCAAAGAGACCATCAACCAGTCCAAGTCCATCGGCAGCTACAACGAAGTCGAAGGCATCTTCCCCGACGGCCTCCACACCCTCGTCGAATCCGATCAGCAGGGAGTCCGCATGGGCGCCACCCAGCTCTTCCGCGATATCGATATCTGGAAGCTCAAGCTCGATGGCACCGGCAAGTCCTTCGAGCGCCTCACGCATTTCAACGACTACGAGACCTGGAAGGCATCCAATCCCGTAGTCTCCACCGACGGCAAGTACATGGCCTTCCAGGTCGCCCGCACCACGGACGAAGCAGGCGTCGGCTACGGTATCCTTCTGTATCACTTCGGAAAATAACTACATGGAACTCCCGGCACAGTTTGGCAAATATCTTCTCGAACGGTTCCTCGGAGGCGGCATGTCGCACGTCTTCCAGGCCACAGACACCGTGCTCAACCGCACTGTCTGCGTGAAGATCCTCACCCCCGAAGGCGCCGCCGACGAGGACACCCGCGCCCGCTTTCTGGCCGAAGCCAAAATGTCCGCCTCCCTCGTCCACGACAACATCATCCGCATCTTCGATTACGGCCAGGAACTCGGCCACCCCTACATCGTCATGGAGTTCCTCACCGGCGCGGACCTCCGCTCCGCCATCAAAGGCAACACCACCGGCGACCTCGCCAATAAGCTCAACATCGCCATCCAGGGCGCCAAAGCCCTGGAATACGTCCACACCAAGAAGCTCATCCACCGCGACATCAAGCCCGATAACCTCCACATCGACCTCGCCGGCCGCGTCCGCCTCATGGACTTCGGCATCGCCAAAAGTCAGGACCTCCACCTCACCAAAACCGGCTTCCAGGTCGGCACCCCCTACTACATGTCGCCCGAGCAGGTCATGGGCGAACCCGCCACCGAACGCGTCGATATCTACGCCTACGGCATCCTCCTCTACGAACTCTTCACCGGCGTCCGCCCCATCGAAGGCGAAACCGTCGAGCGCCTCTTCTACCAGATCCTCCACGAGCCCCTCAAGCTCGACGCCCTCCTGGCCGTCCAGCTCCCGCAACCCCTCGTCAGCCTCATCGTCCGCATGACCGCTAAGAAACCCGAGGACCGCCCCGCCACCTTCGGCGAAGTCATCCGCGCCCTCGAAGGCGGAGCCCCGCCCGAGCCCGAGCCCGTCGCCCCGCCCAAGCCCCTCCACTCCGGCAAAAAGGTCACCGGCCTCATGCTCGCCTTCGCCCTCGTCGTGGTCGCCGGCTTCATCGGCCTCACCATGTGGAAGCTCGACGCCATCCGCACCTCCGTCGCCGTCCGCAGCTCCCCCGAGCCCATCATCAAGAGCCCCGCCGGCGACCTCGTCATCGTCCCCAAAGGCGAATTCCAGGCCGGCGAAGACCGCCACAAAGCCGAACTCCCCACGTTTTACATCGATAAAACCGAAGTCACCAACGCCGCCTACGCCGTCTTCGCCCAGGAGAAGAACCGCCCCGTACCCACCGCCGCCCCCGACCTCCCCGTCGTCAACGTCGCCACAATCGAAGCCAAGGACTTCTGCGCCTGGGCCGGCAAGCGTCTCCCCACTCCCCTCGAATGGGAAAAAGCCGCCCGAGGCTCCGACGGCCGCATCTACCCTTGGGGCAACGACCCCGACCCCGATAAAGCCGTCACCGACAACAAGCCCCTGGCCCCCGCCAACTCCCTCCAAGGCGCAGGAAGTCCCTATGGAGTCATGAACTTAGCAGGAAATGTGTGGGAATGGGTAGACGAAACGCGCCAACCCAGCGAAGGCGCCGTCAAAGCCCTCGCCGCCGTCCTCAACCCGCCCCCCACCGCCACCGAACCCTGGTACGCCGCCAAAGGCGGCAGCTTCGACCGCCCCATCGCCCACGCCGTAGCCTACGAGTTCATCACCCTCCCCGCAAGAATGACCGCCCCCAACGTAGGCTTCCGCTGCGCCAAGACCGTCCCCGCCTCACCGCCAACTCCCTAACAGTAGACGAATACACCGCTAACCCTATAGGGATTTCATTAAATATCTTGACGCCTCATCGTCAATCATGACATTCTCTATAGAATATGAGACACTCGACTCCGCTTACCCTTTCCCTTGCCTTCGCCGGAGTCCTCGGTCTCTGCTGCGCCCAAACCGGCAGCGCCACCCTCACCGGTACCGTCGCCGACGCCACCGGCGCCGCCATCTCCGAAGCCGTCATCTCCGTCATTAACACCGATTCCGGCTCCCGCCTCGAAACCGTCACCAATTCGTCAGGCATCTACCGCGTTCCCTCCCTCCCCCCGGGCGGCTACCGCGTCGAAATCGCCAGAGTCGGTTTCGACACCCTGGCCCGCCAAGGCATCACCCTCACCGTAGGCGCCGTTGTCGCCCTCGACCTCACCCTCCAGGTCGGCCAGTCCAATACCACCGTCACCGTCGAGGATTCCGCCCCCCTCACCGAGTCCCAGACCTCCAGCACCGGCCAGCTCGTCAACCGCAAAATGGTCTCCGGCCTGCCCATGCCCAACCGCGCCGCCACCTCCCTGGCCGCCCTCGCCCCCGGCGTCGTCATGATCGATAGCGGCTCCGGCGCCGAAAACTACCCCATCTTCAGCATCGCCGGCGGCCGCGCCCGCAACCAGAACTTCACCCTCGATGGCGGCAATGTCACCAACGCCGTTGGCCTCACACGCCCCCAGCAGATGACCAGCCTCCCCATGGACGCCATGCAGGAATTCCGCGTCCTCAGCAACACCTATGCCGCTGAATACGGGCACTCCACCGGCGGCATCATCGAGCTCTCCACCCGCTCCGGCACCAACCAGTTTCACGGCAGCGCCTTCGAGTTCCTCCGCAACAGCGTCCTCGATGCACGCAACTTCTTCGCTGTCCAGCGCCCGCCCCTGCGCTTGAATCAGTACGGCGCCTCCTTCGGCGGCCCCATCCGCAAAGACAAAACTCACTTCTTCGCCACCTGGGAGGAGACGCGCCAGCTCTCCAGCTCCATCGCCCTCCAGACCGTGCCCACCGCCGCTCAGGCCGCTGGCGATTTCTCCGCCCTCCCCAACCTGATCTACGATCCCGCCACCACCGTCGGCCGCGACCGCCAGCCCTTCGCCAGCAACATCATCCCGGCGTCCCGCTTCGACCCCGTGGCCCGTAATCTCGTCTCCTACTGGCCACAGCCCAATCGCGCCGGAGCCGCCAACTTCGGCGCCAACGCCAACTCCACCCTCCGCCGCGACATCGGCGTCGTCAAGCTCGATCACCGCCTCCGCGCCAACGACCAGCTCACCCTCCGCTACTACATCAACGACTCGTTCATCGAGAACCTCGGCTCCTTCGGTCTGCCGAAATCCGACCCCAACGCCAACCTCAACGACGCCCGTATCCAGAGCATCCTCGGCAGCCACACCCACACCTTCAGCCCGAACCTCATCAACGAGTTGAAGGTGAGCTTTCTCCAGCGCAAGTTCATTGACCAGCGCTACGGCGCTGGCGAAAACATCGCCGCCGTCCTCGGCCTCACCGGCGTCAGCGCCGCCGCCTTCCCCACCTTCACCGTGCCCGGCAACACCCCGCTCGGCAACTAGGTCTCGCGCACGCTATCTCCCATCCGCGACCTGCAGTTCATCGAGTCCCTCTCCTCCTTCCGCGGCCCCCTCGCGCT
>CAYVDY010000253.1:0-9496 GCA_964450255.1 uncultured Candidatus Solibacter sp. | reverse complement strand
ACGCCGGTGTGGAAAAGCTGCGACTTCCAGGAACGTGAAGTTTTCGACCTCTTCTATCCCGGTTACGGCGGATCGTGGCCGTCGTTCCTGGGCGGGCTCGGGATGACGTATGAGAACGCCAGCGTGCGCGGTTTGGTTGTGCGGCGCAGCGACGAGACGCTCTACACGTTCCGGGAGAGCGTGCGGAAGCACTTTGTCGCTTCAATGTCCACGTGCGAGACGGCAGCGGCGAACCGGCAGAAGTTGCTGGAGGAGTTCCGGAGCTACCACGTGACCGCGCTGGCGGAGGGCCAGAAGAGCGCCGTGAAGGAGTACATCCTGGCGCGCCGCGGCGACGTATCGGCGGTGGACAAGCTGGCGCACGTGCTGGCGGGACAGGGCTTGGAAGTGAAGCAGGCGAAGGATGCGTTCCGGAACGGCGGGAAGGAGTACCCGGCCGGATCGTATGTAGTGCCGATGGCGCAATCGATGCAGCGGCTGGCACGGACCCTGTTGGACACGCAGACGCAGATGGCGGCGGAGTTTGTGAAGGAGCAGGAACGGCGCCGGAAGAAGGGGCTGAGCAGCGAGATTTACGACGTCACCGCATGGTCTCTGCCGCTGCTGTACAACGTCGAGTGCGTCGCGGCGGGGGAAGTATCGGCCGGCACGTTCGCGCCCGTGCAGGGGCTGTACACGCCCAAAGCGGCCGCTCCTGGGAAGGCACAGGTCGCCTACGTGATCCCGTGGGGCACACAGGCCGCGGGCCGCTTTCTGACCGCGGCATTGCGGGCGGATTTGCGGGTGCTGTCGGCCGGGAAGGCGTTTTCGCAGGGTGGACGGAAGTACCCCAGCGGCACGCTGATCGTGATGGTGCAGGGCGGCGCGGCGGACCTGCACGACAAAGTGGCGAAGGCAGCGGCGTCGAGCGGGGCGGAGGTGGTCGCGGCGAATTCCAGCTGGGTGGAGGCGGGCATCGACTACGGCAGCAACAACGTAAAGGTGGTGAAGAGACCGGTGGTGGCGCTGCTGTGGGACACGCCGGTGTCGTCGCTATCTGCGGGGCACACGCGATTCGTCATGGAGCGGCAGTATGGCTATCCCGTGACGGCGTTGCGCGTTTCGTCGCTGGCCATGGCGGACCTCAGCCGTTTCCAGGTGATCATCATGCCGGACGGAGGCTCGTATGGAACCGCCATTGCTCCGGCGGCAGCTGAGCGGTTGAAGGCGTGGGTGAGAAATGGCGGAGTGTTGATCGGAATCGGCGGCGCGGTGGGCTATCTGGCGAGTCCGGCCGTAGGGCTTCTGGCGCTCCAGCAGGAGGGCCTGGCAAAGGAAGGGGCGAAGCCTGCCGAGACGGCGAAACCGGCAGCGGCCGGCGCCGGCCCGCAGCCGCCGCCGCCCGGCAAAATTCTGACTTCGGCAGAGGATTATCAGAAAGCGATTCGAGCGGACGCGGAACTGCCGGATGCCGTGGCAGGCGTATTGTTGAAGGCCAGAGTGGATCCGGAAACATGGATCGGCGCCGGAGTGGCAGAGACGGTCAATGTGCTGTTGAACGGACGCACTATCTACGCGCCGATGAAGCAGGACAAGGGTGTGAACGTGGTCACGTTCGAGGCTGCGGACCAGTTGTTGGCGTCGGGCTACATCTGGGAAGAAAACCGCAAGCAACTCGCCTTCAAGCCGGTGGTGGCCGTGCAGAACGAAGGCCGCGGCGCCGTGGTGGCGTTCACTGCCGATCCGAACTACCGCGCCTACATGGACGGGTTGAACGTGCTATTTCTGAACTCCGTGTTCCGCTTCCCGGGGCCTGGAATCCGAGGCGGCATGGAGGAGTAACTCACGGTGTCAGCCGGTTGGGGAGGTGGGCGAAGTCCAGATACTGGTGAGTGATCTGCGCGCCGGCCACGCGAACAACGCGGAAGCCCGAACTGCCTTCGGCCAGCGGCATTCCGACGGGCCCGGTGGTGACCATCTCGATGGCGCCATCGCGGCCGAGCGCGTTGCGATGGTAGTGGCCGGCGAAGATGAAGCGGACTCCGGCTTCGCGGAACGAGTCGAGAAGCGGGCGGCGGCGCGCCAGCGGGATGTTGAAATACTGATCCGGCTCGTCGCCCTTCGCGAGAAAGAAGGGGTGGTGCTGGAAGATCACGATGTGCGGCGCGCCGGAGTTCTTGGCCTTCGCCAGTTCGGTCTGCAACCACGCGTCCTGCCGGGCTGACTCTTCCGGCGCCAGTTGGGGCGAGTGGATCAGGCTGGAGTTCAGCACGATGCCGTATACCGGGCCTTCCCGAAAACTGTAGTAATCGGCACCGAAGCGGCGGCGGTAGCTGGCCAGCGCATCCGGAGTGGGCTCGTTGCCGACGTCGTGATTGCCCGCCACTGAGTAGAGGTGGATGGAGGGATCGAGCCGCTTCGTGATCCGCTCGTACTCGGCGATTTGCGCCGCGTCGCCGGGCTTATTCACGAGGTCGCCACAGACAATGACGAAGCCCGGCTTCAACCGGTTGGCCGAGGCGATGGCGAACTCGTAGTTGAGAGTCTCCTGAGCGAAGTCGCGGTCGGCGGTGAACATGCCGAATTGAGGATCGGCCATTTGTAGAAAGAAGAACGGCTCGACGGACGGTGCAAAGGCAGCCGTGCCCAGCGAGAGCAGAACAATAGCGCAGGTGATGGATAGGAGACGGTTCATGGCTGGCAGAGGGCCCCTCTCCGGTGATGATGCCACAGGCTGAGCGCTTCGAACTACCTCGCATCCGCCATGTCACTCAAGCGCGAGAATCGGAACCCGCGGCTGCGCGCCTCGCGAATGATTTCCGGCAGCGCCGCGACGGTGTTGCTCCGGTCGCCACCCCCGTCGTGCAGGACGATTACGCCTCCAGGACGCAGCGTACGCCGGATGAGCAACGCAATGAACCCGGCCGGAGGCTGGTAGGGGTCAAACGCGTAGGAGGAGCCGAGCACGCACGTGTAGCCGAGGCTCTCCGCGGCACGAATCTGCCAGACGCGCACCCAACCACTGGCGGGGCGGAACCACTTCACCGGCCCCGGGTGAAGTTCCAGAACTCGCTCTGTGCGCAGCAGGTCCTGGGGGAACTCCGCCTCGGGCACGAAAAACGTCGCGCGTCCGGACCAGCTATGGTTGCCGATCTCATGGCCGCCGGCGCGAATCTCGGCGACGATTTGCGGGAAGCTCCTGGCCCGTTCACCGATCAGGAAGAAGGTCGCCGGGATGCCCTCGCGTGCGAGGATGGCCAGAACCTGGGGCGTGAAGGTCGGATCGGGGCCGTCGTCGAACGTGAGGGCCACACGGTTGGCGGCTTCAGGGAAGTCCCACGTAGCCGCAGGCTGAAAGAAGCGCAGAATGGAGACGAGATAGTGGGGCCGGACCGCGATAACCGCCAGCGTGGCGATGGCCGCGAGAAGAACTATCGTCGTTTTGGACCTGTGCCGCAGCAACTTCCTAGGCCGTCAGTTCACTCAACCTCTCCAGCTTACCCGTGCTGTCACCCAGCGTCTCTTCCTTCACGCCCGCCGTCTCCAGCAGGGACAAGAACAGGTTATTCAGCGGCGTCTCCGCCTGATAGCGCACGTGCCGGCCCATCTTGAACGCGCCGTTGACGCCGCCGGCCAGCAGCACCGGCAGATCCACATGCGAGTGCGCGTTGCCGTCGCTGAGTCCGCTGCCGTACACCACCAGCGTGTGATCCAGCAGCGTGCCGTCGCCATCGGGAATCGACTTCATCTTCGCCAGAAACGATCCGAACAACTCGACATGCAGGCGGTTGATTTTCGCCAGCTTGTCGATCTTCTCGGCTGAGCCCATGTGGTGCGAAATGCCGTGATGCGCCTCCGGCACGCCGATGGAACGGTACGTCCGGTTGCTGCCTTCGCGTCCCATCAGGAATGTCGCCACGCGTGTCGAATCCGTCTGGAATGCCACGGCCATCAGATCGAACATCAGCCGCGCGTACTCCTCGTACGTCGTCGGGACACCCGCCGGCTTCGGCAGAGTGGGATCGCGGCTGGCGTCGTTCTTCTTCTCCAGATCCTGCTTTTCCGCCGTCTGCACGCGCCGCTCGATGGCACGCACGGAACTCAGATATTCATCCAGCTTCAACTGATCCGTCGAGCCGAGGCCGCTGCGCAACTGGCCCGCGTCTTCCAGGACGGAATCCAACAGACTGCGGTCCTGCCGCGCCAGTTTGAGCCGCGTGGCCCGGTCGTGCAGTTCGCCATCGCCGAAGAGCCGCTCGAAGGCCGCGCGGGGATTCAGTTCCGGCGGCAGCGGAGTCTGCGGCCCGCTCCAGGCGATCGAATTCGTGTACGCGCAGCTATACCCGCTGTCGCAATTGCCGACCAGTCCCCCGCCCTCCAGTCCGTATTCCAGCGAAGGAAAGCGAGTGGCCTGGCCGATAGCGCGCGCCGCCACCCGATCCACCGACACGCCGTTGTGGATGTCGGCGCCCTCCGTCTTTTTCGGGTGAAAACCGGTGAGAAACGATGCCGCCGCACGCGCATGATCGCCTGGCCCGTCGCCGAGTGCGCGGCCGTTCTTCTGAGACAGTCCGCTCAGCACCAGCAACTGTTCGCGGTAGGCAGCCACAGGCTCCATCGCCGCCGGCATCGCGTAGTCGCGCCCTTCCGCCGCCGGCGTCCAATGCTTCATGATGATCCCGTTCGGCACGTAGACAAACGCCAGCCGCAGCGGCTGAGTCTGCCCCGCCCCGCGCGCCAGCGCCGGCACCATCGCGTCCAACGCGGGCAGCGCCAGCGACGCACCGATTCCCCGCAACAGAGACCGCCTGGAAAGAGCTTTCTTAGTCACCAACATGACGCCCCTCTTTTGTTTGTACGGAAACATCAGCCGCGCGGCGCATCTGGAATGGTGCGCTGCGGACAATCGCCAGCACGATGGATGAGAACTTATAGTTGTCCTGAGCCGAGCCGCGCACCATGCCGCGGATCAGCGGCTTATCGTTGCGCTCCACGCCGCGCCCCAGGGCGTACGTCATCAGCTTCTCCGTGAAACACAGGAGGAATTCTTCGGGATTGGCGCGCAGGATGCGCTTCAACTCCGAGGCGTTCTGGAACGACTCGCCCGAGGGCATTTTGCCCGATGCGTCAATGTCGAAGCCGCCCTCTTTTGTGCGCCAGCGGCCCACGGCGTCGAAGTTTTCCAGCGCAAATCCGATGGGGTCCATCTTGGCGTGACATGCCGCGCAGGATGGATCGGCGCGATGCTGCTCGATCTGCTGCCGCATCGACATCGTCTTCCCGATGGATGCCTCGACCAGCGCCGGCACATCCGGCGGCGGAGGCGGAGGCGGCGCGCCCAGCAAGTTCTCCAAGACCCACTTGCCGCGAATCACCGGCGACGTGCGCGTTGGGTAGGAAGTCACAGTCAGCACGCTGGCCATGGTCAACACGCCACCGCGCAGGCCCGCCGGAAGATCGACTCTGCGCAACCGCCGCCCCTCCACGCCGGCCACGCCGTAGTATGCCGCCAGGCGCTGATTCAGATAGGTGAACGGCGCGTCGATGAAGTCCAGGACATTGCGGTCTTCGCGCACCACGGCCTCGAAGAACATCTCCGTCTCGCGCTGCATGGCTTCGCGCAGATCGTTGTCGAAATCCGGGAACAGCACCGGGTCCGGCTTGAGGCTGGCCAGATTGCGTAGATGCAGCCACTGGCCGGCAAAATTTGAAGTCAGCGCGGACGCACGAGGGTCCGCCAGCATCCGCCGCACTTCGCGTTCGAGGACCGCAGGCTGCCGCAGCGCCCCACGCTCAGCCAGCCCCAGCAGGGTCTCGTCCGGGATGCTGCTCCACAGGAAAAACGACAGCCGCGACGCCAGTTCCAGATCACTGATGCGGTAGGCGCCCGCTGTCTTCACCGCCGGTTCCCGCTCCACGCGGAACAGGAAGTGCGGAGACACCAGAATCGCCTTCAGCCCCAGCTCCACGCCGCCCTCAAACTCGCCGCTGTCCGCTCTGCCCATGCGATAGAACCGCGCCAGCTTGGCCGTCTCGGCCGCGGTCACCGGCCGCCGCCAAGCACGCCGGGCGAGCCTGGTCAGAATCGCCGAAGCGCAAGGCTCCTCGTCCTTCGCACTGGCAGGCTTGCAGCTCACGACCGTGCGGCGGCTCGGCGTGTCGCCCGGCCCGGTGATGTCGAAGGGCCCACCAACTTCCAGCCAATCGACGGCCATCTGATTGCGCCGGGGCTTGCCGCCCGCCGCGATCTCCAGGGTCGGGCTTTCGTTCTTCGAATCGTCGCGCAGGAAGCTCAGCATCAGCCGGTGACGCCCCGCCGTGACGGGCACTTTGATCTCGAAGCGCCGCAACTCCTCGTCCTCGTCCGACGGCTTGAACTGCACTTCGACACGCTTCAGCAGCTTGCCGTCCAGGCGGAAATCCAGGAACTCGGCCACCTTCGGATCGGGAGAGAAACGCAGCCGGCCGCGCAGCAGGTAGGTCGCGTCGGCCGGAAACCGATGCTCCACTTCCATGCCGCCGCGCGAACCCACCGGCGCCGCTTCACTGATCCGTTGATTCTGCGGCCGGTCGCGCGGGGCGTTGTGACGCTCCAGCACCGGATCCAGTCTCATGCGGCCCAACGCCTGGCGGCTCACCTTGCCAGCCACGGAGAGATATTTTTCCATCAGTACCGGCGGCAGCGAGAGCACGTCGGCGATGTTGTCGAAACCGTAGCCGGAATCATCCGCCGGAAAATCGTCGGCGGGACGGAAATCCACGGCGAGCAGATCCCTGACCGCATTGTTGTACTCCGCGCGATTCAGGCGGTGTGTGGTCACGCGCCCCGGATCCGGCCTGGCCGCGGCCGCACGATCCAACTCGCCGCCGACGAAGGCGACCAGATCATTGATCGCTGTCTGCGGCGCGCGCGGCAACCCGGAGGGAGGCATCTCGCCGGTACGGATCTTGCGCAGGATCTTTTCCCATTCGCCATTGTGGGCAGCGATGGAATCGCCGTTGAGGTACGCGTCCACGGCCACGCCGCCGGTCTTCACGCGGGCGTTGTGGCAGGCGGCGCAGTACTGCTTGAGAAAGGGCCGCACCTGGGACTGGTAGACGCGCTCGCGCTCCGCGTCTGCCGCCGCCGGGCGGACAGGCAGCGCCGCCGCCAGAACGAACACAGCCCCAACCGTGAATCGCTTCATGCCGTTTTATGTATGGTATAACAACAACCAGACTTGGGAACCCAGATACTTCTTCTATTTTCGCTGCTGGCGCCACAGGAGGCGCCGCCCCCGGCCAACCTGCTGGAGGCGTGCGCCAACGGCACACCGCAGAGCGTCAGTGAGTTTCTCAGCAAAGGCGCAGACGTCAACGCGGCCGGGGAAGATGGTGAGACCGCGTTGCTGACGGCCGCCCGCCGCGGCCAGGTTGAGATACTAAAAATCCTCCTTGCCGCCGGCGCCAAGCCTGGCACACGCCGCTGGAACGGCGAGACTGTGCTCCACGCCGCAGTCGCTTCGGGCCGACCCGATGCGCTCACGCTGCTGCTAAAGAGCGCCACGGAGTTGGACGCCACGGAAAACCGCCGCGGCCAGACTGCGCTCCACTACGCCGCCGCCGAAGGCCGCCTGCCGATGGTCCGCCCACTTCTTGCCGCTGGCGCGAAGGTGGATGCGCCCTCCCGCTCCGGCGTCACACCACTCTGGCTCGCCGCGCAGGGCGGCCACGACGAAACCGTTACCGTGCTCCTTGCCGCCAAAGCTGACGCCTCCGTCAGCGGGCCCGAAGGTTATCGCCCCATCCATCTGGCCGCCCGAGCCTGCCACGCCGCCGCCATCCCTGGGCTGCTCGCCGCGCACGCGGAAATCGACGTACGCACCAGCTCCGGCAGCACCGCGCTCCATCTCGCCACGACGCAGAACTGCCTGCCCGCGGTTCGGGCGCTCGCCGACGGCGGCGCCGATTTACAGGCCGCCGATGCCCGCTCGCAAACCGCGCTGAGCCAGGCTCGGCGCCGCCAGTTCAAAGACATCGTCCAGTTTCTCGAACAGAAAGCCGCTCCCGTCAAGCCATGAAGCTCATCACCCTGTCCGCCCTACTCAGTTGCGCCGCCCTCGCCCAGGTTCATCCGCTGGAGCAGTTGATCAACACCGCGCGCCTCGGACCTGCCGCGCCCGGCCTGGCGGAACAAATCAGCAAGACCCTTTCGCCAAAAGGCGGGGTCGCGGTCTGGGGGCAGGACTTCCTTTTCGTCGCGGCCTCAGACGTGCCTGTCTCCGTCTCCATCAACCAGCAGCCCCCGCTGACGATGGCTCGCATCGAAGGCTCGAACCTCTGGCTCCGCCTGGAGAAGATGCGCACCGGCGTCACCCACTCGTATCAATACAGCGCCGAAGGCAAGGCGCTGGGCGCCCGCGCCGACCTCACCGGCTACAACCCCGATTCGTATCCCAAAAGTGGTGTTCCAAGGGGTAAATTGAGCGAAAAACGCACGATCGTGAGCACAATCTACGACGGCATGAAGGCCGACTACTGGTTTTACGTTTCGCCCGGCGTGGATCCCGCCAGCCCGGCGCCGCTGATGGTCTGGCAGGATGGCCAGGGCCTGATCGCCGGTGATCTCTCCCGCATGCGCCTCTTCACGGTCACCGAGAACCTGGTGCACCAGAAGCTCATCCCGCCTATGGTGCACGTTCTGATCGCGCCCGGCTTCGCCCCCGACGGCAGGGCCATGCGCTCCGTTCAGTACGACACGGTCAGCGACCGCTACACGCGATTCCTGCTGGAAGAGGTGCTGCCCGAAGTGGAGAAGAGCTACAAACTGCGCCCGGACGGCTATAGTCGCGCTATCGGCGGCGAGTCCTCCGGCGGTATCTGCTCGTTCACAGCCGCCTGGTTTATGCCGGAGAAGTTCAGCCGCGTGCACTCCACCATCGGCAGCTACACCTCGATCCAATGGCGCCCGCAGGACAAGCAGGACGGCGGCAATCTCTATCCGTTCTACGTCCGCAAGCAGTCTAAGCGGAACATCCGCATCTGGATGAGCGATGGCGCCGACGACCTGGAGAACTCGCACGGGTCGTGGCCCCTGCAAAATATCCAGCTCGCCAACTCGTTGAAGATGCAGGAGTACGACTACCACTTCCGCTTCGGACAGGCCGCCCATAACGGTTCTCAGGCGTCGCTCGACCTGCCCGAATCCCTCTCGTGGCTGTGGCGCGGTTACGACGCCGCCAAGACCTCCGAGATCTTCACAATGGACCCGGCGGAAAAGGGTAAACCGCCCTACCGGGTCACCATCACCAATCGGGACGCCTGGTAGCCGTTTAGCGGAGAACCCGCAGCGGATCCTGCTCGGCGAAGTCCGGAAGCCCGACTGGACGCCGCAACGCCCCGAGTTTCACCGAGCCTCGGAACAGCGCACCCACCGGAATGAGCCCGCCCACCTTGTAGGTGCCGACGGCGGCCAGGGCCATCGAAGCCATGCACCCGCACTGGCTGCAATCGGGATCGCCACCAAACTGGCACGGCG
>CAYVDY010000252.1:0-9516 GCA_964450255.1 uncultured Candidatus Solibacter sp. | reverse complement strand
GAAGTTGCGGTGCATGTTCGGGCTGCCGACGGAAACCTCGGATTTGAACCACATGGGGTTTCTGTTGCAATTCGGCAACGGGCCGAAGATCTACATGACTGGCGATACGGACTACACGGATCTGCTGCACGAGGCGGCGGCGCACAAGCCGGATATCCTGATCACGTGCATCAACGGCGGGTACAACAATCTGTCGTTCTGGGAAGCGGCGCAACTGGCCGCGGCTGTGAAGCCGAAGGCGGCGATCCCATGCCACTACGACATGTTCCCGAACAACCAGTGCAATCCTTACATGTTTGAGGCTGCGCTTAAAACGCAGTGTCCGGACGTGCGGTACCACCAGATGGGCTACGGCGCGCCGCTGCTGTTCGCGCGCTGAGCCTGTATCATAGTGGATTGTCGATTGTCTCTTCTTCTCTCCCCGGGAGAACCGCCGCCTGGCCGATTCTCTACGCCGCGGTGGGCCTCACCACGGCAGCGACGCTGATCCTCGAACTGACCCTGACGCGCATCTTTTCGGTGGTGTTTTACTACCATTTTGCGTTCCTGGCGATCTCGATTGCGCTATTTGGACTGGGCGCCGGCGGGGTGCTCTCCTACTACGTGACGGTGAGAGCGGAGGCGCTATTCAGCCGGTTGGCGTGGTTGTCGCTGGCCAACGCCGGGGCGGTGATCGGTTCGCTGGCGCTGATCCTCTATCTGGCAGGGCTGCCAGTGGGATTCGTGACGCTGGCGCTGGTGTATTTCGCGGCGGCGCTGCCGTTTGTGCTGTCGGGCATGGTGGTTTCGCTGGCGATCTCGGAGACGATCCACCGCGTGGAGCGGGTGTATTTCTACGATCTGATCGGCGCGGCGGCCGGATGTCTGCTGGTGATCCCCTTTCTGAACGTCCTGGGCGGCCCTGGCGCGGTTTTGGCGGCCGGGGTACTGTTGGCCACGGCTTCCGCGGTATGGTTCGGCCTGGCGCGTTCCAGCAGGGGCAGAGCTGTGGCCGCGGCGGTGGCACTGTTCCTGGTGGCACTGATTATTGGCAACAAACGAACTCCGATTCTCGACATCACGTCGGCGAAGGGCGTAAAACTGGCGGGCGAGGCGTTCGTGCAGTGGAACAGTTTCTCGCGGATTTCGGTGACGGAAGCTCCGGGCGCGGATCCGCTGATCGTCATCGACGCCGACGCGACGACAGGCATTCCGCGATTCGACCTGGACCATCTGACGGAAGCTGAGCGGGCCGAACTGGCGAAGCACGGCCCGGCGTTCCCTTACCGGATGCGGCCGGGCGCAAAGACGCTGATTATCGGGTCGGGCGGCGGCTGGGACGTGGCGCGGGCGATTGCATCGGGCTCGACTGACGTGACCGGCGTGGAGATCAACCCGATCATCGCCGAGACGATCATGAAGGGGCGGTACCGCGAGGCGAGCCGGGGGCTGTACCAGCGGCCCGGAGTGCGGATCGTGGTGGAGGACGGGCGCAGTTTCGTGCGGCGGAGCCCGGAGAAGTATCAGGTACTACAGGCGACGCTGGTGGACACGTGGGCATCGACGGCAGCCGGCGCATTCGCGCTTTCAGAGAATAACCTCTATACGAAAGAGGCGTTTGTCGACTACCTCTCGCACCTGACGGATGACGGCATTCTGGCGTTCACGCGCTGGGGTTTCGATCCGCCGCGGGAGTCGCTGCGGCTGCTGGCTCTGGCGCGCGAGGCTCTGCTGGAACTGGGCGAGAAGGAACCCTGGCGCCATGTGATGGTGGTGCGGGAGGATGTGCAGAAGTTGAAGCAGTGGGGCGCGACGGACACGGTGATCATCTCGCGGAAGCCGTTCCGGGTGGAGGATCTGGAACGCGGCGGACTGGCAGCGATGCAGGGCAACTTCGAGATCATGTATCTACCCGGACAGGCGCCGGACAACCCGTTCACAACGTTCCTGACGACCAAAGACGTCGCTGCGTTCTATGAAAACTACCGCTACGATGTCTCGCCCGTGGTGGATGACCGGCCGTTCTTTTTCTACACGGTGCAGCCGCGCGACGTATTCAGTTTCCAGAAGAGCGACACGCGCGGGAGTGCGGATTTCAAGGTGAATCTGGCGGTCCCGACGCTGTTCTATATGCTGGGTGTGAGTTTAATGGCGACGATCATCACGCTGGCGCTGCCGCCGTTTCTGCTGGGCACGCGGTTGCCCCGCGAGAGGGGCGTGCCCACGTTTCTGCTGTATTTCCTGTGCCTGGGCGCGGGCTACATCCTGATCCAGGTGGGGCTGATCCAGAAGCTGGTTCTATTCCTGGGCCATCCGACGTACGCGCTGACGGTAGTGATCTTTTCGATGCTGGTATCGAGCGGCGCAGGGAGTTTTTACAGCAAGCGGTTGATCCGCGGGGATGACGGGCGACTGGGCAAAACACTGATCGCCGTGGCCGGCGTGGTGACAGCGCTGGCCTTCGCGGTAACGCCGATCATCAACGCGGGTGCGGCGCTGCCGCTGGCGGTGCGGGTGATGATCACGGTGGCGCTGATCGTTCCGGCGGGGTTCGTGATGGGCGTGCCGTTCCCATCGGGCCTGACGCGGCTGGAGGCGTGGCACCCTCCGTCAGTACGTTGGGCATGGTCTCTGAACGCGGCGGCGAGCGTGCTGGGTTCGGGTTCAGCGATTTTTTTGGCCATCTATTTGGGGCTGCGGAACACGCTTCTACTGGGCGCTGTGCTGTATTTGGGAGCGCTGGTGACGGTGCGGCTGACGACCGGCATGAGGCGGCACGCCTGAAGCGGGTCAGGACTTCCGCGGAGGTATAATGGGAGCTCAAATTCGGAGCATGGACGACGGCGTTCAAAGGCGGGCGAGTGGAAGAGATAGCTGATCCACATAGCGCGGTTGGGGCGAACGGCGGCAGCACCGGGGTGAATGCCGCACCGTGGTTCGCGGTAACGGTCCGTCCACAGCACGAGCAGAGCGCGGAGCGAGGTTTGGCGTCGAAGGGACTGGAGACGTACGTTCCGCTGTACCTGGCGGTCAGGCAGTGGTCAGACCGCACCAAGACGCTGCAACTGCCGCTTTTCCCGGGCTATGTATTTTGCCGGTTTGACCGAACGCAGCACACGACGGTGGTGCGGACACCGGGCGTGCGCATGATCGTGTCGTTCGGCGGGGAACCGGCGCCGGTGCCGGACAGGGAACTGGAAGCCGTCCGGAAGATGCTCGCTTCAGGCTCTGAGGTGGAGCCTTGGCCATTCCTGGAGGCGGGTCAGCGGATCCGGATCGCGTCGGGCCCGTTGAGCGGGGTGGAGGGAACACTGGTGGAGACGCCGGAGAGTTGCCGCCTTGTGGTAAACATCGAGATGTTCCAGCGGTCGTGCGCGGTGCGGGTCGATCGGGACAACGTGGTTGCCTTGGCCGGGTGAGTGAGGCGGTCCTCGCTTGCGCCCGGAGTTTTCAACGCACAGCAGTGGCGCCCGGCCCGTCCGGCACCCAGCGCCAGTCTCCCCAGATGGCGATATCCACGATTGTGGGCGCGACATTCTGGTTCCGCCGTGCAGGCGACTGAGCCAGCGGGAGGTGTGCCTCCAGGGACTTCACGGGAACCCGTCCCAAGGCCAGTTCCCAGACGTCCTCGGCGCAGAGGGGCGTTCGGTAGACGAGAAACTGAGCGACGCGATCCCCCTGGATACCGGGTCGTTCGCCGGTGTTCCCGAGGGAAAACAACACCGCCGGCTCCAGGGCGGAAGAAGTGGCGGCGCCGGCAGCCTTGCCGTTGACGTGCAGCGTGACGGTGCCGGTCAGCCACTGATGCGTGACGCAGATGTGCTGGAATCCGCCTGATTCAGAGGCATCGCCGGCGGCAACAACCTCGCCGTGTAACAGGAGCTCGAATCGCTTCCCGATGCGCCGCACGCGAACCTGTGGACCGTAGACCTCGAGCAGGGTCTTCTCGTCATCCTTGCCATCACTGCTGGTCCAGAAGGCCGCGCTCCAGGACGGCGCCGGCGACGCAGGGGAGACGGCGATAGCGGGATGCACGCCATCGGCCGCCTCTGCAATCCATGAGCCAAAGGCCGGGCGGGACGGGAGGGGATGATCGGAAGCAAGCGCAAAGTCGAAGAAGCCCAAGGGAATGCTCTCGAAGAAGCCGAGGTGGCCGGTGTTGCCAACGTGAATGCCGTCCCAACTGAGCCCGGGCAGCCAGCGGCCGGCACCATCGTCCATGGCATTCCAGAAATCCCAGACCGTAACGCCTTCGGCCTCGAACTCGCGGGCAATCTCCAGCATCTGCAGCCGGAGAGCGGGCGTGAGACCGTCACTTGGGTAGGGCGTGACCAGAATGGGAATGGCCCCGATCTCCTGCACTCGCGCAATCAACTCCCGAGTGTTCTGCATGTAGGTACGGCGCAGGCTGGGGAAGTTGCTGAATGGACTCTCATTCATGACAGAGGTGGCGAGCACGACAAGATCGGGTTCCAAAGGCCGGACGTCGCGGTCGAATCTGTCGAGGCTGCCGGAGGTCTTTGTGCCGCTGATCGACACATTCAGAACGGTGAGACCCTTACCCGATGTCGCGCTGGCGAGGCGCCCCTCCCAGGAGTTGGCCCGGGGTGCGGCGCCGGCGCCAGCGGCAGTCGAAGAGCCGAGGACGACCAACCGCCAGCTTCGGGGGGGGGATTCACAATCGGGGCAGCGGCCAACGAGACACGGCACCGCGCGGTGAGACTGGGCCGTCCCGAAACCGGCGAGGGCCAGTAGGGCGATCAACGCACCGAGCCAACTGAAGTTGAGGCAACGACTCATAAGAGAGCGGGCTGAGCGTCGCTGAGGGATAGAGTGGCGGCGATACACTCTGAGACGGCCTCCCCAATAGGATTGTGACCGCGACCGCCCAGATGGATGGCGTCGTAGTAGTTCTCTTCGGCGCCGAAGCTCAAGTCCGGGAGCAACGAGATCAGATTCAGAAACTGTAGTCCGTAGGTGTGAGCCGACTGCTGCATGATCGACGCCGCATGGCGCCGATAGTACATCGAAAGCGGATCCGCACAAGGGAGTGGGCTAAGGAGAACAACTGCGGGGGGCGCCCATCGCTGCGTCTGAGCGAGAAGAGCGTTCAGTTGGGCTTCGAACCGGACGAAGTCCACTAGCGGATGACCGAGCACCCAATCGAAAGCTCGTTTCATCCCGGCTTTGGCCCGGAAGATATGGGCGTGGCGAACCAGGCGGGCGGGAGGTTCAGCTCCAGACTTAGCTGCACCCGCGCGGTCGAAGCGCAGGAGCGAGCGCAGGTACTGCGAAAGTGGGCGGGACAACTCAAAGTGGCCGAGTTGAAGCACAAGCACATCGGGCCGGCATGCAGCGCAGGCGGCCTGTAGCTTAGCCGCATGCGTGAGTTTCATGTAGGGCAGCCTGTGCAGTTCGGCGAGAGTGCCGTACCGCCGGAGGCGGCGTTTCACGACGTCCGGAAAGGAGGCATCTTCGCCTAAGGGATAGCCGAGCACGTGGCAACCGCCGGCGAACAGTATGCGGAGGGTGCCGCGATCACGAGGATTGGCTGTAGGCATGGCTTGCATTTCGTGGTCCTGTGGTTCCGGGCATGTGCTGGAGTCCCGTCTGCATCCGCACTTCATGCCGACTTGGCCTCGCGAATCGGCGTCTGCGCGCGCAAGGCGATTCCAAGGGCAACGACCTGACTTCTGTGGCGGAGGATGACTGGAACCCGCAACCGGGCGAGGCGGTGATCGAGCATCTGGCCGACCACCTCTGCAAAGGCGCCGGCTCCGGTGGGGCACAAACTGGCTCCGGCTTCGCGGCAGAACTCGATTGAGTCGCCGTCAGACAAAGGGATGCTCAGCCTCCAGAGCTGCGGCGCGGAAGACTCGACGCCATCCTGAAGAACCTGGCCCTGCATTCTGGCGCGGACACCAGCGAACCCAAAGGAGCGATAGTTCTGGCGGATAGCCAGCCAGCAGGCCTCCGGCGAGGATGCCGACTGCATCTCCTTGGTAAATGCGGAGAGTGCAATCTGGCGGCTCAGCAACAACCTGAGTGACCCGTTGCAGAGTATCTGGCCGGCAGCTCCGAACTCGGCATAGCCGAGGTAGCGGATGCCCGCCAGGGAGACGACACAGAAAATCACCAGGACGGGTCCGGTGGATCCCTGCCAGAAGCTACCCAGGAGGGCGAGCGCGGCGCCCACGCCGCATACTGCGTAGAGGACCAGTGTGACGCGACGGGGAGTGAGCCCCTGAGCCAGCAGTTTGTGGTGGATATGCCCCCTGTCCGCGCCAAAGATCGGCTGCTGTCGCAGATATCTGCGAACGATCGACAGGCAAGTGTCCAGCAGGGGGATGGCCAGTGCCATCAGCGGAGCCGTCATGCCGAGCAGTGTTGCGGACTTCTGCCCCCACTCGACCGCGAAGACTCCCAACAGGAAACCGATGGGGAGGCTGCCGCAGTCGCCGAGAAAGATGGAGGCCGGATTCGAGTTGTATCGGAGAAAGCCCAGCAGCGCCCCTGCAAGGGGAGCCGTCGCCAGGGCGAGGCCGTAGTCACCATGCAACAGCGCAGCGATCAGCGTGGTGATCGTGGCAAAGAGGCCGACCCCGGCGGCGAGACCGTCTACGCCATCGATGAGGTTCACCGCGTTGGTGCAGCCAATCAGCCAAGCGAGCGTGAGTGGCAGACTGAGCCAGTTTGGCAGATCGTAGCCGCGCACCCCTGAGATTTCCACACCGCCGATTGTCATGGCCAGGAGTACGGCCGCCAGCTGTCCCAACAGCTTCTGCCACGGTTTCGAACCGCGTATGTCGTCGACCAGACCAGTGACGAACATCACCGCGACAGCCGGGAGGAGCCGGATCACGGTGGGGATCTGATTGCGGACGATCTCAGCTCCGTACATGGGGCTGGCAAGCAGGACCAGGTAGGCCCCGACGAAAGCCAGCGCGATGGCGACTCCGCCGACACGAGCGACAGGCCGGTTGTGAATCTTGCGGTTCCCGTCCGGGTGATCCAGCAGGCCGAAACGCTCCGACCAGATTCTAACCAACGGCGTTGATGCCAAGGCAAGTGAAAACGAAACCGAGGCAAGCAGAATTAGGGAGTACATCGATTCCTCATCAGGCTCTCATTGATCACCAAGTCGCTTTGGCCAGTCCGCAACAACCGTTAGTGGCGGCCGCCCGCGGACGCAACATGCAGGGAACTCAAGACCTCGGCGTCAGCATGTTCACCCACTATTTCTGGAACTGCCAACGCGTCGCTGTAGATTCCCGCCGTCCGGGCGACCATTCGCTCAACGGTGAACTCACGATGGAACCGGATTGCGGCGGCTTCACCGAGTCTGCGACGTAGATTCTGATCCCGAAGAAGCAGCGTGATGGCGTCAGACAGAGCCTGGGGATCCGCGGGCGGCACAGTCAGTCCAGTCTCGCCGTGAACGGAGACGCCGGGGACTCCCGAATCCAAGTCCGTATTGATAACCGGTTTACCGTAGGACATTGACTCCAACTGCGTCAGACCAAATGCCTCCGCGCGCGTAATCGACGGCATCACAACGGCTTCCGCGGCGGCATAAAGGGGGGCCAGGTCCTCCACCCGTCCAAGGAGACGAACTCTCCCCGTCAGACTGTTGGCCTCGATCACCGACTGAAGGTGGGCTCTGAGCGGCCCGGTTCCAACGATCGCAAGGCGCGCATCAACATGGACCATCGCCCTGATGAGGAACTCGAACCCTTTGTAAGGAACCAGACGTCCGACCGCCAGGAGCAGCGGGCGGCCACCGGACGAATGAAACGCCTGCGCCGGCTCCGCGCCGGGACGAATCGCCGGCGGCGCGGGAATTCCGAGCGGAACAATGCGGCACTTCTTCAGATATGGGCGCAGTTCAGGCGAGGTGAGTGCGTACCTCAGGGATGTGGCGATGACCACATCAGCACGGTCCATAACCGCCCGGACAAATGGGTCCGTGAACTTTCTCAGGTGTCTTTTCCCAGAAATGTCACTGTGGTGCGTGACCACGAGCGGCCCCCGATAGCCGGACGCCAGGAGGGCGATGGCCGCGGCCGGATTTGGAAAGTGGAGGTGGACGAGGTCAGCTTGGGAGCGGCGGAGCTCATGAGCGAACATGGGCGAGACGGGAGAGGAAGCAGCCACTCCCAAAGTGCTCACCCTGCGGATTCGAACACCGCCGACCACATCCTGTTCGGTCCGCCATGAATCGTTCGAAACGAGAACGTCGACCTGCATCGAACGGGACTGCCAGGTCGCCAGGTCGCGGAGGTGCGTCTCCATACCGCCCATGTGCGGCGGGTAGAACTTACCGACATGGAGGACACGCGTGCGTGGGGAAAGGTGGTGCATTGTGCAGACTCCGATAGTTCGAGTAGGTGAACGAAGTGAACCTATGACACGCTGTGAGCCAACGGCGACAGCAGTTGCTCCAGCTGCTGTCTTTGGTCATATCGAGCTCTCAGAAACTTCTGTGAAGATTTCACCAGCGACGTGCGCAACTGGCGCTCTCGCAGCAGCAGCCGCACGGAAGAAGCAAATTCCGAAGGTCCGTCGGCAACAAGCACGTGATCGCCGTTCTGGAAGCCGGTACCCTCGTTGCCCACCGAAGTAGTCACAATCGGCAGGCCCTGCTCAGCCGCGTTCACGGTCTTGAGCTTGAGGCTGGCGCCGCGCTGCATCGGGTTGACGAATACGGCGCTCTCCCGATAGAGCGCAGTAAGATCGGGAGCGTTCAGGAGCAGGGTGCAATCCCCTCTCTTTCGGGCGCGGCCAAGGGTGGCAGGCAAAGCGGCGCCGAGCAGGGAACCAGCGACCACAAACCGGTAACCCGGAATATCCTGCAGACCGGGATGAACTTCCGAGAGATACCAGTCAATCCCCTGGATATTCGTCGGCGCCACGAGATTGCCAACGAAAAGCACTTGAGCGCCACTGGCAATGCGCGGGGCTTGCAGATCCCGGCCGATCGGCGGCGGGAGCCACCTGGCCCGGCCGGCCTCCAGAGGATGATCCTCCGCCCATTTCCGGAAGTGGTCTTGCGAGATGAACCAGAGCTCATCGGCCTTCGCGAAGATCCGCGGTGACCAGTTCTTGAAGCGCCTCGCCTCTTCGGCGTAGTATGCCCTCTTCCACGAACCGGGGCTCGAGTCACACAGATCCGAGAAGAACGCCGGCTCATCGTTGTGAACCCGGAGGACTACACGCCCGGCGTTGAGACGAGGGTTATCCAGGATGGAACCCGTGAACTCCTGCTCAAGCAGCGCCAGATCGTACCGCGGCCACAACGGAACCGCGCGCAACTGCTGCCTGGTGCGCACCTGAACAGGGCGGACCGAGAAGATCCCGCTGAGGTTGGAGTCGCGCTGGACCAAATCCACCTGCGCGACACGATCCACGACGACTTTGAGATGCGCCGGCTCGGGGTTGCTGCGCACCGTGGCGATCAGGTGCACGTTGTGCCCCATGCCGGCGAGTGCGCAGACTCTGCCCCACATATCCACCCGGCCGCCATGGTGGGGCGGGTAG
>CAYVDY010000251.1:0-9567 GCA_964450255.1 uncultured Candidatus Solibacter sp. | reverse complement strand
CGCGCGATACGTAATTGGGCCTGCTGGTTTGGGTTATGCAGGTATTAATAGCGCAAATCGGGAGACCTGGAGATGATGATGGACTGGCTCAACGACTACACGGCCAAACGGGCGAGCGCAGCCGATGCCGTCCGCACTGTCCGTCCGGGCGATCGGATCTACATCCAGCCGGGCTGCGCGACGCCGGAGGAACTGGTGCAGGCGCTGCTCGGCCGGGCACGGGAACTCCACAACGTCGAGATCATCCACATGAAGACCCTGGGCAGCGCGGACTATTCGCACCCGGAGTATGAAGGCATCTTCCGCGCTGTCGGGCTGTTCCTCGGGGACAATGTGCGCGAGGCGGTATGCGAGGGCCGGGCCGACTACATGCCGATCTTCCTGCACGAGATCGAGGGTCTGTTTGAATCCGGCGAGTGCCTGCTGGACTTCGTATTCCTGCAGGTGTCTCCGCCGGACAAATTCGGCTACATGAGCCTGGGTGTGGGCATAGACTGCACGCTGACCGCGGCGCGCCAGGCGCGCTACGTGATTGCCGAAGTGAACCCCAATATGCCGCGGACTCTCGGCGATTCGTTCCTGCACGTCAGCGAGGTGGACAAGATCGTCGAAGTGAACCATCCGCTGCCGGAACTGCACGCCGAACCGCCAACGATCGTGCAGATGCGCATCGCCCAGCACGTCGCGTCCCTGATTCCGGACGAGGCGACGCTGCAACTGGGCATCGGCGCGGTGCCGGACGCAGTGCTCCAGTGCCTCACCAACCACAGCAACCTGGGGTTGCATACGGAGATGTTTTCTGACGGCGTGATTCCACTGATCGAAAAGGGCGTGCTGAACGGCGCCGCCAATACGCTGCACCCTGGCAAGCTCATTGCTGGGTTCGTCCTTGGCACGCGCCGCCTGTTCGATTTCATCGACGATAACCCGCTGTTCGAGTTCCATCCCATCAAGTACGTCAATGACCCGTTCGTGATCAGCCAGAACCGCCGCATGGTCGCCGTCAACTCAGCCCTGCAGGTGGATCTCACCGGTCAGGTCTGTTCGGATTCCATCGGCACCAAGCCCTACAGCGGTTTCGGCGGACAGGTGGATTTCATCCGCGGCGCGGCGCACAGCAAGGGCGGCAAGCCGATTATCGCGCTGCCTTCCACCGCGCGGCGCGGGACCATTTCCCGGATCGCGCCGATGCTGGACCCGGGCGCGGGTGTCGTGACGTCGCGGGCCGACGTGCACTATGTGGTCACCGAGCACGGCGTTGCGTATCTGCACGGGAAGACTCTGCGCGAGCGGGCCGAGGCGCTGATCCGCATCGCCGATCCGGCCTTCCGCGACGAGCTGACGAGTTTTGCCTACCAGGCTCATTATCTGCGTCCGAGTCTGGTAGCGGTTCACTAAGGAGTGTTGCCATGTTTGCCACCGCGATCGAAGAAGAGATCGACATCAAGGGTTACGTCGAGATCAGCGCTGAAGAGTGCAAGGGCTGCGGCCTATGCGTGGAGGCCTGCGCGCAGAAGGTGCTGAGCCTGGCACCGGGCCTAAACCGCTACGGCTATCACACCGCGACCAATAGCGACAAGCCTTGCAACGGCTGCGGGCTGTGCTTCTATGTGTGTCCGGAGCCGGGTGCCATCAAGGTTTTCAAGGCGACCAACTAAGGGGACCAACCAAGGGGACCAGACACATGCCGAAACAACTCATCAAGGGCAACGAGGCGCTAATGAAGGGCGCGATCATGGGGGGCTGCCGTGCGTTCTACGGCTACCCGATCACGCCGGCCAACGAGATCACTGAAGCGGCGGCGTACTATCTGCCGCAGGTGGGCGGGACGTTCCTGCAGGCGGAGAGCGAAGTAGCGGCGATTAACATGGTGTACGGCGCGTCGTCGGCCGGCGTGCGCTGCATGACTGCGTCGTCGGGGCCGGGCGTCAGCCTGATGGCCGAAGGGATCAGCTACCTGGCCGGAGCCGAACTGCCGTGCGTGATCGCCGACATCACACGCGGCGGACCGGGCCTGGGCAACATCGCGCCGGAGCAATCGGATTACTTCCAGGTGGTCAAGGGCGGCGGCCACGGCTGCTACCACACCCTGGTGATGGCGCCGGCCTCAGCGCAGGAGATGGCCGACCTCACGTATCAGGCCTTCGATCTCGCCGACGAGTACCGCACGCCGGCGGTGGTGATGGCCGATGGCTTCATCGGACAGATGATGGAGCCGGTGGAGTTCTCGCTGACGCCCCGCGAACCGCGCCTGCCGGAGTGGGCAGTAGACGGCACGGCGGCCACGCGAAAGAACCTCATCAGCTCGATCTACCTCCAGCCGGACGACCTGGAAAAGCACATCCGCATGCTGGAGGCCAAGTACAACCGCATGGCGCGCAACGAAACGCGCTGGGAAAACTATAAAACGGACGACGCCGAGATTGTTTTTGTCGGTTACGGCATCGCGTCGCGGATCCTCAAGTCCGTGGTGGAGATGATGCGCGCTCGCGACATCCGCGCCGGTCTGCTGCGGCCCATCACGCTGTTCCCCTTCCCGACTCTCGAACTGCGGCGGCTGGCCGAACAGGCCGAGCGTTTCTTCGTCGTCGAGTTGAGCACCGGACAGATGGTGGAGGATGTGCGGCTCGCCGTCGAGGGACGGCGCCCGGTGGAGTTCTACGGCCGCTGCGGCGGCAACGCGCCCTCGGCCGAGGAGATCTTCGAGGAGGTGTTCGCCCATGTCTGAGCTGAAGGTAATCCACGAGAAGGCAGCCTGCCTCTACGACAACTACGACCGCAAGGGCGAACTGCAACACCAGACGCACTACTGCCCCGGCTGCGGCCACGGCGTGGCGCACAAGCTGCTGGCTGAGGTGATCGACGAGCTTGGCATCCGCGACCGCGTGATTCTGGTATCGCCGGTCGGCTGCTCCGTGTTCGCGTATTACTACTTCGACGTCGGCAACGTGCAGGTGGCGCATGGGCGCGCTCCGGCCGTGGCCACCGCGCTGAAGCGCTCCCATGCGGACGCCATCGTGATCACCTATCAGGGCGATGGCGATCTGGCGGCCATCGGCTCGGCGGAGATCATGCACGCGGCGAATCGAAGCGAGTGCTACACCGCGCTGTTCGTTAACAACGCCATCTACGGTATGACCGGCGGCCAGCTCGCGCCCACCTCCCTGCTCGGCGACAGGACCACCACCACGCCGTTTGGGCGCAGCGTCGGCAACGACGGCTATCCGCTGAAGGTCTCCGAACTCCTCTCCGCCCTCGACGGGCCGGTGTTCGTCGAGCGCGGCGGGCTGGGCAACGCGAAGCAGATTCTCCAGACCAAGCGCGCCATCAAGCGGGCGCTGGAGTCGCAGATGAAGGGGCTGGGCTTCTCGCTGGTGGAGATGCTCTCGCCGTGCCCGACCATCTGGAAGATGGACCCGGTGGATGCCCAACGCCACGTGCGCGAAGTGCTGGCGCAGGTCTACCCGATCGGCAACAAGCTCGATCGCACGAAAGAGCGGGAACCGCGCGCCGCCAAACCCGCGCCGCCGCCGCTCTCCGAGATGCCTCGGATACTCAAGCTGCCGGTGACGCCCACGGAGGCGCCGGTGGAGATCGTCAAGCCCGAGAGCGAGTACCGCATTAAGATCGCGGGCTTCGGCGGACAGGGCGTGCTGCTGCTGGGCCAGTTGATCGCCGAGGCGGGCATGGACGACGGGCTGGACGTCTCCTGGCTGCCCAGCTACGGGCCGGAGATGCGCTCGGGCACCTCCAATTGTCATGTGCGGCTTTCGAATAAGCACGTGGACTCGCCGCTGGTTTCGCGGCCGAACGTGCTGATCGCGCTGAACGAGCCTTCGTTGCGCAAGTTCATCGCCACCGTGGATTCCGGCGGCCTGGTGCTCTACAACGGCGACTCCATCCCGCTGGACTGCGTGCGGACGGACATCACGATGAAGGCCCTGCCTTTCGCGTCGATCGCAGACGAGCTCGGCAGCCCCAAGGTCGCCAACATCGTCGTGCTGGGCGCGTTCCTGGCGGCGACTAATGCGCTGCCGCTGCCGGTGGTGGACCGCGCCATGGCGCGCGTCGTCAAGGGCGAGAAGTGGTTGGAGATCGACCGCCGGGCGATGGCCCGCGGCATTGCCGAAATGCAGAGGACAGAGGTGAAGGTCCATGTTTGACAACTCGGAAGTACTCGTCTATTTCGAAAACCAGTTCGTGCCGCTGAAGGACGCCAAGGTCAACATCCTGACCCACGCGCTGCACTACGGCACCGGCGTGTTTGAGGGCATTCGCGGCTACTGGATCCAGGAAGAGGAAGAGCTGTTCCTGGTGCGCTGTGAGGAGCACTACCGGCGCTGGAAGGCAAACTGCCGCATCCTCAACATTGATCCGCCGAAGAGTGCGGAAGAGTTGACGGAAATCACGGCGGAGCTGATCCGTTTAAATCATTTCAAGACGGACGTGTATGTGCGGCCCCTGTCTTATATGTCGTCGGCACGAGTCGGCGTGCGGCCGGACGGTAATTCCAGCTTCGCGCTGGTGGCCATTCCGTTCGGCGTATACCTGGAAAGCACGAAGGGGATCCACGCGGGAGTGGTCTCGTGGCGGCGCGTGGACGATGGCGCCATCCCGGCCCGCGGCAAGATCTGCGGCGCTTATGTGAACTCCGTGCTGGCCACTACCGAGGCGCACGCCAACGGCTTCGATGAGGCGATCATCCTCAACCAGAACGGCCACGTGGCCGAGGGCGCCACCTGTAATCTTTTCATGGTGCGCAACGGCAAGCTCATCACGCCGCCGCCTTCGGACAACATCCTGGAAGGGCTGACGCGCGCGTCCATCATGGATCTGGCTCGCCGCGAATTGCACATGGAGGTGCTGGAGCGTTCGATTGACCGCAGCGAACTGTACATCTGCGACGAGCTTTTCCTGACGGGAACGGCCGTGGAAGTGGCGCCCATCACGATGGTGGATCACCGCCAGGTGGGGTTTGGCCAGATCGGGTTCCTTACCGGCAAGCTGCGCGAGCTGTATTTCCAGGCCACGCGAGGACGGATCGCCGATTATCAGGCGTGGCTGCATCCGGTGTATCAGCCGGTGATGGCTGCGCTGCGGCGCTAGTTCTGCGCGGCCTTGGCCGCCTTCAACGTCACCGTGTGTGTGCCGTTCGGCTCCACCCTTAGCCGCACCGCCCGCTCCATCGATTCCTTCGGCGGCTCGCCTTCGTCCGCGAGCGTCCGGTGATCGCCCGCCATGTGGCACGCCAGATACTCGCCTGGCCGGACGTGGCCGAAGGTGAACGAGCCATCCAGCCGAACCGCTTCGGAGATCATACGTTCCGGCCGCCGCAAATGCGCCTCCGCCGGAACCAGCACGGCGAGTCCGAGTTCACCCAGCGTGGCGCCCAGATCCCCTTCCACGCGGCCGGTAACCGAGGCCGCGCCCTGGCGATAGACGATCTTCACCGGACCGGGCTGTCCATTGGTGAGGTCGATTTCCTTGCCGTAGAAGTCCTCGGTGCCCACCACGATGGAAGCGACATACGCCTTGGCGGGACTCGGGCCGAAAACCTCAATGCGGTATCTGCCCGGCGGAAAGTAGCGCAGCGTGAACGCACCGTCTTCCGTCACGGCCGCTCGCTCCGGGCTGTAGGAATAGCCCTCCTCGGTGGCGAGCGCCACATTGAAGCCCTTCCAATTCACCTTGGCGGCGGGCGTCCCCTCGAACACGAACCGGCCGGTGAGCAGGGGCGCGGCGCCCATGTGCACCACTACATCAGTTAGATCCGCCGTGGTCACAACAACTGGCGTCGCGCCCACGAACCGCTCGGCAGTCTGCGGAGAAGTTTGCGCGTAGACCATCCACGAGCCGGAGAGCACACCTGGAAATTCGTACACCCCAGGCGCCAACCGAATGGTCCGGAAACTCCTGCCGCCATCGCCGTCACTGGCGTCGCGCGGCATCAGGCTCACCGTGGTCTGCTGTAACATCTCTGCGCTGACGCCTTCCACCCGGACCCGGACTCGGAACGCCGCCTCTCTGCGCAGCCGCAGGTCGATTCCCGCGGTTTCCCTGCCCTTCTGCACCGTGACGGCCTGCGCCGAATTGAGATCGGCCCCGTTCGGATAGTAGGTGGGAGGGTATATCTGAGACAAAGCCTGCGTTCGAGACCTGATCCGGTCCATGGGGTCGGTGTGGGTGGCGGAGACGGAGAACTCGCCAGTGGAGAGTTTAGTGAAGCGGTACTCACCACGGTCGTTGGTCGTGCTGCCCGCTACCCGCCGCCATTTCAGTTTGCCCGCAACTTTCCGGCGCTGGAGTAACTGGATGTTTGCGCCTTCCACCGGGTCGCCCTCCTCGTCAAAGACGCGGCCGGAGAGGACGCCCTGCGGCGTGAGCTTGATCGTCAGTCCCGTCTTCTCTCCGCCAGGCGCCAGTTGGAGTTGCGCAACTCCGTTTCGGCTGTCCGCGTCCAAATAGCCGGCCCGCTCCGCCCTCACGAAATAGCCGCCCGGCTCCAGTCCATCAAATCGAAATCGGCCGTCCGCCTGCGTTGTCACGACGACGGGCTCCATCGGTTTCGTGGCGCGCTGGCTGGACAGCACCACGCCGGCGCGCCGCACGGGCTCGCCTGTCACCTCGTCCACAACGATGCCCTCGATGCTGCCCTTCTGGGGCTCCTGCGCGGGCGCGGCGCAACAGATCAGCAGCAGAACAAAACCGCAGCGCGTCATTGTGCTGGGGCCGCCTTCACCGCCTTCACCTGCACAGTGTGGGTCCCGTTCGATTCCACCTTCAACCGCACCGCCGCATCCATCGATTCCTTCGGCGGCTCGCCCTCTTCCGCGAGCGTCCGGTTATCCCCCGGCATGTGGCAGACGAGGTACTCGCCCGGCCGGACCTGGTTGATGGTGAACGAGCCATCGGGCCGGACCTGCGCCGTGGCCATGTATTCCACCCGCCGCAAATGCGCCTCGGCGGGTACCAGCACAACCATGGCAGGCTGCGCCGCTGAACCGTCTGACCCGCCTTCGAGATTGCCGCTGACCGTTGCCGCGTCATTGCGGTAGACGATCTTCAATGGTCCGGGCGCCCCACTGGTCAGGTCGATCTCTTTGCCGAAGTACTCCTCGGCTCCGATCCTGATCGACGCGAGATAGGTCTTCTCCGGACTTGGTCCCTGGACTGCAACGAGGTACTTGCCCGGCATATTGTTGCGCAGCGTGAAACTCCCGTCCTCATTCACGGTTGGCCGGCCCATTCCGTAGCCGCCGTACGAGCCTCCCTCCGCTGGGACGAGCCTGAGGTTGTAGCTCCTCCAGTTCATCTTCACCGTGGGTGTTCCCTCGAAGGCGAACGTACCGGTGATCTGCTGTCCAGCGCCGACGCGAACAACAACATCTGAGGCATCCGCCGTGGTCACATCAATCGGTGTCACGCCGATGAGAGGCTCCCCGCCCTGTTGAAAGACCTGCGCCAGAACCGACCAAGACCCCGCGCGTACTCCCGCCAGTTCGTACACTCCGGGCTCCACCTGTCTGTTGCCAATTCCGCCGCGGCCATAGCCCTCCAGGGAGTCCCGCGGAATAAGGCTCACGTTCGTCTGCTGGAGCAACTCTGGACCGACGCCTTCCACCTTCACTCGAACTCTGAAGGATGCCTCCTTGCGCAGCCGCAGATCAATACCCGCGGTCTCCCCGCCCTTTGGCACCGTAATGGCCTGCGCGGAATTGGCGTCAATGCCGTTGGGGTAGTAGGTGGTGGCGTAAACCTGCGGCCGCACGAGCGCCCTGGCATTCATCTGCGCCATCGGATCCCGGTAGGTGGCCGACACTGCATATTCGCCGGCGGCAAGGCCAGGCAACCGGTATTCACCACGGTCGTTCGTCGTGCCGCCATTGACAGGCTGCCACCTCAGCTTGCCGGCGGCCTTCCGGCGCTGAAACACCTGCACCTGAGCGCCCTGCACCGGGTCGCCTTCCTCGTCGAAGACGCTGCCGGAGATGATGCTCTGCGGTGTCAGCTTGAGGGTCAGACCGGTCTTCTGCGCGCCTGCCGTGAGTTGGATGGGTGACACGCCGCCCCGGCCCTGTGTGGCCAGAAAGCCGCTCTTGTTGGCAGTCACATAGTAGTTGCCCGGCGCGAGCCCTTCAAAGCGGAATTGGCCATCCGCCTGTGTCTGCGCGATCGCAGTCTCCTGCGTTCGACCCGCGACCTGGCCGGTCAGCATTACCGAAGCTCGGCGCACAGGCTCGCCCGTCACCTCGTTCACCACGGTTCCTTCGACGACGCCTTTCGGCACGTCCTGCCCCTGCAATTGAGCCGCAATGAACAGGCCGGCGAGAAGAAGTGGGAGCTGCATTACCTACCTATTGATTACCATACCCTCGGCAGGCCCGAGCCCAATCCTCCATCCACGACCAGCGCCGATCCCGTGGTGAAGCCGGATTCGTTGCTGGCGAGATACACAGCCGCCAGCGCCACCTCTTCGGGCCGCCCGACGCGCCCCAGCGCGTGCAGGCCGCTGGCGGCGTGCCGGGCCGCATCGGGATTCGGCTGCGAGAGGAAGTATGCCTCCGCCAGACCCGCATTGATGTAGCCGGGGCAGATGCAGTTGCACCGCACTCCGTCGCGGCCATGATCGATGGCCACGGCCTTGGAGAACGCCAGAATGGCTGCCTTCGTCGCGCAATAACCAGCGCAGTTTGCCTCGACAAAAAATGCGTTGACCGACGACATATTGACGATCGCGCCGCGTGTCTTCTTCAACTGCGGCAGGAAATGCTTCGTGCAAAGAAACACGCCGCCGACATTGACGGCCATCTGCCGCGTCCACTCCTCCTCGGTGGTCTCCTCCACCGACTTACTCACCTGGATCGCTGCGTTGTTGACGAGGATATCCGCAGCGCCGAACTTCTCCGCCACGAAGCGCGCGAGCATCGCCACGGATTCGCTGTCTGCCACGTCCACCTTCACGGGCGTGATCGCACCGCCCACCAGCTTCGAGGTCTCGAATGCTCCCTGAGCGTTGATGTCGGCTGCAATCACCCGCGCGCCCTCGTTGGCAAACTCCACCGCGCACGCGCGCCCAATACCCGATCCGGCGCCGGTGATGACAGCCACTTTGTCCTGGAGTCTCATGGAATAGAAGTCCCTTTCAGATACCGCGGCTGCCGCGTAGTTTCGAGATGCCGCGGCGCATCTCTTCCGCCTTCGGCCAATCGGGATGGTAACGCAGAAACTCCTCCATCTGGTCGGCCGCAGCGGCGCGCCGTTCCTGGCGCAGGTAGATCTCAGCCAACAACAGTTGCGGATGGGAGAAGTGCGCAGGGTCCAGCTTGCGAGCTTCCAACAGGTACTTTTCCGCCAGATCGAGTTTGCCCAGTCCGAAGTACGTCATCCCCAGTTGCGACTGCGCCAGCGCATCGTTCGGACGGTACAGCACGGCGTGGAGATTGTAGTTCCAGGCCTCGTCGTAGCGGCCCAGCGTCACCAGCACGCCGCCGAGATTGACCAGCGGTTCGTAGGCGTTGCCATCCGCCTCCAGCGATTTGCGGAAGTAGCGCTCCGCATCCTGGTAGC
>CAYVDY010000250.1:0-9568 GCA_964450255.1 uncultured Candidatus Solibacter sp. | reverse complement strand
CGCAAGCGTTGATCAACAATCGCCTGGGCAGCTCAGGTGATTTCGACATCAGCGAAAACGTCTTTCCTCGCAGAATCCCCACAAAGAGCCGGCCGATCGTGCAAGGCACGCCAAGCCGGATCGTGCGCGCGGACATCTCCGACGCGGTTCCTCCCTTCGAGGAGTTTCGTCCCTGGGAGATGTGCATCCCGATGAACGAAACCTGGACCTATAACCCGAATGACCACAAGTTCAAGTCGTCCGACGAACTCATCCGGATTCTGGTGGAAGTGGCAAGCCGCGGAGGCAACTTTCTGCTCAACGTGGGACCAAAGCCGGACGGTACGATTCAGTCCGAAGTGGAGGAACGCCTTCGCGACATCGGCCGGTGGCTGAAAGAGAACGGCGCTGCGATCTACGGCACCAGCTACGGCCCCGTGCAAGGGCTGCCGGCGGTCCGGTCCACCGCGAATGGGGATCGCATTTTCCTGCACATATTTGAATGGCCAGCGGACGGAAAACTGGTAGTGCCGCGGCTGCCTGCGGTCATCAAGCAGGCTCGGTTACTGTCGAACGGGCAGACCATCGGCGTTCGGCGCGAGAATGACAACACGGTGTTTGCCCTCGAGACACGCCCGCGCGGCCCCTGGGTCCAGGTGATTGAAGTGGTGCTGGGGAAGCCATGGTCTCCAACCGGTCCGGCCGCCCAAATGAAAGGTGATCGATGACATTGCTTCGAGTTCGTCCACTGGCTGTGGCCGCCCTGCTGTGGTGCCTTTCGGGGGCACTTCTCTCCCTGCATGGCGCTGTGAAGCTCCCGGCGCTTCTTTCGGATCGGATGGTCCTGCAGCGCGATGTACCCTTGCGTTTCTGGGGAACCGCTGAGCCGGGCGAACGCGTGACCGTGCGCTTCCGCGCCGCGGAGCGCCTCGCGACAGCCGATGCGGGCGGACGCTGGGAGCTCTTCCTTCCGCCTCAGCAGGCGGGCGGTCCTGACGATGTGAAGGTCTCTGGAACAAATGAACTGACACTGCGGGATGTGCTGGTGGGCGAAGTGTGGCTTGCCTCCGGCCAATCGAACATGGAGTGGCGCCTCAACCTCTCGCAGGGCGGAAAGGATGAAATCGCGTCGGCCAACCACCCGAAGATCCGCCTCTTCAAAGTCCCGCACCGTATTGCTGAGACACCGATGACTGACGTGCAGGCCGAGTGGCGCGAGTGCTCTCCCGAGAGCACCCCGGATTTCTCCGCCATCGCCTATTTCTTCGGACGAGGTCTCCACCAGCATCTCAACGTGCCCATTGGTTTGATTCAGGCCGCCCGTGGCGGAACTCCCGCGGAAGCGTGGACCGGCCGCGAGGAGTTGTTGGCCGCTCCTGAGCTCCAGTTCTATCTCACCAAATGGGCCCGGCTCTTCGCCGAATACCCGGAAGCTGTGAAGCGTCACGAAGCGGAGATGCGTCTCTGGGAGCAGGCCGGCAAGGTCGAGGCTCAACGCCCCCGCGCTCCCTTGGGGCCCGGCAGCGCCCATGTGCCCAGTGGCCTGTTTAACGGGATGATCGCGCCGCTCACGCCCTATGCGATCCGCGGCGCCATCTGGTATCAGGGCGAAACCAACGCCTCACGCGCCGAGGCCCGCCTCTACCGGTCCCTGTTTCCCGCGATGATCGAGGGCTGGCGCGATCGCTGGGGCATCGGCCGCTTTCCATTCCTGTTCGTGCAATTGGCAAACTACGAAGGCGTGGGCACCGGACCGGGCACCGAGTGGCCGGAGTTGCGTGACTCACAGTTGTTCACCCTGAACCGGGTTCCGAACACCGGAATGGCTGTCACGATTGACGTCGGGGCCGCCAGGGACATCCACCCGAAGGACAAGAAGACCGTCGGCCACCGTCTGGCCTTGGCCGCGCGGTCCGTCGCGTATGGTGAGTCTGTTGAGTCCTCGGGGCCTCTGTTTCTGCGCGCGATCACGGAAGACAGCTCAATACGGATCTGGTTTACCGGCGCCGCTGGCTTGCGGACGCGCGCCAATCAGCCCCTGCGCGGTTTCACCGTCGCCGGTTCCGACAAGGTATTCGACCTGGCCGAAGCCCGAATCGAGGGCAACACTGTGGTGGTCAGCCACAAGGCCGTAGCCCGGCCCGTCGCCGTCCGCTATGCCTGGGCCGACAACCCGGATGCGAACCTCGAAAGTGCCACTGGATTACCGGCGTCCCCCTTCCGCTCGGACAACTGGGCCGATGCGGTAATGCGGAAAGCCGGCGCTCCCCTCCCGACGGAGAACCTGCCCGTGATGGGGAAAGGCGGCTGGTCCGCACCCTTGGATCCGGCCCTTCCCAACGTCCTCATCCTCGGCGACTCCATCTCCATCGGCTACACGCGAGAGGTCAGGCATCTGCTGCACGGCCGCGCCAACGTTGTGCGGCCCGTCGTGCCGGAAAAGGACGAGCCCGCCAACTGCCGCTCCACCGAGCAGGGGCTTCTCCAACTGGATGAGTGGCTCGGATCAGCGAAGTGGAACGTGATCCATTTCAACTTCGGTTTACACGACCTCGCCTATCGCAATCCGGAGTTGAAGTCGGCCGGTCAATTGGATAAGGTCCGAGGCAGGATCTCCGTAACTCCGGTTCAGTACGAGAAGAACCTCAGCGAACTGGTGTCCCGCCTGAAGCGCACAGGGGCCTGCCTGGTATGGGCCAACACCACGGTGGTCCCGCCCGGCGAGCCAGGGCGTAACGATGGCGACGAGCGCACATACAACGGCATTGCTGCCCGCATCATGGCCGCGAACTCCATCCCGATCAACGACCTCCACGCGGTCACCGCGGCGTTCGCTCCTGCGCAGTTCATAGCTCCGGGCAACGTACATTACAAGCCGGGGGCCAATTGGATCCTTGGGCAGCAGGTGTCTGCCGCAGTCAGCTCTGCGCTGGAGCGCTGCCGGGTGAGCCGATGACCTCATTCACCAGACGGCAGTGGATCTCCGGGGCCTTCGCCAGCGCACTGCCGGCGAGCCTGAGCGTTGCCGCCAGGCGCCCCAACATCGTCCTGGTCATGGCCGACGATCAGGGCTGGGGGGACACCGGTTACAACGGTCATCCCACGCTCCAGACGCCCCACCTCGACAACATGGCCCGCAGCGGCGTCCGCTTCGACCGCTTCTACTCCGGCGCCCCTGTTTGCTCGCCCACCCGCGGCAGTTGCCTCACCGGACGCCACCCTTTCCGCTATGGAGTGTTCTTCGCCAACGCCGGTCGCGAGGGCCAGCCTTCCGAGTATGCGCTGCCGCATCAGGAAGTCACTATCGCCGATGTCGTCAGGCCGCTCGGCTATCGCACCGGCCATTTCGGCAAGTGGCATCTGGGCGATTTCGACGGACCAAAGCGATCCTCGCCTTCGGACAATGGTTTCAGTGAGTGGTTCTCCACCGTGCGCAAAGTGCCCACGGTGGATCCGCCGCCGGGCGAGTACTGGGAGAACGGCAAGCCCGTGACGGAAGCTCTGCGTGGCGATGACTCCCGGATCATCATGGATCGCGCGCTCCCGTTTATCGAGCGCAGCGTGAAGGGCAAGGATCCGTTCCTCGCCGTGGTCTGGTTGCACACGCCGCATCTGCCGGTCGTCGCGACACCGGAACACCGCGCGAAGTACCGCGAGTTCAAGGAATCCCAGCAGCACTACTGGGGCGCGATCACAGCAATGGACGAGCAGGTCGGACGGCTCCGCTCCGAATTGAGGCGTCTTGGCGTGGCCGGCAACACGATGCTGTGGTACGCCAGCGATAACGGGCCCGAAGGAGATCAGGAGGACGCCGATTGGCCCGGAACGGCGCGTCCCTTTCGGGGGCGAAAGGCCAGCCTCTTTGAAGGAGGTATCCGTGTGCCCGGAGTGTTGGAGTGGCCGGACGTCATCAGACGGCCCGGCGTAGTGAAGAGCATGGCCTCCACCTCGGACTACTTCCCTACCATCGTCGATGCGCTCGGCTTGCCCGCACCGCATCGGCGTCCGTTGGACGGCATAAGCCTGCTTGCGACGTTGCGCGATGGAGAGCACGCAGGCGCCCGGGCGTTGGCGTTCGAGACGACCAAGGTCACCCGCGGATCACCCAGACTGGCGCTCATCGAAAACCGTTACAAACTCCTGACCAATCTCGACAGCAGTGAAGACCTCCTGTGGGACCTGCTCGCCGACCCGTCCGAGACCAGGAACCTGGCGTCGCAGCTGCCCGCGGAGACGCGCCGAATGCGCGGGATTCTCACTGCCTGGCGGGAATCGTGCCGTCAGAGCAATGCTGGCGCAGATTACAGACAGCAACCATGAGCATCTCAACCCGTCGCAACTTTCTGTGCTCCGCCGCGGCCGCGCCTCTCGCGCTGCAAGCGGACCAGCGCCGCCCGAACGTTGTCGTCCTGCTGAGCGACGATCAGACCCACAGCACCGTGGCCGCGCTCGGCAATCGGGAGATTCGTACGCCCAATCTCGATCGAATGGTGCGCAGCGGTGTCGCGTTCACCCGGGCTCACATCATGGGCGGAATTGCGCCCGCCGTTTGCGTGGCCAGCCGGGCGATGTTCCTCAGCGGACAGACGCTCTTTCGTGCCGACGAACGGCTCACTGCGGAGGTCACCGGCCGTGGCCGCCGTGGCCCGTTTCACCTCCTGCCCGAGTACTTCCGCAGCCAGGGCTACAGGACATTTGGAACGGGCAAGTGGCACAACCGTGCCCCGCTCTTTGCGCGCAGTTTTTCTGCCGGAGAGAACATCTTCTTCGGCGGCATGACGGATCACTTCAAGGTGCCGTTGCACGACTTCCGGCCCGACGGGCGCTATCCTGCCGCGCCCGACCGCATCGGCACCGCCCACTCCTCTGAGCTGTTTACGGATGCCGCGGTGCGCTTTATCGAAAACCACACGTCCCCCGATCCCTTCCTGGCATACGTGGCGTACGCAGCGCCGCACGACCCTCGCAATGCCCCGGGCGAAGCGCACAAGGCCTACCCGCCCAACCGTATCAGCTTGCCCGAGAACTTCCTGCCGGAGCACCCCTTCGACAACGGAGAACTGAAAATCCGTGACGAGATGCTGGCTCCGTTCCCACGCACCCCGGAAATCGTCCGCAAACAGATCAGCGACTACTATGCGATGGTCTCCCATATGGATACGCAGATCGGGCGCGTTCTGGACACGCTGGCGCGCACCGGACGCGCCTCCGACACGATTGTTGTATTCGCATCGGACAACGGGCTCGCCGTCGGACGCCACGGCCTGATGGGGAAGCAGAACCTCTACGACCACAGCGTTCGTGTGCCGCTGATATTCTCGGGACGCGGTGTACCCAAAAATCGGCGGAGTGATGCGCTCTGCTACCTGCTCGATGTCTTTCCCACGTTATGTTCGCTCTGCGGACTGCCCACGCCGCCAACGCTGGAGGGCCTGAGTCTAACCCCGGCCTTTACGCGCTCCGATGCCGTGCTCCGCAAATCGCTGTTCCTCGCCTATCGGGATATCCAGCGTGCCGTGACGACTGGCGACTGGAAGTTGATTCGCTACCGCACAGCCTCACCTGGCCCCGTGCAGTTGTTCCATCTGCGGAAAGACCCGTACGAATTGAAGAATCTGGCGGATACGCCGGATGGGAGGCGCCGCATTGCAGAGATGCAGACGCTGCTCGAGAAATGGATGAAAGACACCGGCGACCCGGTCACTGCCCTATGATCCTCCGCACCACCTTCCTATTGCTCTCCTGCATCTTCTGCGCGCACGCGGCCTTGGAAAGCGACATCGTCTACACCTCCGTTGCCGGCATCGAGCTGAAGATGGACCTCGCCCGGCCGTCCGGCACGGGTCCGTTTCCCGCCATCGTTTGCCTGCACGGCGGCGGCTGGTCAATGGGCAGCCGGAGGTCGTTCCACAAAATGCTGGAGCAGTTCGCTGCCGAGGGCTTCGTCGCTGCGGCCATCCAGTACCGGCTTGCACCCGCCACCCGCTACCCGGCTCAGATTGAGGACACGCGCGCGGCTCTGCGCTTCCTGAGAAACAAGGCCGCTCGCTGGAACATCGACGCGTCGAAAATGGTGCTCCTCGGCGCATCTGCCGGTGCCCACCTTGCGATGCTCACAGCATTCCTGGACGCTCGGACACCGGAGGCGGTCCAAGCGGTGGTCGATATCTCAGGGCCCACCGATCTGCGTGATTGGAGAATGGGGCCGGAGGCCGAGCGCACGCTACAACAAACGACCGGCCTGACGAGCGACCGGCTGCTCTCGGATCTGTTGGGTCCCGCCGACCGGTCCGATGCTCTGTACTCGCAGGCATCGCCGGTCACTCACGCTAGTAAGCAGATTCCGCCCGTCCTCATCTTCCACTGGAAAGAGGATCGCGCGGTGGCGATGACCCAAGTGGAACGCCTGGTGGCCGAACTGCAGCGTCTGGGCGCCAGGCATCATCTCATCTGGTTCGAGGGCAAGGGGCACGCCCTGAACGGCCCTGGTGTGGAGCAGATCGTCCCGAACTCAGTACAGTTCTTGACTGCGTTATTCGCTCGCAGGTAAGCGCCGGGCGCGAGCGCTGCGTGAACTACAGGTCTCCCACCGTCATGCAGAGCTACTCACCCGACGTGCTCGGTGGAGCAACGCGATTCTGCTTCCACTGGTCAGGCAGCCAGCGCGGCAGTTCGCTCAGGCGTTTCCCCGGCAGGTACTCGTCAGGCTCGCCAGAATGGCCGCCGTCCTGTCGCCCCGCGCGTTGCCCGCAACAGCGAATTCTTGCGATTCGGCACCGCGCCATCGTGGCATAACACGCTCAGCTCCGCCGACTGGCCCAGAGCGTAGTTCACCGCTTCGGCCATCGGATCCTGCGGCCGTCACTGCTCCTTCCACCCGAGAAGCTTCTCCCGCAGACCGGCCAGCACTGGTGCCGAGCGGGCCTGGCGCAGTTCCAGTCGCTCGGCCACAGGGACGTCCCTGGCCTGCCGTTCCCCCGCATAGATCGCGCACCTGTTCCACCGCTTCCCGCGCAATCTCGGGCGCCGCCTTCTCCGCATCAATCACCTTAGCTCCGCGCATACGCCCAGCACCCCTCGCGCGTGATCTCGAAGGCCTCATGAGGAAGCCGAAGTGGGCAAAACGCCGCACGGTGCCCGCCCAAGATCGTGGGTTAAGGGCATAACTAACTTAGGCCGTAGCTGCTGGGATCAAAGAGACTTCCGTGTGTCTCCTTCATTTCGTCCAGGAGCGCAGCTTCGTCCTGGGGTAGGGCGGATAGTTCGTCCTCGATGCGGCCCAGCCAGCTCAGTTCCTTTCGGCTCAGACTGAGGGCGCCGGACGAAAGGCCATTCCTGAGGATTGAAAGGGCAGCCTGACCCGCGGCAATTGTGGCGTGGTAGTGCGAATCCGCACTGACGATCGATTCGGCGATCTCCACCACTGCCTTTGGCGAGAGTACCGCCGCCTGCGGGCTCAGCCACTCGTCTGAATCCACGAGCCAACGCTGGAGAGTGAGGGCACCTCCACTGGACGCAGCCTGGTTCATCAGGCGGCAGTCGTAGGCCAGCATCTCCGCAAATGCCTCCGGCGCGTTGCCAGACAGCAACCGGACGTTTTGCACACTCTCGTTACTCCACAGGTCGCACATCGCCGCCGCGATGTTACCCATCGGGCTGAAGTGGGCGCATGCCGCAGATTTACCCTCCATCGAAATGGGGTTGCCGGTGATGGCTTTCAGGATCGGGCCCTCGTAGGCGCAGTCCTTCGATGGACCCACGGCGCCCGCCTCAAAGGCGACCAGGCTGCGAACGGCGCTCATGGCGCGGACCACGGCGGCCAGTGTTTCCGGGAGCATCTTCTGGTGAGCGAGCTGCATGGCCGTGTTGGCGAAGCCGCAGGCGGTGTCGCCGCCTGGCACGGCATGTCCGCCGGCCCCGCAGAGCGCCACGATCTCTTTCCACAGCCAGGACATATCGCGTGGCGCGAGTACGCCGAGAGCGAATGCGATGGAGCGCACGTCGCCGTACATCAGTCCGGGGTCGTGCACTTCCTTGCCGCCGATCGATTCGATGGACACGATATCGGCGCCCGCCTCAATACAATGCGCAAACGACTGCCTGAGCTGCTCCCAGGGCAAGCCTGACCTCAGCGCCGGTGGCTTGCCCTGATCGCGCATATCGGTTGGAGTCACACGTAGGGCGCATTTCAACCCACTCTTCTCATGCGCTTCCCTCAGTTGACGGTGAAGGAGGGCAGTCAACTCCGCGCCCCACTCTGGCGTTTCCGTCATCGCGGGCAGCAGTTCGAACTCCAGGACGATGCCCGGCACCTTCAGAGCCACTGCTCGCTTGAGGATGTTGCGGGCCATCTCCTCGTAGTGGTTCACAACCTCCAACCAGGTTGCAGCACTGATGCCAATTGCAGGGAGCGTGAAATTGACCTCCGGGAAGACCGTGCCCCCGCCAATTTCCAGGTCAAAACCGCAGCGGACCGGCTTCGGGGCAACGCCGAAGATGAGTCCGGATGGTTCGGGAATCGCCAGAGATCTAAATGTCATCACTCCATCTCCTGTCTATAGACTCACAAAGGCCTAGGCGCCTTCTTGTTTGCGAGGACCGCCCTTTCGACCGCCAGCATGGCGAAGCCGACCACTTGTTCCGCAGCCCGGCGCGCCTCCAGTGGTTGTTTTCGGGACAGCGCTTCGAAGAGGTCCCGATGAGCCTGCAGACTCAACTCCACGGCGGAGCGAAAACGGGACGTGCAGGCCAGAGCAGTTCGGAACGGCTGGCGGATGATCTCGCTCAGCTCGATGAGGAGCGGGTTGTAGCTCGCGGCCACTACCGCCATGTGAAAACGGAGATCAAGGTCGATGAGCTCGCTCGAGGTAGCGATCGCATCCTTCGCTTCGCGCTCGCGGAGGCAGTCCTCGATCCGAACAAGATCGCCCAATCTCGCTCTGACGGCCGCAAAGCCGGCAGCGGTCGGTTCGATGGCCAACCGAACCTCACACAGGTCTCTCAGAAACTGGGCATCCGGGCACACCTCCGCCTGCCAGGCGAGAATATCGGGATCCAATTTACGCCACTGGGACCTGGGGCGGGAGAACGTCCCGGCGCGAGGCTTCATCCCGACCATGCCCTTGTCGGCGAGGACTTTCATCGACTCCCGGAGGATCGACCGGCTCACGCCCAACTCCACGCACAGGTCCGCTTCTCTCGGGAATGCGATCAGGTTGCTGCACTTCTCAGACTCGATCACCCGTCTTGCGAGTTGACGGGTTACCCTCGCATGGAGTCTTTCGGGGCGGAGCATGGGCTCCTGGATTCCAAGTTGCACGGTATATAAATCATATAATATGACTTATTTTAGCGCAAGCGCCTGGCGGCGGCGGTTCCCAGGTCCGTGGGAGGCGGACGGGGACTTCCGACTGAGTGAAAGGTAGGGTCGCAGGCTTGATAAAGCGCATTCCTTTTCCTATGTTCGTGGCGTTTGGACTAGGTCACTGACCGCCTGAAGATCTTCCTAATAAAGACTTCCGATGGGAAATGTTCTGACCTATACTTGGGTATGGCACGCCCACCCAAGCCCTTCCAGTTGAAGGCTCAG
>CAYVDY010000249.1:0-9584 GCA_964450255.1 uncultured Candidatus Solibacter sp. | reverse complement strand
GTATCTGGCGCACATGTATTTGGGCGGGGTGTTTGGCTCGATCTACGACGCATCGACGATCCTGATTCTGTCGCTGGCGGGCGCGTCGGCGATGGCGGGGCTGCTGCACCTAATTCCGCGATATTTGCCGCGTTTTGGGATGGCGCCGCAGTGGGCGACGCTATCGAGGCCGCTGGTGCTGGTGTTGTTTGCGATCAACGTGGTGGTGACGCTGGTGTTCCGGGCGGACGTGGAGGCGCAGAGCGGAGCTTACGCAACCGGGGTGCTGGTGCTGATTTTGTCGGCGGCGTTCGCGGCGACTCTGGATCTGTGGCGGGAGAAGCGGCGGGCGCTGTCGGTGTATTCGGGGTTTGTTTCGCTGGTGTTTGCCTACACGTTGATCGACAACTGCATTGAACGGCCGGACGGCCTGATCATCGGCTCGATTTTCATTTTGCTTTTGATGACAGTGAGCGCGGTGAGCCGGTCCATGCGATCGATTGAATTCCGGGTGTCGAAGGCGTTCTTCACGAACGAAGAGTCGCAGGCGCTGGCGCGGGAGCTGGTGGGCAAGAAGGTCCACATGGTGCCGAACCGGACCGATTCTCCGTTGGCGCGATCGAAGAAGAAGGCGGAGATCGTACGGCACTACAACGTGAAGGGTCCGTTTCTGTTTGTGCACGTGTACCTGGCGGACAACCGGAGCGAGTTTGCGGCCCCGCTGGAGTTCCATATTGTGCGGGAGGGGTCCGACTACGTGGCGCACGTATATGGGGCGATCGCGATCGCGAACACGATTGCGTTCATCAGCGAGATGATCGACCCGACCTCGATCTTCATCGGGCTGACACGGCAGAACCTGATGAACCAGGCTGTGCGGTATCTGTTGTTTGGGGAAGGGGAGACGGGGCTGCTGGTGTATACGGTGCTGCTGCGGTATTGGGAGTGGACGCCGGAGGATGACGTGCGGCCGCTGATCTTCCTGATGTCGGACTGAGTTGGGGGACGCGGATTACGGCAGGTCTCCGCACAGAAAGCGGCGGGCGACGGTGAGGACGCGTGCGGCGAAGCTTTTGTGAGGGGCGGGGGTGCGGTTGATCACGAACAGATTGGCCGCGGACCAGTTGTGCTTCAGCACGAACTGATTCGACATGCTCTTCCAGCGTTCGCGATGGGAGATGCGGAGCGGGATGGCCTGCTCGACGTTGCGGAAGTTGGTTCCGGCGACGTATTGGAAGACATCGGTCAACTCCATGCCGCGTTCGAGGATACCGTATTTCTCCATGACGGCCTGGGAGACCTCGTGGGCCTCGTGGGCGCCGTTGGGCTCGGCCAGAACGACGTGGCCGTCCTGGCGGAGAATGCGATCGAACTGGCCCATGGCGGCTTTGCGGTCGGGAATGTGGTGGAAGGAATCGAAGCCGAGCACGGCGTCGCATGAGTTGTTCCGGAGGGGGAGGTTTTCGGTGTCTCCGAGTACCAGGTAGGGAGTGGTTTTTCCCATTCGGGACTTCCCGACATCCAGATAGGCGCGAGTGATGTCGAACCCGATGACTTCGAAGCCGGATTTCATGAGCCACTCGGTGGTCCACGCATAGCCGCAGCCGGTGTCGAGCACGACCTTGGCGCCAGAGTCCTGGATGAGGGAGATGCAGAAGCCGAAGACGCGAATGACGTAGGCGGTTTGGAACGGGTCCATCGGGTTGAACGGGGACAGGTAACCTGGGGCGAAGAATTCCTCAGGATCGTCGATTCTGCTAGTGATGCCGATTTCGGAGAGTTTGTGTTTGACGCCTTCATCGGGAGCGCCACCCTGGTTGAAGAGCGAGGGGTTATCGAGAGCGGCGTAGAGGCTCTGGGGCAGGTTCTGTTTCAGGCTGCGGAGGAATTCGAAGTCGTTCTGCAGATTGCGAAGGTGGTCTGGCAGGATTTCCGGAATGAAGTCTCTGACGGGATACCAGCGTCCGGTGGCAGGGCAGAGGAGCAGGCCTGTTTGCACCTCGACCTGGTGATCGCGAGCGGGGTCGGCGGGAGGGGTGGAGAGGGTGGACAGGATGCCGGCGATGGGATGGTTGCCGTCGAGGTGTTTGGGGAGGGGGCCGACGAGCGCCCCGGCCTGGCTGACGCGGCTACATTCGGGATGGCGATAGTACCTCAACGGGGCGTCTGCCTCGTTGACCGTAATGCAGACCAGTTCGTCGTTCGATTTAGGCCGGGAGAGGTAGTTGAGCAGCGAGTAACGCACGGGAACTCCAGAGGTTGGAGTCATTATGACACACGGGGCAGGGCGGTCCCTGGAGAGAGGGGAGCGGGAATTCGATTGACGCGGCGGGGGTAAGTGGGTATTCTCTAGTGAGAATAGGATAATGGCAATTCAAACCCTAATGAACGTGTCGGTGAAGTGCGAGTACGCACTGCGCGCCGTGCTGGACCTGACGCTGGCGCCGCAGGGGCAGCCGACGCGGATCGCCGACATAGCGGCGAGGCAGGCGATTCCGCAGAAGTTCCTGGAGACGATACTGGCGGATCTGAAGAAGGCCGGATTTCTGGAGTCGCGGCGGGGGGCGGAGGGCGGCTATCTGCTGGGCAAGCCAGCGGATACGATCACGGTGGGGCAGGTGATCCGAACGTTGGAGGGTGGGCGGACGGGGCGTGCGGCATTGGAGGCGCCCGGGCCGCTGGAGGAGTTTTGGGACCGAGTGGATGACGCCGTGGCGGGGGTGATCGACAGGACGACCTTCGCGGAACTGGGCCGGTCGTGGCGTGAGCGGCAGATGCGATATGTACCGAATTGGGAGATTTAGGCGATGAACATCTTTGCTGACAATTCATTGAGCATTGGGCGGACACCGCTGGTGCGGCTGAACCGCGTGACAAAGGGGGCCGGCGCGACGGTGCTGGCCAAGATCGAGGGCCGGAATCCGGCGTATTCGGTGAAGTGCCGGATTGGGGCGTCGATGGTATGGGACGCCGAGAAGAAGGGGATTCTGGGGCCGGGGAAGGAACTGGTGGAGCCGACGAGCGGCAATACGGGGATCGCGCTGGCGTTTGTGGCGGCGGCCCGTGGGTATCCGATCACGCTGACGATGCCGGAGACGATGTCGATTGAGCGGCGGAAGGTGCTGAAGGTGTTTGGGGCGAACCTGGTTCTGACGGAGGGGCCGAAGGGGATGAAGGGGGCGATTGCGAAGGCGGAGGAGATCTACAACTCCGATCCCGGCAAGTATGTGTTGTTGCAGCAGTTTCTGAATCCGGCGAATCCGCGGATCCACTATGAGACGACGGGTCCGGAGATCTGGGAGGACACGGACGGGGGGATCGACGTGCTGGTTTCGGGGGTGGGGACGGGCGGCACGATCACGGGGATTTCGCGGTACATCAAGCAGGCTAAGGGGAAGGCGATAACCTCGATTGCGGTGGAGCCCACGGCGAGTCCGGTGATCACGCAGACGCGCAACGGAGAGGCGGTGCAGCCGGGGCCGCACAAGATCCAGGGGATCGGGGCTGGTTTCATCCCGGGCACGCTGGACCTTTCGATGGTGGACCGGGTGGATCAGGTGACGAACGAGGAATCGATGGAGATGGCGCGGCGGCTGGCGTCGGAGGAAGGGATCCTGTGCGGGATTTCCTGCGGGGCGGCGGCGGCGGCGGCGGTGAAGGCGGCGTTTGAGCCTGAGTTCGCCGGCAAGACGATTGTGGTGGTGCTGCCGGACGCGGGCGAGCGGTATCTGACGTCGGCGTTGTTCGAGGGGATGTTCACCGAGTAGGGGAAGCGGAAGACGAAGGCCAGACAGGGCTTGCCGTTGTTGGGAGCGAACTCCCGGCGATGGCAAGCCCTTTTGTACGTTGGGGATGGAACGCAGGGGGTGCGGATTTCGTCAAACAAACATAATGGCAAGAAATGTTTTGCCGATAGAGAAAGCGAGGAAGGAAGTTCGCGGGCGCCGGGTTGGGTGTTGGGGTGAATGGCGCCCGCTTCTCGTAACGGGGATTGGTAAGTAGAACGCAGGAGCGGGGGCAGAGGTTACGGGCCTCCAATAAAAAGTGGTACAGATAGATTTTTCTTGCTTCTCTTCGCCTTCTGTTCTATTGTGTCAATAGCGAATACATAGCGAAAGAGGGTCTTATGGCATTGCCGAACAACCTCTATGTTGGACCGTCGGGCTGGCAACGTCCGGACTGGGTCTCGACCGTGTATCCCAAGCCGGCGTCGCGCGGTTGGCACGCGCTGGACATCCTATCGCAGTATGTGAACCTGGCGGAGATTGACCAGACGTATCTGGAACCGTTGAAGCCGGAGATCGCGCGATTGTATGTGAAGAAGGTGGAGCGGAACCGGGATTTTCTATTCACGGCACTGCTGGGGCGGCAGTTCACGTATGATCGGAGCCTGAACGCGCAGGCGGTAGCGGCCTGGAAGAGCGGTCTGATGCCGTTGTTGCGGGCCGGGCGGCTGGGTGCGGTGGTGATGCAATTTCCGTGGGCGTTCCGCTTCACGGAGGAGAACCGTCAGTTTCTGATTCAGATTCGACGGGAGTTTCACGAGTTTCCGCTGGCGGCGGAGTTGAGGCACGAGTCGTGGCTGCGGGACGAGGCGGTGACGACGCTGGTGAATTACCACGTGGGCTTTGTGAATGTGGATCAACCGCAGTGTTTCCGGGCGACGCCGCCGACGGCGTTGCTGACGTCCGGGGTGGCGGTGGTGCGGCTGCATGGGCGGCAGAACGCGGAGGCGTTCCGGGATGGACGGGGCACGCCGGACACGGACTACCTGTACGATCTGGACGAGTTGCTGGAGTGGAAGCCGCGGCTGGAGAGGCTGGCGGCGAACGCGGCGCGGACGCTGGTGGTGATGGCCAATGCGGCGCGAGGCAGGGCGATGGTGAATGCGCTGCAGGTGCAGGAGATTCTGGGCAGCGAGGTGCTGCAGGCGCCGGCGGGGCTGTTGAGCATCTATCCGGCGGAACTGGCGGCGTTCCGGTCTAAGCGGCCGGTGCAGGCGCTGCTTCTGCCGGCTCAGGCGGCGTAGGGCGCCGATTGTCCGCCGATAGTTGGATCATTTTGCGGAGACCAGCCGTATTATGGGTTGTGATGCACCGCGCCATTTAGAAACGGCTCCCGCCGGAAGTGGCGCAACCCCTCCCTCTTCGCATCGCAACCGAGGTTGAAAAATCATGACTGCGTATCTCCCGTGGATCGCCGGAGCGTTTTTGCTCGCGGCTATCCTCTTGTTTCTGAAGGCAATGCTCGGCATCGTGGTGATCGCCGAGAACGAAGTCGGTGTAGTGATTCGGAAGTTCGTGCTGGACGGCAGGAAGCTGCCGAACGGGCGAATTGTGGCATTGAATGGCGAGCCGGGCTACCAGGCGCGGACGCTGGGGCCGGGCTACCACCTGTGGTATTGGCCGTGGATGTTCAAGATCATCAAAGACCAGTTGACGGTGATCCGGCCGGGGCGTCTGGGCCTGGTGGTGGCGCGCGACGGCGATATTGTTGCGGCAGAGCGGATCATCGGCAAGTTTGTGAACTGCAATAACTTCCAGGATGCGGAGACGTTCCTGTTGAAGGGTGGGCAGAAGGGCAAACAAGGCGCGGTGTTGACCGCTGGTTCGTACCGGATCAACCGGATACTCTTTGATGTTTCCGAAACGGACGTGACGACGGTGGAGACCGGAAAGGTAGGCATCGTAACGGCAACGGACGGCGCGCCCATCCCGTCCGGTGAGATGGCGGCGCCGGTGGTGGCGGGGCATGAGAGTTTTCAGAATCCGGACGCGTTCCTAATGAACGGCGGCTGCAAGGGGCTGCAGGAGCAGATTTTGCTATCGGGCCAGTACAACCTGAATCCGTGGTTTGTGGAGGTGAAGCTGGCGGAGCTGCTGGAAGTGCCGATCGGGCATGTGGGTGTTGTGGTGAGTTTCGTGGGCAAGAACGCGGAGGACGTCTCTGGCGAGAAGTTCACGCATGGCAACATTGTGCCTCGTGGCGGAAAGGGCGTGTGGTCCGAGCCGCTGTATCCGGGCAAGCATCCGCTGAACCTGGACTGCATGCGGATAGAGCTGGTGCCGACGACGAACATCGTACTGAACTGGGCATCGAGCCGGAGCGAAGCGCACAAGCTGGACGAGAAGTTGAGCACGATCTCGGTGCGATCGGCTGACGGGTTCACGTTCAATCTGGATGTCAGCCAGATCATCAATATTGGCGCGACGAAGGCGCCGTGGGTGATCTCGCGGGTGGGTTCGGTGAGGAACCTGGTGAATCAGGTGTTGGAGCCGATCATCGGCAACTACTTCCGGAACAGCGCGCAGGCGTACACGATTCTCGATTTTCTATCGAACCGGGCTGACCGGCAGAAGGAGGCGAGGGAGCACATCACGCAGGCGGTGCAGGAGTATGACGTGCAGAGCGTGGACACGCTGATTGGAGACATCACGCCGCCGGAGATGCTGATGGCGACGCTGACGACTCGAAAAGTGGCCGAGGAGCAGCGCAAAACTTACACGGTGCAGATGGAGGCGCAGAAGACGAGACAAGCTCTGGAGGCGGAGACCGCGCTGGCGGAGAAGCAGAAGGAGCTGGTGAACGAGCAGCAGAACATCGCGATTGCGGAGCGCAAGGCGCAGGCGGTGATCCGGGTGGCGGAAGGCGAATCGAGCGCGGCGGCCAAGCGCGCGGAAGGCGAGGCATCGGCGAAGCGCCGGGTGGGCGAAGCCGAGGCCGATGTGGTGGCGATGAAGGGTTTGAAGGAGGCCGAGGCTGTGGAGGCGATCGGCCTGGCGCGGGCGCGGGCGTACGACGAGGGACGCAAGGCGATGGGTGAGAACTACGCGCTGCTCCAGATTTTTACAATCCTGGCAGAGAAGGGCATGCGGCTGGTGCCGGATGTGCTGGCTCAGGGTGGCGGGGCAGGGAGTTCCGCGGCAGACGCGTTACTTGCGGTATTGGCTAAGCAAATGACGCAGAAACCGTAAGAGCGTGAGAGGGCTGCTGCCGGCGGAGCGCTTGCTCGCGCCGCCGGCAGCATGCGGGTAATGGGTGTACTGGTGAACTTGTGAATCTTCGCTAATCCTGGAATACTCTATTGAAGTATGTTTCGCCAAGCACTCGTGACGGTATTGACGGCCCTTGCCGCGTTTGCGCAAGTTGCCGACCCTGCAATCTCACTCGCCGATTTAGTCAGGCGTAATCCCGGCGCCGCGTTGCGGCAGTTGGCAACGGAGGAGCAACAGTCGTTCCGGGGTACGCTGAGTAGCCTGACGATGGACAATCCGGCTACGGGCGCGTTGGAGACCCGGACAACGCTGCAGATCGGCGACGAATTCTATGAGGTGCACTCCGAGCAGCCGATTGAAGGCGGCTGCAGGCAGATGGCGACGGTGAGGGGGTACCAGATTGGAGACCAGATTCTGGCGGCGTCGATTGAGGGCGCGGGTCCGCTGAGTTCTCCTGCCTGCGTATCTGCGGGCGTGCAAAAGACACTGACGATCCTGTTGAACACGCCGAGCACGCAATTGCCGGTCAACATAACTCCGACGTTTGTGCAGAGCTACATGACTGGTGCGACGGCTCCGACGGTAAACGGCTACTTCCGGGAGGTGTCGAAAGACGTGACCAGTGTTTCGTCGGACACAGTGGGTCCGTTTACGCTGGCGGCAGAGCCTGGATGCGTCGACAGCACGGCACTCGCCCTATCGGCGCTGGCGCTGGCGGCGCCGGGCAGCGACCTCACCTTGTACAGCCGGATCATAGTGGTGGCACCGCGGTCTCCCCAGTGTGCCTCCCGCGTTTATTCGAACAGTTGCGTACCGCTGAACTCGCCTGATGGCGCATTGGTGGCATCGTGGTCCTATATCGCGTCGGATCTTCTGACGACGGCAGGGGCTGGTGTGAGCCTGGGAGCGAAGGCGATCGGCAACGGCATGGGTTTGGGATTCTCCTACACGAGGGACTACAGCACTGTGCCGCTGGGGGCGTTTGGTCCGGGAGGCACAGACAAGTTGGAGGATGATTTTTCGGTGATGGGCGACTTCCGCCCATTCTCCGGCGTATACCCTGTGGGTCACATTCCGGCGCGGCAAAAGGTGGCCATGGGGTGGGCGCTTTCGGGCAGTGATTTTGTGAATGTGCAGGCGAACAGTACGAACACGATTCTGCCCGCGTCTTCCCCGACTCCCGGCGTGAAGGCTCTGAGAATCCGTCGCGGCACGGGGTACAACGAGTGGCTCTGGGTGGAACACCGGCAGTTCGTTGGAGCGTATGACTCCACGCTGCAAAACTATGCGCCGGCGGTGGCTACCGGCGTACTTGTTTACCATGAGAGACCTTCGGACGTTTCCAACAGCACCTACTTACTGCACTTCAAACCGGTAGCTGCCCCGAACAACTTCAAGACGGCTATGTTGCTGGCGGGCACGCAGTGGGACGATCCATCATCGAATCTCACTTTGCAGGTGTCGTCGGTGGCGACGGGCATGCAGGTGACGGCGACATACCGCCCAACCGGCGGGTGCATTTACACGCCGAATCCGAGCACGCTGAACGTTTCGAGTGCGGCGGGAACGTCCGGGTTCGCAGTGGGGACGGGGCCTTATTGTGAGTGGTTTGCGTCGACAACTTCTCCGTTTGTGGCGCTCACAACGGCCTTCGGCACCGGGAACGGCACGGTGGCGCTGACGTATGGGGCTAACGGGACTGGAGCCGCGAGGTCGGCCACGATCGATCTCTCTGGCCAGACTGTGACATTGAATCAGGGGAGCGGAGTGGCAGGATCACTTCAGATTTCCGGGCAGACGACCCTAAGCGGGGTGGCGCTGGCTGGAGTCACCTTAACCTTGAGTGGCAATGCGACACAGACGGCAATCTCTGACGGCAGCGGGAACTATGCGCTGACCGGACTAGCGGCCGGAACATACACGGTGACTCCGAAGCTGCTTGGGTATTCCTTCACCCCTGCGAGCGCAACGTTCACTTCGATGGCGGCCAGCCAGGTTGGGAACTTTGCGGCGACGAAGCTACCGGCGCTGCTTTCGCTGAACCGGACGAGGCTGAACTACGCGGCGCGGAGCACGACGGTGATGACGCCGTCGCAGAGAGTGCTGTTGGATTTCGGCGGCGGGATAGCCGCCTGGACTGCGAGCACCAATCAGGCGTGGCTGCAGGTTACGCCGGCTTCCGGGACCGGGCCGACGCGTTTGACAGTTTCCATCGTACCGGGATCCATGCCTCCTTCCGGCACGGCGACGGCTACGTTGACGGTTTCCGCGCCCACGGCGACGCCGACATCCAAGACCGTGACGGTGTTCCTGACCCGGCTCACCGGTTCGGTGGCGCCGTTCGGCGTATTCGATACGCCGTTGAACAATTCGACCAATGTTACGGGCAGCATTCCCGTGACCGGGTGGGCCATGGACGATATTCACGTAAGCAAGGTCCAGATCTACCGGGACCCGCTAACTGGCGAAGCGACCCAGGCCAACGGCTTTGTGTATATCGGCGACGCGCTGTTCGTGCCGGATACGCGAAGTGTCATTGAAGGTTTGAACTCCACGCTGCCGTTCCAATACCGAGGGGGCTGGGGATACATGATGCTGACCAATGCCGTC
>CAYVDY010000248.1:0-9626 GCA_964450255.1 uncultured Candidatus Solibacter sp. | reverse complement strand
CGGCCGTAGCTAGGCCGGCGTGTCAATTGCGTGGCTTGACCGGAACGGAGTCTGCGGAAACCTGCGAGTCAACGGTCAAATTCATCGAGTTAGCGATTCTGGGAACTCGCTCTCGAGTATCCGGCGGACCTGCTCGCGCAACTGCGGAACATCATCCATCGCGGTGTTCCACAGGATCTGCCAGTCCAAATCAAAGTACGCGTGCACAATCCTGTGGCGCACGGCGACGATCTGTTGCCAGGGAACTCCGGGGTTTCGACTTCTGAGTTCCGGCGACAAGCGGTTGATGGCTTCCCCGATGACAGTCAGGTGATGAAGAACGGCGGCCGGCAGGACCTCATCAGCGAGGAACCCCTCTTCTGAGTTAGCGGCAGTGATGGCTTCAATCTTCATGGAGGCTGCGAGGATGTCCCGCAAGAAGGAAGCCTCATGCCGCATAAATGACTCGGGCTTCTCGCAGGACCTCTGGGCGCACCCACGGTTTCAGACCGCGCTTGGTCACCAGATCGATCTTGCGACCGGCCAATGCCTGGAGGCCTTCAACCAGGGACTCGAACTTGAGGATACCAATGCGTGCCGCAGGATCAAACTCAACCATGACATCGATGTCACTGTCGGGCCCCATTTCGCCGCGGACCGCGGACCCAAACAGCGAGAGCTCCGTCACGCCGTACCTCTGGCACAGGTCTGCCAGTTGGGCGGCATCGACCTGGGCATCACCGAGATAGACCGTGAGGCTCATGGTTGTTGCTTTCATTATGGCCAACTTTCCGACGAGCTTGCTGGCGGCCTAATCTCCCATGCATGATGAACCTGAAGGGGATCGTTGGGATGCCGGGTTTTGACTGTCATCCGGGACGATCCGGACGCAGCGAGCCTGGGGCAGGTCAGGGCGTTTCTTGCAGGCGGCGGCGCGACGAAGTAGAGGGCTGGTGGAGAAGAAGCCGATGGGGTGAGTACTGGTCACTGATCGAGACGTCGCCGCGTCGATTGAACTCGCGGTCTCGGTGCTGGAAGCGGCGATGGTCTCGGAGGGGAGACGGAGTGGCGACGCGGAGGGGACTAGACGGGTTTCCGCTAAGGGTGTCCGTTAAGACGGTGGCTCTGCGGGATCAGGCGGATTGGGCTTGGGCGGCACAAGGCAGGGCTGAGCTTCGGCGACTGCGCGGCGTATGCGCTGGCGCAGTGGTCAGGGAAGCCGTTGTTGTTCAAGGGGGCGGATTTCGGGGCGACGGATGTGGGGCGGATGCGGGGGTGAGTGGAAGATCAAGTCGGACAGACTGGCGGGTCGAGAGCCCGAAGCTGCCGAACCTCAAATGCCTGTGTATGGTCAAGCGGGCTGACGAGAATAATCTTATCCCAGTCATGGGGCGGAATCTGCAGAACTTCTTCGGAGCCGTAGTTGATGTGGTCGATGAGCACGAGCCACCATTTCTGATACTTCCCTCGGATGCTGGACATCTTCTCGGTCTTCTCCTCAATGCAGAGTCTGAGGTTTCGCTCCAATTCCGGAATGACCCAGCCGCCGGAATCGCCATCGGTGCCCCCACTCAAAACAAAGCAGAACGGGTTCGGGCGGCTTGTGGGGACCAGAAGGATGCTGAAGTCATCAGACAGCCTTACCGCGGTGGAAGCGAGCGGTTGACCTTGGCGGAACTGCGTCAACTTCTCTCGGACTTCGGCCTCAATCTTCCGCCACTCTGGCACGGGTCGCTTGAATCGAACGAGGACGAACCAGCTACCTGACTCTGTGGGGAGGCCGAGGGACGACAACAGTGTCTTCATTCGGGAGAAAATGCTGATTCTCATCGTCTCCAGCCCTTCTCGCTTCTCTCCAGGTTTGGCTGATTTCCAGTTCTGATTCAGGCGGCGCACCTCAACCGCTATTGTCCCAGCGACGAGGAAGTCCGGCGAAGTTTTGTAGCCCTCCGGTTCGAAGACTAGGTCCTCGAATCCGACATGTTTGAGATAGTCGTGAGCGATCTGTTCAGAATCATCCATGCCAACTCGAGAGATCTTCATGGATCTGTATCAGAACATCCGCCACAGCGACTCCGCCGGCCGGCTCTCTTTGAACCGGCGATACCGCAGACATGCCGGGTACAGCACCGCCACGCCGGCCAGCCACGTGAGCAGGAACAACCAGCGGGGGGCGCCTCCGGTACGGAAGAAGACCATCCCCAGGATCGCGTACACATACAGGTGCGCCAGGTAGAAAAACAGCGGCGCCTGGCCGTAGACCGACAACACGCGGCGCAGGCCGTCGAGCCAGGCTCCGGCGCGGTGGAAGAGCGAGAGCAGGGTGAAGTTGATGCCCAGCGTCACCAGTACGAAGGCCAGGCTCGGCGGGTACTTCACAATGGTCAGGAAGGGGATCAGGCCGGGGCCGTTGGCGATCAACAAGTTGCCGAAGCCGCCGCCGATGCGGACGCCCAGATAGCCGATCAGGTAGGCGACGCCCATGGGGAGCATGGCGCGGAGGGCTCGGTCCTGGTTGCGGCGGATCAGTTGACCGAAGGCGATGCCGAGGGCGCAGATGCCGAGCCAGGGCAGGAGCGGGTAGACCGCCAGAACCGGGGGCGTCGCGCCGGGAACGATAAAGATGCGGAGCAGCAGGTTGACCGGGTCGGTGCCCTTGAGGGTGGGGATCAGGAAGTTGGGGGTCAGGATCGCGATGAAACCGATGGCCAGCCAGGAGCGCACGCTGAGTCGCAGGAGCAGGGCCGTGATGGCCATCGAGAGGCCGAGCGTAACCAGGACCAGTAGGACGATGTAGTTTCCTGGGCCGGCCAGCGTGGGTTGTCCCTGCGACATGGAGTGCATGACGAAGACGGGTGCTTCGATGAAGTAGAAGACCGGGATCAGGAGCAGGCCGCGCGTGACCAGGGCCCGGATGATGTGCGAATCGGCCCAGCCGAGGTCCCGGCGGGCGGCGGCGAAGAGGCTCATGCCGGCGCCCATCAGGAAGAAAAAGCCGGGGGCGCAGAGATGGGTGAGCCAGCGGGTGAGGAACCAGCCGCCGTCGGCGTAGTCCGGCAGCGGGGCGCTCCAGAACTCGAAGGGGTGGACGTGGGCGATGAAGTGGGCGGAATGGTCCAGCGCCATCAGGACCATGATGAGGCCGCGGAGGGCGTCAAGCGAGTTGAGGCGGCGCGTGGGGGTCACGGTTTCACCGTCGGATACTGCAAGCCGAGCTGTTCCAGGTAGGTGGCGTACTTGGCGGGGTTGTAGTAGAGCTTCTCCAACTGCGGGCGGACGCGATCCATCTTCTCCTTGTTCAGATATGCCGGCGGCGGCGTGCCGGCGGGGACGAGTGACTGCCATTTTGTGGTTTTGGTCTGCTCGGCGAAGTAGGCTTTGGCGGCGGTGAGGAGTTCGGGTTTGAGGAGGAGGTCGAGGGCGGTCATGGCGTGGGCGATGGCTCCGGCGGTGGAGCCTTTGTGCGAGATGGGCGTGGCCATGGCGATGCCGCTGGACCAGTGGTGGCCGATCATGCCGGGGATGTTGCCGGGGAAGCGCAGGACGACGGTGGGGACGTTCCAGGCGACCTCGGCGATGTCGTCGGAGCCGTACATGCGGCCGGCCTGCTCGGGCGGGACGAGTTTGCTGGGGGCGGTTTTCAGGCCGGACTGCTCAGCCTTCAGCTCGGCCTGGGCTGCCTTGGCGAGGGCCTGATCCTGAGCCGACCACTGCGGCATGCCCACCTTTTCGATATTGGCTGTGAGGGCCTCGGCCATGGGCTTGTTGAAGTGGCCCGGCCACGCGGCGCCGAGGACGCGCTCTGTCACTTCGGTGTCGGTCATGAGCGTGGCGCCTTTGGCGATCTGGGAGCCGAGCTTGTGGAGGTCGCGGATGCGCTCGTAATCCCATTCGCGGAAGTAGTACCAGACCTTGGCGAGGGGCGGTACCACGTTGGGCTGATCGCCGCCGTGGGTGATTACGTAGTGCGAGCGATGATCTGTGCGGAGGTGCTCGCGGCGATAGTTCCAGCCGACATTCATGAGCTCTACCGCGTCGAGCGCGCTGCGGCCGGAGGCGGGGGAACCGGCGGAGTGGGCGCTGCGGCCGGTGAAGGTGTATTCGACGGAGACGAGACCGCTGCCGATGGCGCCGTAGCCGGTGCCGAAGTCCGAGGAGATGTGGGTGGAGAGCATGGCGTCGAGGTCCTTGAAGAGACCGGCGTTGACCATCCAGGTGCGGCTGCCGATGAGCTCTTCGGCGACTCCGGGGTAGACGCGGAGCGTGCCCTGGATGTTGTGGCGCTGCATGAGTTCTTTGACGACAAGCGCGGCGGTGACGTTGACGGCCTGGCCGGCGTTGTGGCCTTCGCCGTGGCCGGGGCCGTTGGCGATCAGGGGCTTGTAGAACGCGACGCCGGGTGTCTGGGAGGTTTCGGGGAGGCCGTCGATATCGGCCATGAAGGCGATGACGGGCGAGCCTTTGCCCCATTCGGCGACCCAACTGGTGGGCATGCCGGCGACGCCGCGGGTGAGACGAAAGCCGTTCTTTTCGAGGATTCCGGTGACGTAGCGGGAGGTTTCGACTTCCTGGTATCCGAGTTCGCTGAATGAGAAGATGGAATCGACCATCTGCTGCGTGAGCGTGCGGCGGCCCTCGACCATTTCGCGGGCGGCCTGCTTGAGGACGTCGGGGCTGGGGGGCTGAGCGGCGAGGGCGAACAGCGGCAGAAACGCAACGAACCTGGCGAGGATCATACGGAGTAGTGTAACGCCAGATTAAATGCGAACCAGCAGGGGTAGTTCTTCGTCTTAGGTGTTTGGAGTGATTCTTATGGCAGTAAACGGCAAAAAGAAGACGGCCCGCCGCTGGATCTGGGCGGTGGTGATAGTGCTCGGCTTGACTGGCGCGGGTTTCGGCGTGCGCGCGGCACTGAAACCGACGAACAAGATCGATCCTTCGAAGCTGGCGGGCATTGAGCGCGGCAACATCGCGCGGAGCGTGGTGGCTACGGGCAAGATCGAGCCGCGGGCGACGGTGGAAGTGAAGTCGAAGGCCAGCGGCCTGGTCAAACAGATCTACGTCAACTATGGGGACAGCGTAAAGCAGGGCCAGATTCTGGCCGAGCTGGACAAAGAAGAGTTGCAGGCCCGAGTACGTGAATCGAAGGCGAACCTGCAGGCGGCCCAGGCGACGGAAGAATCGGCCATGGCGGCGCTGGAGCGCAACAAAGTGGAGGCGGAGGGGACGGATGTGCCGTTCCTGAAGTCGGCTCTGGAGCGGGCGCGGGGCTTGAACAAGGAAGGGCTGATCGCCAAGACTCAGGTGGAGGACGCCGAGAAGCTCTATCAGATGGCGCTGAACAAGCAGAGCAGCGCGACTCGGAATCTGGCGGTCAGCCGCGCGGAGATCACGCGGGCCAAGGCGCAGGTGGCGCAGGCGACGGCGATGCTGGAGCGGGCGGAAGAGGATCTGCGGAACTCGACGATTGTGAGCCCAATTGACGGTTTGGTGCTGTCGCGGAACGTGGAAGTGGGCAACGCGGTGAGCTCGATCCTGGTGATGGGGTCGCAATCGACGCTGCTGTTCACGTTGGGCGATATCGGCGACGTATTCGTGCGCGGCAAGGTGGACCAGGCGGATATCGGGAAGGTCTACATCAATCAGCCGGCACGAATCGTCGTCGAGAGCTTCCGGGACAGGAAGTTCGAGGGGAAGGTCTACCGGATCTCTCCATTCGGCGTCGAGAAAGAGAATGTGACGACGTTTGAGGTGCAGGTTTCGATCCACAACCCCGGCCAGGAGTTGAAGGCGAACATGAGCGCCAATGCCGAGATCATTCTGGAAGAGAAGCTGAACGTGCTGCTGGTGCCGGAAGCGGCAGTGGTCTATGACAAGGAGCGCAAGGCCAGCGTCGAGGTGCCGGACGCGACGGCGGAGAAGGGCCGCAAGAAAGTGCCGGTGAAGCTGGGGATCTCCAACGGGGTGAAGACGGAATTGATCGCAGGGCTGGAGAAGGACACGAAAGTGATTCTGCAGTAGCTCGATGACTTTTCGCGATCTGATTGCAGACACCATCCAAACCCTGCTCGCACACAAAATGCGGGCAGGGTTAACTATGTTCGGACTCATGTGGGGCGTGGTGTCGATCACGCTGATGACGGCGGCGGGCGACGGGCTGCGCGAGGGTCAGGCGAAGGTGGCGCGGCAGTTCGGCGAGAACATCATGATCGTATTCCCGGGGCGGACTTCGCTGCAGGCGGGCGGCGAGCGGGCAGGGAAGCGGCTGATGTGGACGATCTACGATCACGATCTGCTGGCGCCGCAGTGTCCGTCGTGCGAGTTCATCCTGCCGGAGTTGACGCGCGGGGCGGTGGCGGTGCGGAGTGACTTCAACAGCGCCTCGCTGCTGGTGAGCGGATCGCAACCGCCCTACCAGCGGCTGCGGTATCTGCCGGTGGCGGAGGGGCGGTTCTTTTCCTGGGAAGACGATCGGGCTGGGCGGCGTGTGGCGTTTCTGGGGAGCGACGTGCGGAAGCAGCTATTCGCGTCGCGGGAAGCGGTGGGACGAACGATCACGCTCGGGGGGCGGCCATTTCAGGTGATCGGTGTGATGGAGGAGAAGGAACAGGATTCCAGCTACGACGGGCGCGACGTCAATAAAGTGTTTATTCCATATGGAGCCATGATCCGGGACCTGCCGCAGCCGCCTCCGCTGCCGGCGGGCACGGTGGATCAGTTGCTGGTGAAGGCGTGGAGTCTGGATCAGCATGAGGCTTGTCTGGCGGAGGTGCGGCGCGGGTTGGGGCGTCTTCATGGCTTCGATGCGGACGACAAAGAGGCGGCAGCGATCTGGGACACGGTGAAGGAGTCGCGGGCGTTTGCGACGATGGCCGACGGGATGAAGTACTTTCTGGGTGCGATGGGCGTGGTAACGCTGCTGCTGGGCGGGATCGGGACGATGAATGTGATGCTGGTGGCGGTGCGGGAGCGGACTCGGGAGATCGGGTTGCGCAAGGCGGTGGGAGCGACGAGCCGCGAGATATTGACGATGTTCTTTTTGGAGACGGCGATCATTGTGTTTTTGAGCGGCGGGCTGGGTATGGCGTTTGCGCATACGGTGTGCCACTTCGTGAACAAGCTGCCGATGCCGCAGTTCTTTGCGGGGCTCTGGGCGACGTGGGAGGTGGGGGCGGTTTGCGTTGGGCTGCTGGGAATGGTGGCGTTTTTCTCGGCGCTGTACCCGGCGCGGAAGGCGGCGTCGATCGATCCGATTGAGGCATTGCGGTTTGAGGCGGGGGGCTAAGGCGGCGTGCTGAAAGAGATCCTATTGCAGGCGTGGGATGCACTGCGCCGGAGCCCGACTCGCAGTCTGCTGACGATGCTCGGAATTGTGTGGGGCATCGCGGCGGTGACGCTGCTGATGGCGTATGGCTCGGGCTTCCGCGGCTTGATGGTGCACACCTTCAACAATTTTGCGAAGACGGCAGTGATCATGTTCCCGGGCCAGACCAGCGCTCAGGCGGGGGGCGAGCGGGCGGGACGGCGGATTCGATTTGAACTGGACGATCTGGCAGCGGCGCAGGCGGAGTCGTCCTTGATCAGGAAGATCTGCCCGGAGACGATTCGGCGCGTGCCGATGACGTATCAGGAGCGGACGGCGACGATCATCGTGCGCGGAGTCTGCGTGGAGTATGGCGAAATCCGCAGCGAGGTGGCGAAGGAAGGGCGGTGGCTGTCGCCGGAAGATTACGGCGAGCGGCGGCGCGTCGTGTTTATCGGCAATTGGACGAAGGAGAAGCTGTTCTCCGGGCGTCCGGCGATCGGCGAGACTTTGTCGATCCAGGGTGTGCGGTTTCTGGTGATCGGGGTGATGGACAAGAAGTTGTCGTTCGGCAACTACTATGGGCCGGACGATCGTTCGGCGTTCGTACCGTACTCGTCGGCCGGGGATTTGTGGAACACGAGGTATCCATCGACGGCGGTGATTCTGCCGGTGGCGCCGATTTTCGAGCAGAAGGCGGAGGAGCAGTTCCGGGCTTCGATGGCGAGGCGCTTCGGGTATCCGGCGTCGGACAAGCGTGCGGTAACAGGGTTTGGCACGTCGAACTTGCGGCCGATTATCGACGGCCTGACGATCGGCTTGCAGGTGCTGCTGCTGTTCATCGGGATGCTGACGCTGGCGATCGGCGGCATCGGGTTGATGAACATTCTGCTGGTGTCGGTGAATGAGCGGACGCGCGAGATCGGGCTGCGCCGGGCGCTGGGAGCGAAGCGCTGGCACATTGCGATGCAGTTTCTGGCGGAGGCGCTGTTCATCACCTTCGATGGCGGGGTGCTGGGTGTGGCGCTCAGTTACTTCATCGCGTGGGTGATTCCGCCGCTGCCGATGCTGAGCGCGATGTTCGAGGACACGTCGGGCAAGGGGGATCTCGTGTTGCGGGTTCAGCCGCAGACCGTGCTGATTTCGTCGGTGGTGCTGCTGATTGTGGGCGTCTGCAGCGGGATGATCCCGGCGGTGCGGGCTTCGCGGCTGGATCCGTCGGAGGCGCTGCGCACGGAGTAGGGTGAACGGGGGCGGCGGAGGAGTGCGATAGGAGTTGCGCGGCCCCCGGAAGACAGGCAATCCGTCACGTCGTTAGGCCAGTCAGCGCTCTGGCTGGTATCATAAGGGATGGCAGAATCCGCAATCAACGGGTCGGATTCCGCAAGGAGTACATTTACTTGCCATCCAAAGATAACGTCACAATCGCGCCCGCCGAAGGTAAGCTCGGCGTCCTGATTCCGGGTATCGGCGCGGTTTCGACCACGTTCATGGCCGGCGTGGAAGCCGTCAAGCGGGGCATCGGGAAGCCCATCGGCTCGCTCACGCAACTGGCTACCATCCGCCTCGGTAAGCGCACCGACGGAAGGTCTCCCTATATCCGTGATTTCGTTCCGCTGGCCAAGCTCGACGACCTTGTTTTCGGGGGCTGGGATATCTTTGAAGACTCCGCCTACGCCGCGGCCGTCAATGCGAAGGTGCTGGAACCGGCGCTGCTCGAGCAGGTGCGCGAACCCCTGGAAGCCATCAAGCCGATGAAGGCCGTCTTCGAACACGATTACGTGAGGCTGATCAACGGCCCCAACGTCAAAACCGAGGGCACCAAGTACGACAAGGCTCTGGCGCTGATGGAAGATATCCGCCAGTTCAAGGCCGATACCGGCGTTTCCCGCTGCGTGATGATCTGGTGCGCTTCCACCGAAGTGTTCCATCGCCCGTCTGCCGTCCACGAGACGCTTGAATCGTTCGAAGCGGGGATGAAGAACAACGATCCGGAGATCGCCCCGTCTCAGATTTACGCTTATGCCGCGCTGATGTCCGGCGTGCCTTTCGCCAATGGCGCACCGAATCTCACTACGGACGTTCCCGCGCTGCTGCAGCTGGCAAAAGACAAGAACCTTCCCATTTGCGGCAAGGATTTCAAGACCGGCCAGACCTTCATGAAGACGCTGCTGGCTCCCGGCTTCAAGGCTCGCATGCTGGGCATGAGCGGCTGGTTTTCGACCAACATCCTCGGCAACCGCGACGGCGAAGTGCTGGAGGATCCGGGCTCGTTCAAGAGCAAGGAAGAGACCAAGCTCAGCGTGCTCGAGGGCCCCAAGAGCGGCCCGCCCGAGGCCTTCCC
>CAYVDY010000247.1:0-9648 GCA_964450255.1 uncultured Candidatus Solibacter sp. | reverse complement strand
GTGTGGAATGCTCATACTTTCGCTTATTTGGGGGGAAACGATGAGTGTGACTTCGCGCTTGGTGGAGGGCTCCACGGCGATTATGAACGTTTATCAATCTTTAATAAGTACTGTAGTTACATGTACTTACGTGGTTTTCGGCCGCTGGCTCTTTTTCTCTTGACTTAGAGTCTGGGAGGTTCTACGCTCAAATCACATACAGGTTTTACGGTTGCGAAGCCGTCGAATCTGTTTCTCCCATTGAACATCAAAGTAAGGGCCTATCTCTCGGGATAGGCCCTTGGCTTGTATGTGGGGCTGTTCCCTGACGGTCGCGGCTCAGAAACGGGCGGTTGGGTTTGGTAGCGGGCGATAGGGGCGGTGGCGGGGGAGGCTGGCAGGTTCCGGGCGGGGCAAGTATGTTAGCCTGAGAGCTTGGGAACCCACCGAAAATCTATGTCCGACAAGAAGTTGCAAGTCATTCCGCTCGGCGGTCTGGGCGAATTTGGCATGAACTGTATGGCCCTGCGATACGGCGATGACATCATCGTTCTGGACGCGGGCATGATGTTTCCTGACTCGGAGTTGCTGGGTGTTGACATCGTCACCCCTGACTTCACGTATCTGGAAGAAAACGAAGAATTTGTTCGCGCGATCGTGCTGACGCACGGGCACGAAGACCACATTGGCGGCATCCCGTTTCTGTTGTCGTTGATGAACGTTCCTGTGTATGGCACTCCGTTCACGCTGGCTCTGGTGGAGCGGCGGTTGGACGAGCACGAGATGCGCGAGGACGCCAAGCTGAACCGGGTGAAGCCGGGGCAGAAGATCGACATCGGGCCGTTCCTGATCGAGTTCATCCACGTGACGCACTCGATTGTGAGTTCGGTGGCGCTGGCGATTACGACGCCGCTGGGCGTAGTGATTCACACGGGCGATTTCAAGATCGACCCAACCCCTACCGACAATATCCTGTTTGACCTGCACACGTTTGCGGAGTACGGGAAGCGGGGCGTGCTGCTACTGTTGTCGGATTCGACGAACGTGGACCGGGCCGGTTACACACCATCCGAGCGGACTGTGATGCCGCGGTTCGAGGAGATTTTCAACCGGGCAGAGCGGCGGATTGTGATTGCGGCCTTTTCGAGCTCGATCCACCGGCTGCAGCAGATTCTGACCTTGTCGGCAAAGATGGGGCGGAAGGTGGCGTTTGTCGGGCGGAGCATGCTTTCGGCGACGGAGATCGCGCACAATCTCGGCCTGCTGCACATTCCGGATAATCTACTGCTGCGGCCGCAGGACATCGTGGCGGCGGCGCCACACAAGGTAGTCTGCGTTGTAAGTGGGACGCAGGGCGAGCCGATGTCGGCGATGAGCCGTGTGGCTGTGGACAGCCACAAGAGCCTGCGACTGGAGCGCGGCGACGTGGTGGTGCACAGTGCGCGTATCATTCCTGGCAACGAGAAGGGCATTGGGCGGATGTTCAATCACGTGGCGCGGCGGGGCGCGGAAGTGGTGGCGGGGACGATGAGTCCTCCGATTCACGTTTCGGGGCACGGGGCGCAGGAAGAGTTGAACCTGCTGTTGAACCTGGTGAGGCCGAAGTATTTCGTGCCGATCCACGGCGAGTACTGGCAGATGTCGAAGCACGCGCGGCTGGCATCGCACCTGAAAGATCACGGGCTGGAAGACACGTTTGTGCTGGAGACAGGGCAGACGCTGGTGATCGACAAGAAGGGTGCGCGGAAGGGCGATAAGGTGACGGTGGGCCGGGTTTGCATCGATTCCGGCTCGCTGGACGAAGTGGTAGAAGACGTCATGATCCGCGACCGGCGGCATCTTTCGGAAGACGGCTTTGTGATCCCGATCGTTGCGATTGATAAACAAACCGGCAAGTGCGAAGGACTGCCCGAGATCGTCTCACGCGGATTTGTAAAGTTGGAAGAGGGCTCCGAGGTGATGACGGCGGCGCGGCAGATTGTGGCGAGAACGCTGGAAGTCTCATCGAAAGAGGAGCGCGGGGATCTGGGTCTGATCCAGGAGAAGATCCGGGCGGATCTGAAGCGGTTCCTGAGCAAATCGACGTCGCGGCGACCTTTGATCATGCCGGTGATTCTGGAAGTTTGAGGGAGTGGGATGGGCGTGGTGATTGAAGACGCCTCGGGAATCCGGGGCGAAGCCGAAAGAGTGGTGGCGCCGTCGTCTTTTGAGGAGACGGCGGCGTTGCTGCGTCAGGCGACGGAATCTCGAACGCTGGTGACGGTTTCGGGGGCGGGGACGGGCGTGACTGGGGGGCGATGCCCTTCGGGGGGCGGATGGTCGCTCTCGCTGGAGCGGTTCCAGCGGCTGGACGTGGAGCTGGGCGTGGCCCGAGTGGGCGCGGGCGTGCTGCTGCGGGACGTAATGGCTGCGGCTCAGAAGACGGGGCAGTTTTACGCGCCGGATCCGACGGAATGGTCGTCGTCGATCGGGGGCAACATTGCGACGAACGCTTCGGGCTCGCGGAGTTTCCGCTACGGATCGACGCGGCGGCATCTGCGGGCATTGACGGTGGCTCTGATGGACGGGACGGTGCGGACTTACCGGAGGGGGGAGCGGGTGGATTTTCCGTACACGCCGTTGCCGGCGCCGCGGACGACGAAGAACACGGCGGGGTATTTTCTACCTCCGGACGTCGAGTGGGTGGATCTACTCTGTGGAAGCGATGGAACGCTGGGCGTGGTGATGGAAGCAGAACTGACGTTGCTGCCGCAGCCGCGGTCGATTCTATCGGGCGTTGTGTTTTTCCCGGGCGATGAATCGACGTTGGCGGCGGTGGAGGCGTGGCGGCCGATTCCGCAGTTGAGGATGCTGGAGTATCTGGACGCGCCCTCGCTGGAGTTCCTGAGAGCGCGTTACAACGATATTCCTCGCAACGCACAAGCAGCGCTACTGATAGAGCAGGAACTGGACGGGCTGGCCGAGGATCCGGTGGATGAATGGCTGGAGAGGCTGGACGAGAGGGACGCACTGGGCGAGGCGTCGTGGTTCGGCGAGACTGCCGCGGACCGGGAGCGATTCCGGGTATTCCGGCACACTTTGCCGGAACTGGTGAACGACCATGTGCGGCGCAACGGCTGCCAGAAGTTGAGCTCCGATTTCGCGGTGCCACTGGAGAGAGGCGGCGAGATGCTGGCGTTTTACAGGGAAACGCTGCAGCGGACGTTCCCGGGCAAGCATACGATCTTCGGGCACATAGGGGACGCTCACGTGCACGTGAACGTACTGTCGGAATCGATACAGGATTTTGAAGCGGGCAAGGAGTGGATGCTGCTGGCGGCCCGGCAATCAGTGGCCCTGGGGGGCACGGTGAGCGCGGAGCATGGGCTGGGGAAGCGCAAGGTACAGTTTCTGCCGCTGATGTTCTCAGCGGAACAGATAGATGCAATGAAAGACGTGAAGCGGCGACTCGATCCCCATTGGCTGCTGGGACGCGATACGCTGTTTGCGGGAGATTCGTCCCTGGGAGTATTAATACGATGAGCGAGAATCGACTGACTATTACTGATGAGCGCACTGGTAAGCAGTATCAGGTGTCTATTCAGGACGGAACGATCCGGGCCAACGATCTACGTCAGATCAAGGTCTCGCCGGACGATTTCGGCCTGATGACGTACGATCCGGCCTACTTGAATACGGCCTCGTGCCGGAGCGCGATCACCTACATTGACGGCGACAAGGGGATCCTGCGGTATCGCGGGTATCCGATTGAGCAACTGGCGGGAACGTGCACGTTCCTGGAGGTTGCTTATCTGTTGCTGAATGGCGAGCTGCCGAATGCGGTCCAACTGAAGGCGTGGGAAACGCGGGTGCTGCGGCACACGATGCTGCACGAAACTTCGAAGAAGTTCCTGGAGGGCTTCCGGTACGACTCGCACCCGATGACGATGCTGATCTCGACGCTGGCGGGGCTTTCGACGGTTTATCCGGACGCGAAGAACATTCACGATCCGCTGATCCGGCAGAAGCACGCGGTGCGGTTGATCGCGAAGATGCCGACGCTTTCGGCGTACTGTTACCGGCACCGGTTGGGACTGCCCTACATTTACCCGGACAACGACCTGAGCTTCACCGAGAACTTCATGAACATGATGTGGCGGTTCATGGAGCCGAAGTACGTGGCGAATCCGATTCTGGCTCGGGCGTTGGACGTGTTGTTCATCCTGCATGCTGACCACGAGCAGAACTGTTCGACATCGACGATGCGCAGCGTGGGGAGCTCGCAGGCGGATCCGTACTTGAGCATGGCGGCGGCGACGGCGGCGCTTTCGGGCCCGCTGCATGGCGGCGCGAATGAAGAAGTGCTGCGGATGCTGGACCACATTGGATCTATCGATGCGATTCCGGCGTTCATCAAGACGGTGAAGGACGGGCACGGGAAGCTGATGGGCTTCGGGCACCGCGTGTACAAGAACTTCGATCCGCGGGCGCAGATCATCAAGAACACGGCGGACCAGGTGTTCACGGTGACTGGCTACAACCCGAAGATCGAGATTGCGCGGGAGTTGGAGCGGATTGCGCTCGAGGACGAGTACTTCATCAAGCGGAAGCTGTATCCGAATGTGGACTTCTACTCGGGGATTATCTACGAGGCGATGGGCTTCCGGCCTGACCTGTTCACTGTGTTGTTTGCGATCCCGCGCGTTGTGGGATGGCTGGCGCAGTGGGAGGAGATGATCACGGATCCGGAGCAGAAGATCTCGCGGCCGCGGCAAATCTATACAGGTCATGAGGAGCGGCAGTTTGTTCCCATGGACCAGCGGGCGTAGTTTCGATGTAGACTAAACAGTGAAGTACCACTGGGAGGTCTTCTCAATGAAGAAAGCTGGACTGTTTTTGGTGTTCGCCGCCACCGCCGCCTTTGCGGGCGAGTGGACCGGCTATATCAGCGAGACGAAGTGCGGCGCGAAGCACAATGATGGCTCGGCTGGCGCGGTTAGCTGCGTGACGGCCTGCATCAAGGGCGGCGCGAAGCCGGTGCTGGTGGTGGACGGCAAGGTTGTCGGCATCGCCAACGCTGATAAGGTAACGGAGCCGCTGTACGGCAAGAAGGTCACGGTGACGGGCGATCTGAAGGGCGAGACCCTGACGATTGCTACGATCGCGGCTGCTCACTAGTTCGAGAGGTTCAAGGAGAGGGCGGGCGGGCTGCTTAGGCAGCCTGGCCCGCCCTCTTTGCGTTTGTGTACGTTGTGAGCCTGGTGAAATGGTACGCCGATGAACGCGGATCTACGCGGATTCGAACGGAGACAGCCGGCGGGTGGCTACTGGAGCTTGCCGCGGCCTTCCACGCGCCAGGTGTCGATGACTTCGCCGTCGCGGACGGCGTAGACGTTCTCGTGGAGGTTCATGGCGACGCAGATGTGGTTGGGGAGGACGTGGACCCGGTCGCCTACCGAGAACTGGGCCTCTGTGTTGTGGAGATCGATGTAGCCGTGCTCCTCGTTCATTTTATGGAAGCGGGCGTTGGGGGCTTCGCGGATTTCGCCGAAAGTAACTTCGGAGGAGCCGGAGAGGCGGTCTGACGAGAACGTCTTGGAACCGCCGTCGATGATCATGCGGCCTTGGGCGGTGGAAACGACGGTGGTGAGGATGGTGGCGGCACAGTGGCCGATGGAGCAGGCGCCGGAGAGGATGGTGTTGCGGTCGTTGAAGATGTAGGTGCCGGGGCGGATCTCGTTGAGGTAGGGGATGGTGTGGGAGTGCCAGAGGAGAGGCGTGGAACCACCGCTGACGATCTCTGGAGCGTGACCGGCGGAGGTGAGATGATCCACCATGTTGGTCACAATTTTGCGAAGTGTTCCGAGCTGTTCGAGGCCGTGGCCGGCAGCGTCCCTGATGTGGCCGGGGTAGAAGGCGATGCCGCGCCACTTGAGATGGGGGAGGCGGGCGATGGACTCGACGAGGGCGAGGAGTTCGTCGCCGGGCTGGACGCCGACGCGGCCGAGGCCGACGTCCACTTCGGCAAGGACGCCGATTTCGACCTGCGCTTCGCGGGCGGCGTCGCTGAGAGGGCGGGCGGCGGCGAGGGAGTCGAGCGAGACGGTGAGTTGGGTCTCGCGGGCCACGTGGCAAAGGCGGAGGAGCTTCTGGCGGCCGATGACGGGGTAGGCGACGAGGAGATCGGGCGTGCCGGAGGCGAGCATGACTTCGGCCTCGGTGGACTTGGCGACGGCGAGGCCGACGGCGCCGAGTTCGATCTGGCGGCGGCCGAGAGCCGGGATCTTGTGGGTCTTGGTATGGGGACGGAGGCGGAGGCGGTGGCCGCGGGCGTAATCGGCTACGGAGCGAAGGTTGCGCTCCATGATGTCGAGGTCGATGACGATGGCGGGCGTGTCGAGGTCGGTAATGCGCATGGGTACTATTTCTTTTTGTTGGGATCGATAAAGCGGACGCTGACGCGCGGGGGCGCTTTGCGGTAGATGAGCTCGATGTCCTTGGGGCGCTGGCGGGCTTCGATCTGGAAGTAGAGCAGTCCGGAGACTTCCGTGTCGATCTCGCCGTTGGGGAGGATTTTCTCCTTGAGGGCTTTGAGGAGGGGGGAGTTGGTTTTGCCGCGTTCCTCGATGGAGGCTGCGGCGGAGGAGGTATCGGCGGTAGCGGAGCCGACGTTTGGGGACTGGTTGGGCATGGGCAGGCTCTGGGGGGAGCCGTCGGGGTTGGTTCCGCCGGGGATGCCGGGGACGCCGTAGGGGACGCGGCGCTCTTCGGTCTGGGTGGTGCCCTGGGAGCCGCCCTGAGAGCTGATGACCATGACGGAGGTGCCGGCGATCTGCGCGGCTTCGAGGGGGCGGGACTTTTCGCCGGAGCGGTCTGAGCGGAGGAGGAAGTCGTCGCGGTCGAGTTGGATTTTCTCGCCGGGGGCGGGTTTGAATTTGACTTGAACGATGAGGAAGCCTTCGCCGGGGTCTTCGCCGAGAACGTTCTTCATTTCGCCACGGTCCAGGTAGGCGACGGCTTCGATGGAGACTTTGGCATCGGAGGCCGAGCCGAGGATGGGTGGGACGTAGGGGCGTGGTTTGGCGGGCTTCTTCGGCTTTGCGGGGGCTTCCTTGCCGGCGACTTCGGGGGGGAGGAAAGCGGCCAGGGCCGGGAAGGAGAGGGCCAGAGAGAGAACTACCGGGGCGAATGTTCGTTTCATGGTTTGCGTCTTTCCGGGCGTATCCCTGCTAACCCCAATATAGCGCTTGACACTCGGTGCGGGTTCCGTTACAAATTGTAGCAACATGACCAATCATGCAGTGAGGGCAATGGCTGCGATTGTGTTTGCGGCGGCTTCGGGGACTTGTTGGGCGCAGGATGTGGGTGAGGTGAAGGTGACGGTGGTGGATGGGGGTAGCGGACAGGGGGTGGCGGGGGCGAAGGTGGTGCTGCTGCGACTGACACCCAAGTACAGCTACTCGAATACGAAGATCTTCGGGGCAAAACCTGGCGCCGGGGCAGAAGATCCGGCGGCGGAGGTGTTGGCGGCGCTGACGGGGGACGAAGGGACGGTGACGATGCGGGTGGCGCGGGGCGCGCCGGTGCGTGTGTTTGTGGAGCGCGAGGGGTATGTGCAGTACGGGATGTCGTTCGAGACGGTGAAGTCGGCCGAGGTGGGGGAGAGCGTGCGGATCGCGCTTCAGAAAGAGGGCATGATGGCGGGGCGGGTGGTGGACGCGGATTCGAAGAAGCCAAATGCGGGGCTGAGAGTCTCGGCGATGGTGTGGAGTGTGACGTCGGGTTCACGCGCGCTGATGTTTGGAGGCGAGGAGGTGACGACGGATCGGGAGGGTGCGTTCACGATAAAGGGCCTGCGGCCTGGGGAGTACGTGCTGGTGGTTCGGCCGGCGCGACCGGAGAAGTTTCTGGATGGCGGGACGGCGGAGGAGTTTCGCGAGTTGGCGGTGCGGGCGTATGGGCGGACGTACTATCCGGGCGTGGAGAGGGTGGAGGAGGTTCCGCCGTTGACGCTGTTGGCGGGCGGGGAGATGAAGGGGTTGGAGGTCAGGATGAGGCCGCGCCGGGTGGCCTCGATCCGGGGCCGGATGACGGCGGTGGAGGAGATCACTGACGGGAGAGTGACGCTCTCTACGATTCAGAAGCAGGGTGGAACGACTTCGTACTCAACGGTGATGTCGGCAAAGGTGGCGCCGGGGGCGTGGTTCCGACTGGACGGGGTGGAGTCGGGCCGGTATTGGCTAAGCGGGTCGGCGAAGGCGGGTGATCGGGAGTTGGGGGCGTTCGCGTTTTTCGACGTGGACGACCGGAATATAGATGGACTGGAGTTGGCGCTGACTGCCGGCACGCCGGTGGAACTGACGGTCCGGCCGGATGAGGCGCTAAAGAGTATTTGGCCGTCGGGGCAGAAGTTGCGGGCCGGGCTGCAGCCGATCGGCCGGTTGAGCACACAGTGGGACAAGATACCGGCGGAGAGCGGGGACGGGCGGTTTGTGATGCCGGGCGTGCAGGGTGGGACGTATCGGGCGCGAGCGTCGGGGTACCCGAAGGGGATGGATGTTGGCGAGGTCCGGTATAACGGGAACGCGGTACCGGGGAGAGTATTCACGCTTGAGCCGAGTGCGGTGGCGCAGAAGGTGGAGTTGGTGATTCATCCGGCGACGGCGTCGATCGCGGTGTCGACGAAGGCGGCAAAGGCAACCGTTGTGGCCGTGCGTGTGCCCTGGGACGGCGATGACTGGCAGTTTGAAGCGAAGTCGGCGGAGTGCGACGCGGAGGGGCGTGGGACGATCTCCGGCTTGTTGGCGGGCATGTATCGGGTGATGGCGTTTCCGGCCGGTGTGGCGTGGCGGACGGCGGGCGGGGTGCTGATGCTGGAGGCTGCGCCCAAGGTGGAAGTGGGCGTTGGGGCGAGCGTCAATATTTCGCTTGACACGAAGCGCGAGTAGAGTTACAAGTTGTAGTGTGACAAAACGTAACGCAGTAGTGGCAAGCAAGCGACTGAGCGGGCTGGAGCAGTTGGTGATGGATTTCCTTTGGGGGAACGGTCCGGCCAGCGCGGAACAGGTGCGCGAAGGGCTGATGGCGCGTCATGCGATGAAGGACGCGACGGTGCGGACGATTCTGCGGCGGCTGGAGGAGAAGGGGTATGCGGCGCACGTGGAGGAGGGGCGGACGTATATCTATTCCGGCGTGGAGCGGCCGGAGAATGTAGCGATGCGGGCGGTGCGGCAGTTGATCGACCGGTTCTGGGGCGGGTCGGCGGAGGCGCTGGTGTCGGGGTTGGTGGAGCAGGAAGTGATCGATAGGAAGGAACTGGCGGAGTTGGCGAAGAAGCTCGCCAAGAAGGAGAAGGGGTCGTGATGCTCTCTTACCTGGGTGAGGTTTCGGTACGGGCATTGGGATTGGGGTTGGTGGGCTGGGTGGTGGCGTGGGCGGTGCGGAGGCGGGGGGCGGCGGTGCGGCAGGCGGTGTGGGCGGCGGTGCTGGGGGGGGTGTGGGGGTTGTGGAAAAGTGAGGGAAGACGGCAGGGGGCACTTGCCCGGGCTGTGGGGCCGGAAACGGTGGTCGGGGTGGGGCACGGCGTTGGGGCTCGACGGCGGCGGCGGTGGGGAAGCGGTGGGGGCCGGGGCGGAGGCCCCCGTGGACACGGGTACCGCCTCATCGTGTTTCACCAGGCCTTGCAGGTTG
>CAYVDY010000246.1:0-9705 GCA_964450255.1 uncultured Candidatus Solibacter sp. | reverse complement strand
CAGCAACAACAAGGTCGCGCTGATCACCTCGAACAATCCCTATTCGGTGCTGATCGCCGAGACGATCCGCGATCACGCTCAGGAATACGGTTGGGAAGTGTCGCTCTATGAGGAAGTTGTGCAGCCGATCGCGGAGTGGGGCCCGACGCTCGCGAAGATCCGGGCCGACCCGCCGGGCCTGATCGCCAACACGCATTTCTTCCCGCAGGATATCGCGCAGTTCGCCCTGCAGTTCGCCCGATCTACTCCCGGTGTCTGCACGGCTCTGGTGGGCATGAGCCGCGAGGAGCACGCCGTCGAGAACCTCGGCCTACAGGACTTCCCACCCGCGCCGGTGGAAGACTATGTGAGCCTCTTCCGGCGGGAGGCCTGATTGTCCGTCACCATTCTCGAGCCGCCCTTCGATCTCGAGCCCGTCCCCGAACAGCCTGCCGTCTTCCTGATCGTGCCAAGGGAAGGGAAGCCCTACCTCGCCCGGACCGCCCTATTGCGGCGCCGCCTGCGCCGCCTGCTCGGCGAACGCGCTGCACAGTCCCGCCTGCTCAGCCTGCGCGACGTTGCCGTTCGAGTCGAATACACGCTTACCGCTTCACGTCTGGCCTCCAGCCTCATCTACTACCAATGGGCCCGCACTCACTTCCCGGACGACTACTCCGAACGCATCAAGCTCCGGCTGAGCCCGTTCGTCAAGGTCCTTCTCGGAAACACGTTTCCGCGAACGTCCATCTCCACGCGCCTGAGTTCCAGCAAGGCCTTCCAGTTCGGACCGTTCCGCAGTCGCGCCTCCGCCGAGCGGTTTGAGCAGGAAGTCCTGGATCTCTTTCAGGTTCGCCGCTGCCAGGAGGACTTGGCCGTCTCCGCCGAACACCCCGGTTGTATCTACGGCGAGATGATGCGCTGCCTGCGCCCCTGCCAGGAGGTGGTCGGCCCGGAAGAGTACGGCACGGAGGTGCGCCGCCTGGTTAAGTTCCTCTCCACTCAGGGCCACAGCCTTTTGGAATCCGTCGCTCAGGCGCGCGAACGCTCCAGCGCCAACCTGGATTTTGAAGACGCCCAACGTCAGCACCAGCGCCACCAGCGAATCGAGCAGGTGCTCAAGCTGCGTGACGACCTGGCCACCGATCTCGACAAACTCTGCGGCGTCGCCGTTTCGCCCAGCGTCCAGTCCGGCGCAGTCGAACTGCACTTCATGGACCGTGGGCTCTGGCATCAGCCCGTGGAATTCAGGGTCGCCGCGACGGGCAAGGCGGCCGTCCCCCTCGATCGCCGCCTGCGCGAGGTTGTCGCGCAACTGCCGGAGTTGCGTACCAGCGCACGGGAACGCGCCGAGAGCGTCGCCCTCCTTGCTCGCTGGTATTACTCCTCCTGGCGCGATGCCGAGTGGTTCTCCTGTCCGACGGTCGCGGATTTGCCCTTCCGCCGCCTCGTTCGTGCCGTCTCCAAGGCCGCCCCCCCGTTGACCTACCAGCCCGCCGATTCCATTGAAACGCCGCCCGCCACCTAAAGGCATACCTCAATTGTGCCGATACCCCGTTGTGATCACTGAGTCCGCCCCTTCCCCACGCAAGCCGGCCAAAAGAAACACATGGCGAGGCCTCGCGGCAGCCGGCCTGGTAGGACTGGCCCTGGTCCCAATCGGAACCTGGATCCTCCCCTACGCGGTCCTGGCTGCTGACATGGCGCGGGGTATCCCCACCAACTGCGATGCTGCCTCCACCTGGAATTTTGCTCGCTCAGCCGGGCTCATGGAGAAGGAACTGGCCAAATCGAATGCCGAGGTTCAGGTCATCGCGTCGGATCCTGGCTTCGATATCGTAAAGGTTCGAACCCCTGGACGGGATTTCTGGGTTCCTCGCCAGGGAGCCGAACTAAACGGCAGTGCCCTCATTGCCTACCTGCTCGCGGAGCATCGCTGGATGGAGAAGGCTAATCCCGATCGCCAGGTTAAGCCAGGCGACACAGTGCTCGATTGTGGCGCCCACGTTGGCATTTTTACCGAAAGCGCACTGCGCCGCGGAGCCGCCAAAGTCATCGCCTTCGAGATCGACCCCGTGAATCTGGAATGCCTGCGCCGCAACCTCGCCAAGGAGATCGCAGAGAATCGCGTCGTCGTTGTGGCAAAGGGAGTCTGGAGTTCCGAGACGACGATGGACTTTACCATCTCCACTCACAATTCTGGGCGGGGCAGTCTCGTCATCAAGGACTTTGGCACCACCACGATTCCCGTTCCGCTCATCCGCATCGACACTGCGCTGGCGGATCTCCAGGTTCAGCGGGTGGACTTCATCAAGATGGATATCGAGGGGGCCGAACGTGAAGCACTTGCGGGCGCCAGCGGAACCCTTCGCCGGTTCAAGCCCACACTTGCCCTGGACGCGTACCATCTGCCCGATGACGCGACCGTTCTGCCGCGCATTATCCTCGCCGCAAATCCAGGCTACAGCGTGACTTGCGGACCTTGCGAACGCTTCGCCGACGCCTACAAACCGCACGTCCTGTACTACCGCTGACTTTCGGCGGGACCGTCCGGCTCCCCGGACTTCCGCTCGTCCCTTCGGATCGGGGCGCGCAGCCTAAAGCCGCGTGTTCTTTGTGCCGATCCAGCATTATGAATCCGGACTCTCCTTCCGCGCCGCCGAATCGGGGCCGACCAGGCTCCTGGCGAGGACTTGCCGCAGCTGGAATCGCCGGCCTTGCCCTGGTGCCCGTCACAGCCTGGCTCTTTCCCTATGCTGTGTTCGCCACAGACATGGCGCGCGGCGTCCCTTCCAGTTGCGATTCGTCTTCCGCTTGGAGCTATCACCGCTCGGCCCAGCTCATGGAGTCAGAACGCGCCGAGTCCATCCGCGAGGTCCAGGTCATCGGCTCAGACGAAGCGTTCGATATCGTCAAGATCCGGACGGCAGATCGCGACTTCTGGATTCCACGGAAGGGCGCCACGATGGACGGGCGCGAACTCATCGCCTACCTGGTTGCGGAACACCGATGGATGGAGAAAGCCAACCCAGGGGATCAGGTCAAGTCGGGTGACATCGTGCTGGACTGCGGAGCGCACGTCGGCACGTTTACCGACAGCGCGCTTCGCCGTGGAGCCGCTAAAGTCATCGCCTTCGAGATCGATCCCGTTAATCTCGAATGCCTGCGCCGCAATTTCGCCAAGGAAATCGCCGAGAATCGCGTTGTGGTGGTGCCCAAGGGCGTCTGGAGCTCGGAAACGACTATGGACTTCACCATCTCTACTCAGAACTCGGGCATGGGTAGCCTCGTCGTCAAGGACCAGGGAACCACAACCATTCCCGTTCCCCTCACACGGATCGACAACGCCCTCGCCAGTCTCCACATCTCGCGGGTTGACTTCATCAAAATGGATATCGAAGGCGCCGAGCGCGAGGCCCTCGCGGGAGCTGCCGGCACTCTGCGCAGGTTCAAGCCCACCCTTGCCCTGGACGCCTACCACCGGCCGGACGACTCAGTGGTGCTGCCTCGGATCATTCAGAACGCAAACTCCGGCTACTCCGTCGTGTGCGGTCCATGTGAACGCACCGATAACTCCTACCAGCCGCACGTCCTGTACTACCGCTGAGCTTCAACTACAGGAAGCCCCGAGGGTACATTTTGAGAGATGTGCCCCACCAGCCCCGCCGCCCCTTGCCGCAGCCTGTCGCTCGCGATCATCGCAATCACGCGGACGACCGTTGCCCTGCTCGGGGCCGAGGGTGTTGGCTACCCCAGCCGCTCCCCCACTCTCGACGCTCTCCCCGGCTTCCGCACACCGCCCCCCGGCTACGGCGAAGTCGCCTTCTACTGGTGGCTCGGAGACCCGTTGACCAAGGAGCGCCTCACCTGGCAACTCGACCAGCTGCAGGGCAAAGGCATCTCCGCACTTCAGGTAAATTACGCGCACAGTGACAAGGTCGGACTCTCCTACGGCCTCACGCTGCCATCCAAGCCTCCGCTTATGTCCCCCACCTGGTAGGACCTCTTTGGCTGGTTCCTTCAGCAGGCCAGGCAGCGCGGCATGGCCGCCAGCCTCAGCGAATATACCCTCGGCTGGGCCGGCAACGGCTGGTATATCGACGAGATCCTAAAGGACCATCCCGAGGTCCACGGCGCTGCCCTCGCCAGCGAAGTGCGCGAATGCGCCGGTCCCTGCGTATGGCGCCCCGCCGCCGCCCCTCTGTCACTCACCGCGTTTCGCACCGAAGCCGGCCGCATCGTCCCGGGTACGGCTATCGTCGTCCGTCCGTTCCTGCAGGGCCGCGATCTGCGTTGGACCGCGCCCGCCGGCCAGTGGCGAGTAGTATCCGTCGCTGTCAAAGACGTCCCCATTTCGTTGGACCCAATGCATCCGCTCAGCGGTCAGCAGATGATCGCCAAATTCTTCCAGCGCTTCGAAGATCGCAACGCCGGCGAGAGCGGGAAAGGCCTGAACTTCTTCTTCTCCGACGAACTGTCCTTTGGTGTCCGCGGCTGGCTCTGGAACACCGCGTTCTCCCAGGAGTTTCTCCGCCGTAAGGGCTACGATGTGGTGCCGGAACTCGCCTCGCTGTTCGTGGAATCCGGTCCCCGGGCCGCCAAAGTGCGCATGGACTACTCAGACGTCAGGGTCTCCCTGGAGGAGGAGAACTACTTCCGTCCCCTCTACGATTGGCACCACAGCCGAGGCATCCTCTATGGTTGCGATCACGGCGGCCGCGGCCGCGATGTCACCGAATTCGGCGACTACTTCCGTACCCAGCGTTGGATGACAGGCCCAGGCAACGACCAGCCCCGCCTCGCCTCAGACATCATCAAGAACAAAGTCGCCAGTTCTATCACTCATCTCTACGAGCGCCAGCGCACATGGCTCGAAGGCTACTACAGCAGCGGCTGGGGCACCACTTCCGCCCAGATCGTGGATGCCACATGGCGCAACTTCGCCCGGGGCCAGAACCTCCTCACCCTCCACGGCCTTTACTACTCCACTCACGGCGGCTGGTGGGAATGGGCGCCGCCCTGCAACCACTTCCACATGCCGTACTGGAATCACATGGGCGAGTTCCTCCATGCGGCGGAGCGTATGTCCTATCTGCTCAGCCAGGGCGTCCACCGCGCCGACGTCGCCAACCTCTATCCAGTGGCCACCGCTGAGGCCGGAATGGGCGGCAAGGAGTCCGTCGATACCGCATTTTCGCTGGGCCGGGACCTGTACGGCCGCGCGATCGACTTCGATTACATGGATTTCGAATCACTCGCACGCGCCAAGGTGGAGGACGCAAGCTCAAAGTCGCTGGCGAGGAATACCGTGTCCTTGTCCTGCCCGCGATGCGTGCCGTTCGGCACTCCACACTTGAGAAGGCGGTCGAGTTTCACCGCGCCGGTGGCGTGGTCATCCTGCTTGGCGCCGTGCCGGAGGCCAGTGACCGCGTCGGCGCAGGCGATCCCCAGGTCCATGCTCTGGTTCGCGAGCTATCCGGAACCACAGCGCCGGACATCTCCACCGCCGTGTCGCGCATGGATTCGCGTGTGCCTCGTGATTTCCATTGCGAGACCGCCACCCAGCCCTCCATCCTCCATCGGAAAATCGGCGCCAGGGAGATATGCATGGTCTACGGCGCGGCAAAGAACACAAAGTGCACTTTCCGTTCGACCGGTAGCGTCGAGCTATGGGATCCCTGGACCGGAGCCACCTCCGTCCTCGAAGTCATCCCTGGCACTCCTGAATCCTCCATCATCCGCATTCCGCTGGAGAGTACAGAGGCGCAGTTGATCGTCTTCAGCCCCGGCCAGCCCCGCTACGCGAAGGTGGACGCCGTCTCGCCTGCCGCCATCACCGTCTCCGGCGACTGGGAATTTGACCTGAAGCCATCACTGGATAACCGATTCGGGGACTACCGCCTGCCGGCAAGCGCGGCATTCATCGGAGCCGAAACCCGCCGCTTCCGGTACGCCGAAGAGGGCGCTTCCGGCTCTCCATTCAACGACCCCTCCCTTGACGACTCACGTTGGCCACTGAGTACGTATACCTATGGCCCTCACTACTGGAAGCTCGGCCCGCTGCCCGCCGGTCTCGACGCATCCGAACTGGAGCGCCGCCTGGCCGCCCTCACCGCCGTGGACCCTGCGGTGCCGGTTGAATATGGGGGCAAGCAGTACCGCTGGGCGCCCTACGAATACTCCATGCGTTGGGGCGTGGAGAATGACCCCGGACATCAGGGATACCACGGACTGAAGGGGGAGGTGCCGGAGGACTTCATCGCCCTCGGGCTCCTGCGGCTCAAACCCACTACCACCGTGTACACCGAAGGGCCCGGCGGCACGCGTTACTACCTCTGGACCTCTGCCGTCGCGCCTCGGCCGGTCCAGGCAAAGCTCCTCTCCGGCGACCATCGGCCTGCCGCCGTCTGGGTGAATCACACTGCGCTCAACCCAACAGCCAGCGCAGCGGCCCTGGCGAAAGGGGCGAATCCTCTGCTCCTGCGCTATGACGGTCCAGGGCGTGGGCATTTCTTTCTGGCGGACCCCGCTGTGCCGGCGGATTGGAAGCAAACCTATCCGCTCTCCAGTTCCTGGTACAACCGTCCCGGCATCCTCACCATGGATATACGCCCGCGGGCGGCACGCCCCGCCGGATGGTATCGCACCACGGCGCCGCCCGGGCTCCGCGGCCTCACCCTCGTCATTCGCGGCAAACCGGCGCTCTGGATCCAGGGCCGTCCTGTTGCGCTCAAACCAGAGCGAACTCACGGCGATGGCTCGTTCGAATACCGTGCGATCTTGAACCCGCCCCTGCCGGCGCCGTCGAAAGTTGCAATCCGCCTCGAGCAGGAGCGCGGCGCCTACGCCGGTGCTGCTTTCCCGGAGCCCATCGCCTTCGATTGCGTCCCCGGCGTGTTCGGCATCGGAGACTGGTCTCGCATAGACGGCCTGTCGAGCTACTCCGGCGGAGCGTGGTATCGCAACACTGTCCAGATTTCCCTGGACCACGAGGGTAGGGAAGTCCTCCTCGACCTCGGCGACGTGTCGTCCAGCGCCGAACTTCATGTCAACGGACAACCAGCAGGCATACGCCTCGCGCCTCCGTATCGCTGCGACATCACCCGCTTCGTCAAGCCGGGCTCAAATCGTGTGGAAGTGCTCGTCTACAGTGCGCTCTCCAACCACTACCAGACCATACCCACGCGCTACCTCAGCCCTTCGCCCTCCGGCCTGATCGGCCATGTGCGACTGTTGGTCCGTTAGTCACTCCGCCACAATTCGAATCGAGCCGATGCCGCCTTTGACGGTCAGCCGGATCGTTGGCGTGCCCTTGCCGTAAGCCTCGGTCACCCAGCGATTGCCGTCTTTCTTCATACCGAATACATCGATCTCGCCGATTCCGCCCGAGGCCTCCGCCACCACGGCCACGTTCCGCGAGACCCGCACCTTGGCCTCACCCACTCCGCCCTCGATCCGCACGTCCACGTCTTTCTTTGGCTGGATCCGCAAATCCATGTCTACCTGCCCGGCGCCCAGGTGCACCTCAGCGCTGCGTATCGTCAGATCGTGCAGGTCCACTTCGTTCTCGCCCGCGCCGCAGCGAATGTTCAGGTCCAGCGGAACGTCGTTCGCCAGCCGCATTACCCATTCGTTCTTCATCTCGCCCAACTGCGTGCTGCCCTTGCCCCCTTGTTGAACGCTGAGCCGCCCGCGGAATCCACCTCCCTCAAACCGCACCTCCGGCTTCCATGCCGGCACGCTATAGGCGAACTCACCCTAGAAGAACTCCTTCGCTCCCCCACCCAACTTCAGCTTCCCCGCGCCCATGCTGAACTCAGCCTGCACCATCTCCGCCTTCGACACCTTCTCCCGTGCAACGATCTCCGTCGAGCGTACCGTCTCACCCGAGACGCCGTTGCCACCACCCCCACCGTAACGCACCGTGCATCCCGCCCCCATCATCAAGGCAACTGCCAATCCAGTCCATCGGCCGTCGAGTCTCATTCTGGTCGCTCCGTTCTCCTGATACAACTACGAACTCAGCGCCACTGCTGTTCAAATTATCGGTCTTACCGCACGGGCCGCAAAACGATTTTCTCCAGACTCATCGCCGCCGCTCCGCCTGCCAACTGCGGCTTCACCCGCACCTCGCTCGCGCCGGCCTTCAACTCCACCTCACCTAGCGTTTGAGTCTTGAACACCCACTCATTGCCCGTGCTCACCGTCTTGCCCGGCAGGCTAGCTCCGCCGATCTGCACAGCGTACGCTGCGTCCGCGCGCCGGGACGAATAGGTGATCTCCACCTTGTATCGCCCCGCCTTTGGAGCCTCCAGCTTCCAGTACGGAACGTCCTTTTCCCGAGTCCAGCGAGTGAGGTAAACGTGTCCCATCGCGTTCTCCTTCTTCGCGCGCTGCTCGAACTCCGTCTCTATCTCGCAGCTCTCCACGCCCAGCGTGATCAGCCCCTTACTGTCCGGCCGGTTCGCGAACGGCGCTGCCACTGGCGCGCCATCCAGCGTCAACTCAATCACACTCGCCACGTCGTCCGGCGCGCTGCCGCTCAGGCTCAGCACCACGTCGTCCCCATCGCGTTTCGACACAATCGCCCGCGACGGATCCGCCAGCAGCTTCGCCGAATGAACGATATTCCTCAACCCGGCCACACGTAGCTCTCCATCCTTCGGCCACTCGAAAACGTGCAGGTACAACTTGCTACCCTTCACCGTCGCTCGTCCAAAGAAGGACATCCGCTCAAACGGGCTCGCCGTGGTTCCATAGATCGCCTCGCCGTTTACATTCATCCAGCGCCCCATCGCATTCAGCCGGGTCACGAACTCATCCTGAATTGTCCCGTCCGGCTTCGGCCCGACATTCAGCAGCAGATTCCCGCCCTTGCTCACCACTTCCACCAGCATCCGGATCAGGTCGCGCTCGGTCTTGAACGATGTCTCGTACTTGTTGTAGCCCCACGAGTCGTCGTTGATGGTGACGCACGCCTCCCACAGGATCGGCTTGCCGCTGGGGTCGCGCATGCCCGTCGCCGGAACATACTGCTCAGGCGTGCCGAAATCCGCCTTATTGCCCGGTTTCCGCTCGTAAATACGGTCGTTGATCAGCGTGTTCGGTTGCAGGCCGAGGATGTAGCTGTACACCTCGTCGTCGCGTTTCGCCTCCGCCAGCGTGTGCTCCCACTCGCCATCGAACCAGATCATCGCGATGTCGCCGTACTGCGTGAGCAACTCCCGCAGCTGGCCCTTCATGTAGTCGATATAGCGATTGTTGTCGCCGCCCTCTTTGTTCTTGCCCGGATACTCCCATGCCCGGCGCGGCCGGTAATCCGGATGCCGCCAGTCCATGATCGAGTGGTAGAAGCCCAGCCGCATGTCCTTCTTCTTCGCCGCCGCGGCCAGTTGCTTCAGCGGATCACCGCCATAGGACGTGATCTCCATGTCGTAGTCGCTCACCTGGCTGCGGTAGATGCTGAAGCCGTCATGGTGCTTCGAGGTAATCACCATATACTTCGCGCCCGCGTTCTTCGCCAGGTCCACCCACGTGTCGGCATTGAACCGTACCGGATTGAACGCCTTTGCCGCCTGGTCATAGTCCGCCTGTGGAATTTGGGCCTGATGCCGGATCCATTCGTGCCGTCCGATCACCGAGTACGGTCCCCAGTGAATGAACATTCCGAACTTCGAATCCGTGAACCAGCGAGTGCGTTCCTCAGCCGATAGCGGAGGCTTCGAAGGC
>CAYVDY010000245.1:0-9741 GCA_964450255.1 uncultured Candidatus Solibacter sp. | reverse complement strand
CCATGTGGTGAAGGCAGGCGCGACGAACGAACTGCTGGCCACCAACCCAATGGGCGAAGTGATGATGGGCACGCCGGCGATCACGAAAGGGATGATCGTGGTGCGCGGGATGAAGACAGTCTACGGCATCGCCGGGAAGTAGCTCGTGTTTGCGACACTGGTTTCATTGTGTGGAAATCAGTTGTCTCGCTCTTTATCTGTGTTTCTCTTCTACCGGCGCAGCAGGCGCCACTGACCGTGGATTGGATCATGCGCGGGCCGGAACTCTACGGCCATGCGCCGCGCGTTGTACGGTGGTCTGGCGACGGTCAGCGCGTGTACTTCCAGTGGAAACAGGCGGTCGATCCGATCGAGAAGGATCCCGCCACGTGGGTGGTGCAGCGCGACGGATCGGGGCTGAAGCAGCTTAGCGAAGAAGAGGCGCGGCTGGCTCCGCCGGTATCCGGGAGCGAATCGAAGGACAAGCGTTGGGTGGTTTACGCCGAGCGCGGCGACCTCTTTCTGTACGACCGTACGAACGACAGGCGCCGCCAACTCACGAAGACGGGTGACGCCGAATCCAGTCCGCGCCTAGCTGCGGACGGTAAGCGGGTCTCCTTTATGCGTACCGGCAACCTGTATGCACTCTCGCTCGCGGACGGCATGCTGGAACAGCTCACCGACATCCGCCCGTTTGGCGCAGGCCCGGCCGATCCGGCTAAGAAAGGCACGGAAAGCCAGGAGGCGGCAAAGAAGGAAGAGCGCGCCCTGCTCGATGTGATCGAGCGCCGCGCCAAGAAGCGCGAAGCTGATGAGGCCAGGCGCAAGAAGGAACAGCCGCGCAAGCCGTGGACTCTCGCCGCGCGGCAGACCGTTGCCAGCCTGGCTCTGTCGCCCGATGAAAGTTATGTTCTGGCGACGGTGATCGATCCGGCATCGGATGCCAAGAACACGGCCGTTCCGAACTTCGTGACCGAGTCGGCTTACACCGAAAACCTGCCCTCGCGGAGCAAAGTGGGCGATGCGCAATCCCGCATGCGCACGGCGCTGCTCCGGACACAGAGCGGCGAGTTGACCTGGCTGGACCACGGCCAGAAAGAGAAGCAGGGCGAGAAAGAAGTCGATCGCGCGGTCGCGCTATTCAACGCGCAGTGGTCGGACGACGGCGCGAAACTCGCGCTGTTGGGCCGATCCACCGACAATAAGGACCGTTGGATCTTCGCGGCTGACGCGGCCACTGGAAAGCTGCGCGTGCTGTTCCATCTGCATGACGACGCGTGGGTGGATGGACCGGGCAGCCGCTCGCTCGGCTGGCTTGGCGACAACCAGACCGTCTGGTTCCAGGCAGAGCGGGACGGCTGGTCGCATTTGCACACCGTTGCCTGGGAGGGTGGCGAGCCGAAGCAACTGACCTCAGGTAAATGGGAAGTGGAGTCGGCGGAACTGTCGCGCGACAAGAGGGTCTTCTGGCTAAACACCGGCGAGGCCAGCCTGCACGAGCGGCATCTCTACTCCGTGCCCGTCACAGGCGGAGCGCGCTCTGCCATCACGCGGAAGCCCGGCAACTTCGAAGCCACGCTCTCACCGGACGAGACGGCGTTGGCGGTGATCTACAGCTACACGAACCAGCCGCCCGAGTTGTACCTGATGGACAACCGGCCCGGCGCGGAGATGAAGCGAGTGACCACCTCACCTTCGGTCGAATTCACTTCGCGCTCGTGGCTTGACGCGCCCATCGTGCAGATCCCCGCCCGCGACGGCGCAACGGTTCCGGCGCGCCTCTACAAACCGAAGAATTGGAAGCAGGGCGGTCCGGCCGTAGTCTTCGTGCACGGCGCCGGCTACCTGCAGAACGTCCACAAGTGGTGGTCAACTTACGCCCGCGAATACATGTTCCACCACTTGCTGATGGAGCGCGGCTACACGGTGATCGATATCGATTACCGCGGTTCGGCCGGCTATGGGCGCGACTGGCGCACGGGCATCTACCGCTTCATGGGCGGCAAGGATCTCGACGACCATGTGGATGCCGCGAAGTGGCTGGTGAAAGAGCACGGCGTGGATGCGCGGCGCATCGGCCTGTACGGCGGCTCCTACGGCGGCTTCATCACGTTGATGGCGATGTTCACACAGCCCGGCGTGTTTGCCGCCGGTGCGGCGTTGCGGCCGGTCACCGATTGGGCGCACTACAACCACCCTTACACTGCGAGCATACTCAACCTGCCGCAGAAGGATCAGGAAGCCTACCGACGCAGCTCACCCATCTATCACGCAGCCGGACTGCAGGGCGCGCTGCTGATCTGCCACGGCATGGTCGACGTGAATGTGCACTTCCAGGACTCAGTGCGCCTGGCGCAGAAGTTGATCGAATTGCGCAAGGAGAACTGGGAACTTGCGGCCTATCCGGTGGAGGACCATGGCTTCGTGCAGCCCAGCAGTTGGGCCGACGAGTACAAGCGCATCCTCAAGCTGTTCGAAACGAACCTACGCAAGTAGCCTATTGAGCGGGCGTCGGTTTCTCGGCGCCCGTCAGATTCCAGCCGGGCCACGCGGGATCGGCCGCCGGATTCTTCTGCGGCATCACCGCGCCCGCCTCCCGCCGCCACACCCGCATCCGAGCGCCGAGCAGTTGGGCGACCTCCGGATGCTGGCCGATCAGGTTGACGCGCTCGCCCGGATCGTCCTTCAAATTGAAGAGCTCCATGCGCCCATCGGCATAGAACTCGATCAGTTTCCAATCGCCCTCGCGGATCACGCTGCCGGGTTCCCCGCCCTGATTCGAATAGTGCGGGTAGTGCCAGTACAGCGGCCTAGGCGCGAGCTTGCCGCCGCGCAGCAGAGGCAGCAGGCTGACACCGTCCACCGTGCCCGCGGGCGTCCCCGCCAGATCGCAAAACGTCGGCAGGAAATCGACGCTGCAGACTGGAGTGTCGATCACCGTGCCCGGCCGGATCGTGCCAGGCAGCCGCATCAGCATTGGCTCGCGGATGCCGCCTTCGTACAGATGCCCTTTACCCGCGCGTAGCGGCGAGTTGTCGGTGACGGCACTCTTCGCCGTGCCTTCATAGCGCAGACCTCCGTTATCGGAGAAGAACATGACTAGCGTGTTCTTCGCGAGGCCGGTATCGTCCAGAGTGCGCAGGACGCCGCCAACGCTTGCGTCGAGGCTCTCCAGCATGGCCGCGTAGATCGGGTTGTAGCGGCCCGCACTCTTGACCCGGTGCCGTTCGATCTCGGCTTCGCGAGCCTGAAGCGGGATGTGCGGCGTGTAATGGGCCAGATAGAGAAAGAACGGATTCGCCCTGTTTTGTTCGATGAATCCGGTGGCCGCCTCAGTCAGTTTCTCCGTGAGCGATTCACCTTCACCCAGCTTGAGGTTGGGCAGTTCCGCCGGACCGAAGTAGCTGGAGCCCTTGCTGCCGCTGGGCGGCGGGCTGCCGCGGTGCGAGCCTCCGATATTGAGATCGAAGCCCTGATCGGTCGGCAGGAAGCCCTCTCCGCCGAGGTGCCACTTGCCCACGGCGGCGGTGCGATACTTCGCGGCCTTCAGCCGTTCGGCGATAGTCTGCTCCTCCAACTTCAACTGCAATGCAGTGCGCGGCGTAATGATCGGCCCATTCGGATGCGAGGGCCGGCCCGAGATCCAATCCGTCACGCCGGTGCGCACCGGGTAACGCCCTGTGAGGATGCTGGCGCGCGTGGGCGAGCACACCGGGCACGCCGCGTAGGCCTGCGTAAAGCGCGCACCCTCACGGGCCAGACGATCGAGGTTCGGCGTAACGACGTTCAGATTTCCGTAGCACGAGAGATCCTTCCATCCGAGATCGTCAGCCAGGATCATCACCACGTTGGTGGCGGGCCGCGGCGCGGCGGCAGCGAGCATCGAAGCGAGAAAACTACGGCGTTGCATAGGGAAATTCTATGATAGGCGCAGGAGAGAATCGGCGCATGGACAAACCGTCGAAATCGGGAGTGAGGGAGATCGCCCGACAGGCTGGAGTTTCCCTCGGCACGGTGGACCGCGCGCTGCACGGCCGGCAGGAAGTAAGCGAGGCCACGCGCGAACGAGTCCTCGCAATCGCGAGAGAACTCGGCTACCAGCCCAATCTCACGGCGCGCGCTCTGGCCGCGGGCAAATCCACCATCCGCATCGGCATCTGCATTCCGCGCGAGATCCGGTTCTTCTACGACCAGGTGCGCGACGGCATCCTGGAGGAGATCCAGCGCTACTCGCACCTGGGCCTGGAAGCACTCTACGAGCCCATCCCGAACCTGGGCCAGGGCGAGATCGCGGCCCTGCGCCGCATGATGAAGCAGGACGTGCGGGCCATCCTGCTCACGCCAGGCCACCCCGCGCAACTCGCTCCGCTGATCGACGAGGCCGAAACGAAACACAACATTCGCGTCGTTTGCCTGGCCAGCGACGATTCCACCAGCGCGCGTTCCACATCCATCTCCGTGGAGCCGCAATTGAACGGCACGCTGGCCGCCGAACTGATGGCGCGCATCACGCCGCCTGCGGCGCGCGTGGCAGTCTTCACCGGAATGCTGGCCACCGAGGATCACGCCCGCAAGGTGCAGGGCTTCGTCGCCGGATTCCAGCGCGAGTCGCCCGCCGGGCAGATCGTCGCGGTAATCGAGGATCACCAGGAGGAGCGCCAGACCCGCCGCAAGTGCGCTCAACTGCTCAAGGCCCATCCGGACCTCGCGGGCATCTACATCAGCACCGCCAACTGCCTCCCGGTCTGCGAGGCCATCGAGGAGCATGGCGCCGTAGGGCGTGTGCGCGTCATCGCGACGGATCTCTTTCTGGACGCCGTGCCCTACTTCCATCGCGGGGTGATCGCGGCGTCCATCTATCAACACCCCTACCTGCAAGGCCAGTCCGCAGTGCGGCTGCTGGTGGACCACTTTCTGCAGGGGACGCCGATGCCGAAGTCACACTATCTGAATCCGGCAATCGTGTTGAAGGCGAACGTGGGGCTATTTCGCGAGATCGCGGGCTGAGCCGGGCGGGCGCACCAAAACACGGATGGACTTCAACAGGTTGGCGTTTTCAAACTCCAGCGTGTACGTTCCCAGGTATCCGACGCCCAGTTGCCAGACGAAGACGCCACCTTCCGAATCCAGCGTCGAGCCTACCGGCAGCGGCACGCGATCCTCGTTGTGCACCAAGCGGCCCCGCCAGGGTAGGCCGGGCGGCAACTGCAATTCCACACGACCCAGTTCCTCCACCTCCACCTCATCAACTGCAGTGGCATCCAGCGCCGCCATCGCTTTCACCGGCAGCGGCTCTGGCGCCTGCGCCGCAACAGCCGTGGTGTTGCGGACGAAGAAGAACCGGCTGCCCAGGCCATCGGCGCGCCCGGCCGAATCCGTGACGAACCATGCAATGCTGTGCATACCATTGGCGAGCCGCGTGGTGTCCAGCGTGTAGGCGCCCGCGGCGGCGTTGGCGTTGGCATAGGTGGGGAAGAGGGACGCGATGTCGCTACGGTAGCCGTTGTAAGCGATATTGCCGAGGAATACGCCGTCGATCACGATCCAGATGTCCTTGCCGCTTTCCACCACCTTGTGCGGCTGCGGCGTCAACGCCCATCCGGAGACATTGAAGGAGGCGCCGGAGACGGTCTCTCCTTGCGCCGGTGTATCAACCGTGCCGAACGGTTTCGTAGCGTTGAGATTGTCCACGGTGATGGTCTTCACACCCAATACGGTCTGCTTGCCCTCCTCGTCCACCGCAATGGCGTGAAGCCTGTAGGTGCCGTTGCCCATACGGCCGCCGGGAGGGGCTGCCAAAAAGTTCGTGAGCATCATATAGCCCCAGCCCGAGCGATAGCTATTCGGTTTATCCGGGAACAGCGCGGCAATATCAGGCCGCGTGTCCGGCACAAAAACGGCATCACCGATGTAGACCAGTCCATTGGGATGGACTGGCTCTCTGGGTATGGGATCGCGCCAGATCTGCACCTTCTTCACGCCCACGTCGTCCAGCGCCCAGCCGGTGACGGGCACGCTGGCGCTTAGTCCGGTGGCGTTGTTGGCCGGCGTGTCGAATACGCCGAACGGCGCGCCCGTGGACGGCGACACAGCGAGTTGGGCCTGAATCACGATCTGCGCACTGCTGGAAGTAGAGGTAGTCAGCGTCAGCTTCCCCAACCAGATCCCGGCCCCGGGAAGTGCTGCGGGATCCAACGATACCTGGAAGCGTCCAGACCCGGCGGCGGCTGCCGGCGTCGCCTTCAACCAGACTCTGTCGGAGCTGATCGTCCACTTCACCGGCAAGTTGTCACTGATATCCACTGCGATCTCCTGTGCGGCAGTGGCGGCAGTCCCGCCGGCCGTCGCACCAAACCGCAGTGCTGTTCGGCTGACGCCGACGGTGCCCTTGATCTGCGAGACGGTGAAGTTCACTGTCCGGTTGGACGCAAGCGTGAGAGTCGCCGACGGCGTCGCGAATGTGAAGTTGGTCCGCTGCGCGGTCACGGTATAGACGCCCGGCTGCAGATCCGCAAAGGAGTACGCGCCGTCCGAAGCGGTTAGGACAGTGCCCGTCCGTGCGCCGGAGAGAGTCACGGTGACTCCGCTGAGGGCCGCGCCATCCAGCGTCGCCCTACCTGAGATGGTGTAGACGACCGGCTTTGGATTGGCGGCGATCTGCTGTAACGCCTGCCCCGCTTCCACGTTCGGCCAGCAGAAGAACGGGCGCTCAAGACCATTGACGTCGCCGAACTCCGCCGCTTCGTACGCCACCTGATAGTGGAGAACGCTGCCGGCGGCGGGCAGCGTGACCAAGGCGCTGAGCCTGAGCGCGCCAGCCGCTGGCCTCTCCACTTGACCAGACACGGGGGCGGCCGGCAGGTTCTGGGAGAAGGGCATCACCGAGCCGTAGAGTAGCGAGGCGCTGACGCCAGAAGCAGTTTCGCCCGGGTCGTTGATATTGACGAGGACGGCAGCCGCGGCCCCGGTGATCCCGGATGCCGGGGTCGCCGGATCGAGGGCAACGGTGAAATCCGCCAGCGTGATGGTGGCCGCGGCGGTGGCGCCCAGCGGGACGCTCACGCCGCTGGACACGCCGGACCGCAAAATCACTGGAGTGGCCGGGCCGGAACGGAGTGCGATCAGGCGCACGCGATAGGGGCCGCCGGGCGGCACGTCCACATTCATCCCAGCCGGCGTCTGGCCGGCCGCAAAGTCGGCCACTGCCCGGATCCGCTGGCTCAGCCCTCCCTGATCCACCACAGCAACCAGCCGAGTAGCCGCGACCGGCGTTCCGGCCACCGTGATCTGGATGGATGACGAGAGGGTGGACGCGACTTGGCGCAGTGACTGGCCGCCCTGCGGATTGGGCCAGCAGTAGTGGGGCGATTCTGAGCCATTCGGGTCATTGAAATCGAACGCATTGGCGGCGAACTGGTAGTACGTGATAGCCGCGCTGGGGGGAAGATTCAGCAACGCCGAGATCCGGTAGCTGCCCGATCCGGCAGTCTCCAGCAGGCCGCGCGTCTCCGCGCCATCCAGATTTGCCGCGAACGGCTGTGTGCGGCTGTATACACTCGCAACCGGAACGCCCGCGACGGCGTCGCCCGGATCCACGAGAGTCGCGGCCAGCGAGACGGCAGACCCGGCCGGCGCCGAAGCCGGATTCGCCTCCAGCGGAGTGACGGAAGGATCGGCCAACGCGACCAGAACGCTGCCCGGCGATTGCACGCCCGAGCCCTTGCCCGCGCGCAGGATCGCCGGAGAGCTCCCCCCGGCGGCGAAGGCCACCACGCGGACGCGATACCCGCCAACGGCTGGCGCATCAATGGAAATCACAGTGGAGCTCTGCCCTGATGAATAGTCCTGCACCGCGCGCAACGGGCGCTGGAGAGCCGGACCATCCACCACCGCGACGAGGCGATTGCCCTGTGGCGGCAACCCTGACACTGTGATGCCGATGCTCCCCGAGATCTGAGACGCGCTGAAGTTCACAGTCTGATTGGCAGCCAGCACGAGCGTCGTGGAGACCGGTGAGAACGTGAAATTGGTACGTGCCGGCGTCACTGTGTAGCCGCCCGGCTGCAGCACCGCAAAGGAGTAACTGCCGTCAGACGCAGTGGCCGTGGTGGCCGTCCTCAGACCCGTTAGCGTCATCGCCACGCCACTCAACGCGGCGCCGCTGAGCGTCACCTTGCCAGAGATCGTGTACAGGCTCGGATTGGCATTGGAGACAATCTGCCTCAGTGCCTGCGCGGCTTCCAGATTCGGCCAGCAGAAGTGCGGGCGCTCCACGCCGTTCACATCCCCAAAATCCAGCGCTTCGTAAGCGACCTGGTAGTACAACATGCCACCTGAGCCGGGCAGGGCGCCCGGAGCAGTCAGCTTCATGGTCCCGTTGGCGTTCTTCTCCAGAATTCCAAGGACGGGCGCGACAGAGAGGTTCTGCGTGAACGCAGCCGGCGCGCCATATAGCCGGGATGTATTGGCGCCCGATGCCGTCTCGCCCGGATCGGCAACATTGGCGACGATCGTCACCGTCGATCCTGCCGTTCCGGTTGTGGGCGTAGCCGCATCCAGGGCGACAGTGTAATCGGCAAGAGCCACTGCGACTGACTCCGTCGCGCCTGCCGGGACGTTGACACCCGTTGCCTTGCCGGAGCGGAGAATCACAGGTGTGGAGAGGCCGGAGCGCAGCGCGATCAGGCGCACACGGTAGGGCCCGCCCACCGGCACGCCCACGGTCATGCTGGACGGCGGTGTGCCTGCCGTGAAACTCGCGGCGGCCCGCGCCGGCTCGCTGAGCCCGCCTTGATCCACCACCGCGATGATCCGCGTCGCCGCTGCCGGCGTGCCGCTGAACGTGATGCGAATGGATGACGACACTGCGGACGCGATCTGCTTGAGAGCTTGGCCGCCCTGAAGATTCGGCCAACAAAAGTGTGGCGATTCATTACCCGAAGGATCGTTGAAGTCGTACGCGTTGGCCGTGAACTGGTAGTACGTGGTGGCGGCACTGGCCGGGAGCGTCACCGGCACCGAGAAACGATAGCTGCCTGAGCCGAGCCCTTCCAACACACCGCGCCACTCGGTGCCGTCCAGATTCTTCGTGAACGCAACTTCCCGGCTGCGGACGCTGGCCACAGGCATGCCCGCCACTACATCCCCGCTATCAACCAGCGTCGCTTCCAGTGAGATGGTGGATCCCGCCGGCGCAGTCGTGGGCGTGGCCGCCAGCAGGGTGAAGGCAGGGTCGGCCAACACCACTGCGGCATTCGCCGGAGCTTGCAAGCCTGTGGCCTTACCCGTGCGCAGAATCGCCGGATATATGTCCCCGGCGGTGAATGCTGCCACACGAATCCGATAGGCGCCGCCGGCCGGAACCTCGATGGTCATCGTGGTGGCGGTTTGGCCCGGCGTGTAGTTCTTCACTACGCGGACGAGACGCTGCAGGGCTGCGCCATCTGCAACCAAGATCAGCCGGTTGCCCAAAGCCGGCAGCCCGGAGACGGCAACACTGATGATCGAGGCGGGCTGTGACGCCAGAGTCAGCGACGCCTCGCCCGCGCCGGCCAAAACGATGTCACCAGGCCCCCCTTGCATGGTTACGCCGCACCGGGGGTTGGGACTGGACGGGCCGGTGGCACCCCCGCCGGAGCATCACCGGCAACTGGCCGGCCACGCCGCCCGCCAGCGTGATCTCCTCGGACAGGTCGCAGGCGAGCCCGGCTTCCGAAAACCAGCCGGCGATCTGCGTCCGCGAGAAGCCGAGCCGGCGATGGG
>CAYVDY010000244.1:0-9745 GCA_964450255.1 uncultured Candidatus Solibacter sp. | reverse complement strand
GGGGGGGAAGCGAGGATGGTAGAGGCGTGCCGCGAAGGGTGCGACGCGGAGGTCGTTGGTGCCGAGAGCGACGATGGCATCGGGGGGGAAGGGCTGCTGGCGGGGGTGGTGGTAGTCCCATATGATGCGCGCGAGGTTCAGGGTATGGGCGTCCATGCGATTCCCTGATTATCGTCGTTGCGAGGGGGTGGAGAGAACCTGCTATTGACGCTTCTCATAATGGAGTGCATACTCCAGATTTGGAGTTACGTGCCAGAAAGCAGCCGGCCGCGCCTCAGGATCTACCTGCACCGCCGGATCAGCGGAGGGATCCGAAAGTGCGCGCGCAGCTTTCGGGGCCGGCGATGCGGGCGTTCTTTCGCATGGCTGGCGCGTGGGAGTTAAGTAACGAGGAGCAGCGGTCGCTATTGGGGTGGCCGCCGGAATCCACTTTCTACAAGTACAAGGGCGGGCAGGTGGGGACGCTGGGGTACGACACGCTGATGCGGATCTCGCTGTTGCTAGGCATCTACAAAGACCTGCACATTCTGTATCCGGAGCGCGACCTGGCGGACCGGTGGCTGAAGCTGCCCAATAGCAATCCGCTGTTCGGCGGGCGGCCCGCATTGGCGCTGATAGTGGACGCGGGCATGGACGGTCTGTATGCGGTGCGGCGGCTGCTGGACGGGCGGCGAGGCGGCTGGAGTTGACACCGCCGGTGACGGAGGTGCGGCTGCGGGACACGTGCCGGCTGGTGCCGAGCCGGTATCCGCCGGTGGGAATTCTGGACGCAGTCTCGACGCCGGAGGATCTGCCGTTTCTGTTCGAGCTGGAGAGCTGGACGAACGACCGGATCTCGGGGGAGTTGGGGATTCTGCACCGTATCTCGCGGGAGGAGTGGGTAGTGGGGCGGCCGATGGCCAGCGTGATCATGGCGGCCTTCTGCCACCCGAGGCCGGGCGGGGGGCGGTTCAACGGGGCGGAGCGCGGGGCCTGGTATGCGGGTACGGAGCTGGAAACGGCGCACGAGGAGGTGATCTACCACCGGACGGCGGAGCTGGCCGAAGTGGGTGTTGTGGAGACGCGGGTGCAGATGCGGCTCTACCTGGCCAACTTCAAGGGGGCGTTTCACGACGTGCGGGCGGAGACGGCCGGCAACCGGGCGTTCCACAGCCCTAAGAGCTATAAGGCCTCGCAGGCGCTGGCGCGGACACTGCTGGCGGAGGGTTCCAATGGGATTCTCTATCGGAGCGTGCGGCGGCCCGGCGGGGAGTGCCTGGCGTGCTTCCGGCCCGCACTAGTGGGCAACGTGAGGGCGAGCGCTCATTATGAGTACCGCTGGGAGGGCTCCCGGCGGCCGGTGGTAAGGCGATTGGGTTAGGGGCGCTGGCCGGGCGCCCCTCTGGTGGCGATGCTCGTGCGAAGCTCTACACGAGTACGGTGAACGAGTAGTGCATCTGGTTGTAGTAGGTCAGGTGCGTGTCGCAACTGACGATGTTGCGCTTCCAGACCGTTAGCTCTATCAGGTAGCAGCAGGTCTTCGGGAAGACGAGGGAAGCATCCTCGATATGCAGGTGCATTGCGCCGCCGGGCCAGGAGGGCCGGACCGCACCCTGCGCGATGGCGTTGGCGTAGTCCGGGCCGGGCTGGACGCCGGCCGCACCGGTCAGAGTGAGGGCGCCGACGTCGGCGGGATTCAAGAGGTTCCTGATGGACCCGAGATCATAGCGAACGGTGAGTTCGTAGTGATCGAGGTGGCCGATTGGATTGGCGGCCGTGATGAGGTCGCTGGCGAAGAAGTCGATGTCCAGGGGGGTGCCGGGCTCGAGCTTCTGCGCGCCGCAGGGCTGGACGAGGCTGCCGCCGATTCTCACGGAGGAGATGCCGCAATCCGGCTCGGTGGTGTTGACGTGAACGGTGCCGGGGATGGGCGGACCCACCAGGCGGTTGTCCAGCCGGAGGACGATGCCGTTGTTCGCGCGGTGATTGCCGCAGCCATCGAGCACTTTGCGGGTGGCGGGGTTGAGCTCGCCGTTGCCCAGGGCCGAATAGCCGACGACGCGGAAATCGTAGGCGCCATCGGAGTAGATACCGGCGGTCTGGATGGAGGCGAGTACGTTGACGTTATAGAACCAGGCACGGCCGCCCATCGCGTTGCCCCAGTTGGCGGGCGGATGGGTGGTTTCGTAGTAGTGGCGGCTCTGATAGACGTTGGTTGCACCGAAAGTGAGTACCTGGAAGGGCGGATAGAACCACTGATTCGGCCAAGGCTGGGTGGAATCGAAGTAGCCGCGGCTGAAATCGAGCAGGGCGGCGGCGGGAACGGGCGCCCAGGCGTTGGCGCCGTGGGGCGTGGATTCGATTTCGTAGTAATCTGCCTGGGCTCCGGTGCCGAAGAGGCCGCTGAGTGTGACCACCTGGGAGAAGGGTCGGTCTCGTCCGCCGGGGTTGTAGTAGCCAACGGGCGCGGGTGGCGCTCCGGAGTTGCCGCCGATGGTGGTGACGGGGAGGCCGGGGTCGCCGCAGACGCCGGTGATGACGACGCAGTCGCCTTCGGGATCGGGGTCGTTGGGAGGCAGGCAGCAGGCGTCCTGGTTGGCGATGAGAGTGACGTCCAGTGCGGTGGGGATGTTCCAGCGGGTCTGGAAGACGCTTTCGGCGTGGACCGTCTTTACGACGCCGCCGCAGTTCTGGGTGGCGCGGAAGATGATATCCGGCGCGCAATCAAACCAGGGGTTCCAGGGAATCCAGGGCCAGATGCGAAGGCGTTCGAGTTCAGGCACGGGCGGCAGGACGGAGACGAGTCTTTCGCGCAGGGCGGGGATGGAGCTGGGATCCAGTTTGCGGACGACGGGTCTCGGGTCCTGGGGCCGAGGAGGCAGAGGCCGCGGATTCAGCGAGAAGATGTCCAGGCCCGGTTCGGGATCGGGCTCCGGGAAACGAATGGCGGGGTTGAGCTTGAGGACGGGCCGGATCTTATCGACGAGATCGGAATTGAGGAGCCAGCGTCGTTGCTGCCACCACCACCAGGGCCACCAGCCGCAGCACCAGCGGAACTTGATGGTGAATTGTCCGTTGGCGTCGGTGATTACCGCCGGACCTACCTGCTGATGAGAGGACCACCACCAGAAGAAGTCCACGTCGTAGGCGCGGACTTGCGCGCCGGGCACGGGGCTGCCGTCGGGGCAGACTAGGCGGCCGTTGATGACGAAGGTGCGGCACCAGCGGAGCCACTGTCCCCACCAGTTAGGAGTGATGACGATCGGGTTGATGGTGAGTTCTTTCAGTCTGCCCCATTGGGCGGGCGACACCCTGGCCGTTACTGTCTGCATGTGGACGATATCGTCGTCGGAGGCACTCTCGGGACCGACGGCGATGTTCAGCACCTGTTTCGAATCAACTTCCAACTTCACTTCGGCCTTCCCCGGCACCACGGAGACGACCTCCGATTTCACACCTTGCTTCAATTGAACGGCGACATTGACGCGCTGCTGTTTCCGGTCCGATTCCGGAATCTGCGACGCATCGATAGGGATGATGAGCACACTCATAATTCCTCCTGGTTGAATGGACGACGTTGATAGGTGAGCGGCATGACTCTTAGGCCAGCCACAAGGCGAAGATCACGTTTTGCGCACGGTGCGCAGACCGGGCACCAAGATCAGCGAGGAGGCGTCGGCGCCGTGGATCACGACGCGGGCGCCTGCTCCAATGAATCGATAGACTTGGCCGGTGAGGGGTCCGGTGACGGTGAGCTGGCCGGAGCCCGTGTACTCGAATTGGGTGGCACCCGGTGTCCAATGGCCCGAAGCGGATGCCGGATTGGCTGTCACGTCATGGCGGACGGACGATTCCTGACGAATGGATGAGCGTTGATTACCGCAGCACGGCACGGGATCAGTTCCTCCTGGAGACAGTAGTTGCTTCGTGGAAGGACGGCAGCGGCTCCTCCTGCCAGAGAACCGGCGGGGCAGGTGGAGCGGGCGGCGAAGTAAGGCGTTCCAGCAGGATGGCGCCGGCCGAGAGGGCGAGCCAGAGAATGATTTTCTCTGGCCATGAGGAGGCCAACAGCAGGGCAAAGGGGGCAGCCACCCAGAGGCTGAGGCAATAGAAGCAATCCATGAGTTTGCCGAAGAACCCGGACCCGGCGGCTTTGCGAAGGCGAACGAAGAGATCGGCCGGCCCATCCTCGCCCCAGAGAAGATGGGTAACCCGCCAAACGGCAAGAACAGCAATGCCTACGGTAGTCAGTGAGAGTGAACTAAACATCTGACTCCTAGCCTTCTCCCAATATGGACCCCGTTTTTGCGGGTTTTCGATCTCTTTTGGGGGGATGGGCGGAGGGGAGAGGCTTCCGCTACTTCTCTGTCAGGTAGCACTTCCGCCCGAGAATTGGACGAGTCGTTCGTCAGATTGGCTCGCGATGCCACTCCGAGGAGCGCTCGCGGCGGCGGAGCCACGGCAATCGGACGGGTAACCAGGAGAGGCTGCCGCGAATGTTCTCGCGGGCCAGTCGAGCGCCCGGAGGGGGTTGGCTGAGGGATCGGGATTACAACTGTTGGATCAGATGAACCGGCGACAGTTTCTCGGCATGCGTGGTGCGGCGGCGCACGCCGAACATCGACCGAATGGCGGCAGAGGGATTGCGCTTTACCCGTGCGTATGCGGCGCCGGTTTGCTTTCCGGTGCGGGCCGCGGCAGCCCGAAGCTGCAGCGCTTCGACGAACTGGTGGGGATGGGGCGGGGCTGACCGGCAGAGGCCAGCCCGCTCCAGACTGCGGACGGGGCCGCTTAGTTCTTCCACTCCAGATCGATATCCCGCAAGTAGATACGGCGGACTTCGTTGTGGGAGCTCATATCAACTTCCATGGTGCCGCGCGCGCCATTGCCGGAGACGTCCGCGCAGACGCGGCGGCCTTCCCGGCGGTTGACGTTGCCGGAGAATGAGAGATTTCCGCGGTCGGATTTGAAGGAGACGGTCATGAATCCGTTGCTGCTGATAAACACTTTCGCGGAATCCAGGCGCCGGCGCTGGCCGTTCCGGTCGCGGTACTCGCCGCTCCCCTCGCGGCCACCGCTGTAATTCACGTTACTGGAGTTGGTCCAGCCGGAGCCGTTGCCCCAACCATTGTCCCAGCCGTTTTGGCTGCCGCTACCGCTGTTGTAGCCGCCACCACTGTTATGCCACCGCTGTTGTAACCGCCGCTGCTATTGTAACCGCCGCTGCCGCCCCTCCAGAAGATGTCGAACGTGTAGCCTTCGCTACCGCCTTTGGAGTCCTCGACCCGGACCACGGCAGGCCCACGGCCGCCGGGTGAGCGCACCAGTTCCTGGCGTCCGCGTCGGTCAATGCCCTCATATCGAAAATCGTTGGGGTTATTCGGCAGTTCCTGGTTGCAATGGAATCTGCGAATGGACGCGGGCGCACCGTTGATGGTGCGGATCGTCGCCTCGCGGCCGCGGATTTCCACCTCGGCCACATCGTCCACATAGACTTCGATGGTGCACTTTCCATCACCGCCGCCGCCGCGAATATCCGCAGTCCTACGATCGGTCACACGTTGGCCCCAGATGGTGGTGGCGCAGGCCAAAATCAAGATCCCGTATTTTGCTTTCATCGATTGCTTCTCCGTGGGGCGTTGGCTCGTTAGTCCTTTGCCGAGAATTGCTATCGCCCAGGATTGCATCGTATCGTCCGTCAGCCTGCCTCGCTATCCGTTTTGCGCAGTGCGCGTGTTGCGCGGTGCACGGGGCGGCGGGTCTGCGGGAATCGGATTGCTAATCTGGAAAGTGATGAACCGGCGGCAGTTCTCGAGCTTGCTCTGCGCGGCGGCGGCGATCACGCCGCGGCGTCCCAATATCATCTTCATCCTGGCAGACGACCTGGGTTGGGGCGAGGCTGGCTGCTATGGAAGCGGGTTCAACCGCACTCCGAACATCGACCGGCTGGCGGCTGAGGGCTTGCGTTTCACACATGCCTATTCGGCGGCGCCGGTTTGCTCTCCGACGCGCGCCTCGATAATGACGGGGCAGCACCCGGCGCGGACCGGCATCCTAGACTACTTGCGAGCTGACGATCCGAATCACTTGCGTCCGGGGCCAGGGAGCCTGCCGCACGTGCTGAAGAAGGCGGGCTACAGGACGGGTCTTGTGGGCAAGTGGCACCTGATGGGCGACTATGGGGCGCGCCGCGGCGACCCGAAGCTGCATGGCTTCGACGAAGTGATCTGTTCGGAGAACGGCTATATCGGGCCGGGCTACTACTGGCATCCGTACAAGCACCTGGCGGGTCTGGCGGCGCGGGCACCCGGAGAATACCTGACGGACCGGCTGAACCAGGAGGCGGTGGAGTTCGTCGGCCGCAATGCGGGAGACCCGTTCTTCCTTTACCTGGCGCACTATGCACCGCATACCAAGTTGGAGGCGAAGCCCGATTTGCTGGCAAAGTACAAGAGCCGGGCGGAGGCGGGGGCGAAGAAGAACAACCCCGCGCTGGCCGCGATGCTGGAGTCGATTGACGAGGGTGTCGGGATGATCCTGGGAGAAATTCGACGCCGCGGGCTGGACCGGGACACGCTGGTAATTTTCAATTCCGACAACGGCGGGGAGACGACGGTCACAACGAACGATGGGCTGCGTGGCGGGAAGTCACAGTTGTATGAAGGCGGGCTGAGGGTTCCGCTGGTGGCGCGCTGGCCGGGGCAGATACCGGCTGGAACAGTGTCGGCGGTCCCGGTGGTGAGCACCGATTACTATCGAACGCTGATTGAGTTGGGCGGGGGCAACGCGCCGTCGGGTTATGTACACGATGGGGTCTCCCTGGTTTCCGTGTTACGCAGTCCGGCCGGGAGGCTGAAGGAGAGGGATCTTTGCTGGTATTACCCGCTGGAGAAAGACCACTTCCTGGGTGGGAAGTCGGCGATGGCGATCCGGAGATCGCAGTGGAAAATGATTGAGTCGCTCCAGACGGGGGAGAGGCAGCTATTCGATCTGGGCGCCGATCCAGGGGAGACCAACGATCTGTCGGCCGCCAAGGCGGAAGTGGTTCAAGAGTTGTCGGGCCGGCTTGCTGCATGGCGGCGGACGACGGTGAAGGGCGCGCGGGGGGGCGTGAGGCAATGAACCTCGAGTTGACCGGACACGTCGCTGTGGTGACGGGTGCGGCGAGCGGAATCGGGCTGGCCTGTGCGCGCGGGTTGGCGTCGGAAGGATGCCTGGTTGGGTTGTGGGACGCGGCGGCGGACGTCGGGGTGAAGGCGGCAGCGGTCACCGAAGATTTCGGCGTGGGGACGTTCGGGAGGGTTGTCGATGTGAGCGACTTCGCCGCGGTGCAAGCGGCGGTGCGGGAGACGGAAGCGGCGCTGGGGCCGATCGGTCATCTGGTGCACGCGGCGGCGGTGGGATCCGGGAAGTTCGGGTTTCCGTTCACGAATCTTGAACCTGACGACTGGCGGCGGGTGCTGGACGTCAACGTGATGGGGATGGTCCACGTGGCGCAGGCGATTGCACCAGGGATGGTGGAGAGGCGGGCGGGGAGCATGGTGTTCGTTGGGTCGGTGGCAGGGCAGATCGGGTCTCAAACTGATCCGCCGTACAGCGCGAGTAAGGCAGCGAATCTGAACTTCGCGCAATGCCTGGCAAAGGATCTGGCCGGGCACGGAATTCGCGTGAATACGGTTTGTCCGGGCATGGTGCAGACGCCGCTGAGCCGGCAGATCTGGCAGGCGTGGTGCAACCAGCAGGATGCGGATAGAAAGCGGCCGTATGAAGACTGGGCGGGGGAGAAAGTGCGGGCTGTAGCGCCGCTGGGGCGATGGCAGAGGGCTGAAGACGTGGCGGATATGGTGGCGTTTTTGCTATCGGCTCGGGCCGAGCAGGTGACGGGGCAGACGATCAATGTGGACGGCGGACAAGTGATGCACTGGTAGGGCGGCGGCCGGGCGGCGAGTGTGGAACCCCTCTACAGTGCCCGATGGAAAATACCACCATCCCATTAACTCTTTGAAATTAAGGTACTTATCCAGCATCACACGTTAACGGGCGATACGGATGCTGAATTCCTCCACACACGGCGAATCCTGAGATTCCGCTCAGTGACCATTGTTTTCAATCAGTTAGCTCGAGATTTCGGTTTGGGCAATCAACTGCATAGAGAAGGTTGTTGAGCAAGAGATCAAAAAGGAGTACAAAACAATGGTCGTCCTACTCGTAATCATCACTTTCGCCGCCTTCATCGCGATCGATGCACTCGTGAACCGAAAGCGCGTTCCGGTTGTACCGCTGGTGGCCACGCAGGAAGCCGAACCGGCTGGCGCAGGCAATGTGGAGAGAATTCTAGGTGGATTCCGGGTTCCGGTGAACCTGAAGTATCATGCGGGTCACACCTGGGTGCAGAAAGAGCGGAAGAATGTGCACAAAGTAGGTGTGGACCAGTTTGCAGCGATCGTGGCGGGTCCGGTGGACGGCATTGAGCTGCCCAAGGCCGGCCAATGGGTGCGCCAGGGCCAGAAGATCTTCTCGTTTATGCGCGGAAACGCCAAGATCGAGATGATTTCACCGGTGGAAGGCGAAGTGACCGAGGTGAATGCAGAGGTTCTGGCGAACCCCGGCCTGCTGCGTGAGGATCCATACGGCCGCGGCTGGTTGATGACGGTGTACGAACCGGACGAAGACGGTCCGACCCGGAATCTGCTGCCCACGAACCTGGTGCGGTCCTGGATGGCGGCGGCTTCTGAATCGTTCTACCGGCTGCAGCCGCAGTTGGCGGGAGCAACGGCGGCGGACGGCGGCCTGGCCGCGAAGGACGCAACGGCAGCGATGCCAGCCGACGAGTGGCAGAAGTTGGGCCGCGAATTGTTCCTGAGCTAGACAACCAGATTAGGGTACGGACAAAGACCGCCGCCGGGTGCAAGCCGGGCGGCGGTTTTGTTGTGTTTGGGGCTCAGGCGGCTCAGCAGCGGCACAAACCACGGGACGCGCGTCGTCCGCCGGGAGAAACGGGCGGACGAGACTCGCGGCAGGATGATTTGTTTCTTTGGGCGCGGGCGCTGACCATACCCGGTCACGTGACCATATACAGTTACGCGGCGGATAGTCTACTGGGACACAACGCCCATCCGCGTGGGTACTTTCTCTGAATCTGAGCCGCCAATAGCGTTTGGCAGTTCAACTGCTATGTGCACCAGTGGAGATTACTGCACATGCCCGCAACAAAGACCGCACTGAAGCCCGCAACCCCGGCGTTTCCAACTCACATTGACCTGCCGGAAGAGGATCGCCAGCCGGTCATCGAGTTACTCAACGGACGTCTGGCCGATACGGCGGACCTCTACTCGCAGATCAAGCAAGCCCATTGGAATGTGAAGGGCCCGAATTTTTTCAGTTTCATGGGCTGTTCGACCAGTTGGCGGCAGAGGTATTCCCGATGGTTGACCTTATCGCCGAGAGGGCTACCGCTTTGGGCGGCACGGCTATGGGAACTTCGCGAATGGCGGCTGCGCATTCAACGCTGCCTGAATATCCGGTGGAAGCGACGGAAGGGCAAGCCCATCTGAAGGCGCTGATCGACCGTTACGCCATCTTTGCCGCCAGTGCCCGTGAGGCGATCGATATCGCGGACGATCACCACGACAGGTCCACTGCGGATCTGTTTACCGAGATCTCGCGCACAGCGGACAAGCAGTTGTGGTTCCTGGAAGCGCACGTTCAACACTAGCCCGACTTTCGCAGTTCGCCTGAGTTTTTGGCTATTTTAGGGCGTCCGCGG
>CAYVDY010000243.1:0-9812 GCA_964450255.1 uncultured Candidatus Solibacter sp. | reverse complement strand
AGGGTGACGCTGCCTTCGAGATCCACGTCGATCGAGCGTCCACCCATCAAATCAACGAGCGGCCTGTAGGAGTCCCCCCGTTCCAGAATCGAGATCAGCGGCTTCAGTCTGGCCATCATCAGCAGGAACAACATCGCCATGAACGTTTTGCCGCCGCCTGATGCCGCCATGATCAGGACATTTGCGTCGGCGAGCGTCGGATCCCAGGGCGAGAAGGGAACCAGTTGACGTTTAGGGGTCTCCAGCAGGATCAATGGTGACTGCGGCGTGCCGCGCCAGGACGTCTCCACTGGCAACAGGTCGGCGGCATGGATAGTCAGGCAGTCGTTCTCGCGCTGATTTTCCTCGGTTAGACCAGGAAGGCAACCGACGAACAGCCGGCGCTTTGCTAGGTCCTCCGGCAACCCCCGGCTTCCATTCATTTGCATGACCGTGTACAGCACCTTCTGCCGCCGGTCGGACAACACCCGTTCTTGCTCCGCCAGGTCACGATGACTCTGAACTGGCTTCGACGTGCGGACGCCGATCACCATGCTGGTGCGACATGTCTTGAGCGAGCTTGAGATGAGGTTTTCCAGCGTGTCGACCAACTGCCGCTGTGCGACCTGTGCATCGACGTCGATCCGCATGTTTCCGTCGCGGTCCCGTTGTGCCGCCTGCATCTTCTTGAGACGCCCCTTGTAATGCTTGATCATCGATGCCTGGTCCGGGATCATGATGTCCGTGTTGACGGTGACGGGGAAATCGAGTCCGACCAGTTCGCGGAGGATGCCCGGATACGTGGCATCGGGCAGGTCCTTCAGTGTGATGAACGAGTACAGCAGCCCACCGATGCGAATATAGGTTTCTTCCTCGTGTTCGATGTTGGTGTTGACGATCTGCTCCCGTGCGCTCCGATGCCTGAACGACGATTCGGGCCGCCGCAGCGGGATTCCGTCTAGCATCAGCGGATTCAATGCGCGCTTCATTTCGAGGAACAATTCCTTGTCGGTCATCCGTAGCACCGCCATTCCAGTTGCCCTCAGTGTCTGCTCGACGCCGGAGAGAATGGACCCGAACTCCGCCAAGAGATCCTCGTGCTCCCTCACCGTTCTCTGGATGCATTTGTTCGCAGACAGGCTGAAGCTGTCCAGGCTGAATCGGCTCGTCAGTGTCTTTCCGAAACTCACGCCCGGCAGTTCGTGATGAACCGAGGGGTCCCAGTGAAAGTAGGCATTGAGAAGAGGCCGCAGGTAGTAGCCGGCGTTCTCCTTTTCCCTCCATGCGTCCAGCCTCAGGCGATCCAATGCCGCCAGCGTCGGATTCTGATTCCGGAGTTGAAGCCTGTATCGCTCTCGCAGGTCGCCGAGTCCTTCCGTGATTTCGAACCGCAGTTGCATCCGCATGGAGCGTTCGGGCAAGGACCTGACGAGCGCTTCGAGGGCCATCTTGGTGCGATTTCGGCCATCCTCGTTGTGGTAGTAGGAGTTGATTCCGCTGAGCTCGTAGCCGGCCACGAAGGCGCCGGTAGTCCGGACGATCACGTCGTCCAGAATGTCGCGCACCGGCAACAGCTCGCAGAACGCCGGCTGATGCAGCGATGCCTCATGCTGTTCGAAAGTCGTTGGCATCGGACTCCTCCCCTGCTTTGAAGTAGTCGACCTTCATCCCCGAATCTGGCTCAAGGCCGCAGTAGATCCGGGGCTTGGTGTGCCAGGACATGAAGTCCTTGAGGTAGCCGCGCGGCTTTCCGTACTTGAACAACATCAGGAACGGGACGCTCAGAACGGGAACGACATACTGCAGGAACACGTTCATCGGGATCCCGAACACGTGGCGATCGATCCAGCGTCCGAAGATGTTGGTAATGGCCGCCAGACCGATCACCACGAACCAGTCTTCGAACTCCAGATACAGGAAGCTCACCCGCGTGTGCAGATTGCGGTGAACAGGGCTGATACTCAGTGCCATTTCCGTCTGTTCCCTTCTTTCAGCTAATTCCTGCTAGTCCCTGAGCAACGAACCACTCCGCCAACCTCAGCAAGCCCGAAAGAGCGAGGCACAAGGCTGCGGCGCTGAAGTGCCGCATCCACGCCCCGCCGGCATAGACTCGATGACCAATGCCCGCATACTGGAGGAATCCGTGGAGGAGTTGCAGCACCGCGTACACGGGCAGAAAGACGTTGCAGGTCCAGTTCACCATCCCGCGCAGCGTTATCCAGACCAGGTCCGGGTTATTCCAGGCAGCCTGGGCGGCGAACGTCTCGAGTCCTCGCAGGACACCGGAAACCATCAGACAAAGGAAGCCAGCCCAGGGCGTGTAGGTGTGAGCTTGGCCGTGCGCGAATCTGAGGACGCCCAGCGCAAAGAAGAGGGCCGCCAGCGTCGGCATGATCACGTTGCCCATCCAATTCGTCAAGTTGGTGATTCCGGTTAGAAAGCTCATATTGCCTCATGTGCTACATCATCGAAACCACCAATCGCCAAAGAGCGGAGACCGTCAGGAACGCCGCGGCACAGCCGATGAGCCGGATCGCGGGGCGCCCGAAAGCAAAGTTCGCCACTGCGCCGATTACTGCCAAGCCCGCCGCGATCGGCATGATCCGACTTGCCGTGTAGGTCCACGCCCCTTCGAGGACCGCTACCGTCCCGAAGCGCGTCCCGTCATTCCAGCCTTGAAGAAGTGCCGCCGTCGCGGGGATCGACAATAGGAACATGGCGCCCAGAATCGAAGCCAAGGGCGTATAGCCTTCGCTCAGGTCGATGACCGAGCGGAGGACCATCCAGGCGGCGAGAACTGGAACCAGACGCCCAATCACGAGAGTGTTGACGAAAATCGCGGCATCATTGCTGAATGCCACCATCCACCCGACGCCAATGCCGCCGCTGGGTAAGGCTGCCCCCACGCCCCAAAAGGCAAACCAACCGAATACCTGCGGGAGAGTGATCATCACGATTGCCCAAAACATCCACTTGGAGAACCCTCCGCCGCCTATCGAGAACGAAGTGGTCCCTTCGCGTCGCAGCGCGATCCCAGCCAAGACGAGGGCGACAAGTGAGGCGGGAGCCGCGAGCGCCAGTAGAAATCGGATCGCGTCGAGTATGAGTTGTGGAACCGCCATTTAGCGCCCCTGATTGGTAGGCTCGGCAGGTCGGACTCTTGGGAACCGGCCTGCCGTCCAGCTGCTGGCCCGAGAAGACCGCGATCTAGGAAACTCCGGCGCCGCCTTGAGCGACCCAGAACTCGATCAACCGGGTCACGCCCGATATGGCGAGTAACCCGGCGGCAGTCACAAGCCAGCGGAATACACCTCTTCCCGTGGCATAGCAGCCCACGGCTCCCAATACCGCGACACCGGCGCCCACTGGCGCAATCACGTTGCCGATCCAGTTGACGAAGTTGAGGAACGCACCTTCCGGTTGCGCTCCCGTTTGGCCCTGCACAGCGACGTTCACCTGCGGAGCAGCCCCAAGGTTTTGAGCGAGCGCTACGCCCTGCATGATGACCAGGCAGAGTGCAAGTGCGACGACGACTCGTTTCTCGAATTGATTCATGGTGCGGTTGACCTCCATGCGATTGGCATTCCGCCCTGCTCCCCACAACGAATCCCAGCGCAGGTGCCGGATCGGAGCGTGGCTACCAGAGCGTGGAGGCAGAATAGATCAAACGGGCCGGCGTTTTCAAAAGTCTCGAAAACGAAGGATGGATGGGATTCACAGGTGCAATCAAGCTAGTGACGGAATCGGGCGTTGCGTGATCAGGCGTCCAGGCTATGGGCGTGAATGCGTTTCATCGCTTCCGTGAAATCGTCCCAGACGAGCGGCGGCAACTGTTCAGCATCCTCGGTCATCCGCCTCATCGCCATGCGCATTGCGCTGTGGCAAATGGCTTCGAGGTCGGCCGGCGAAATACCTTTTAGCCGCCCCGCCAGAAGTTCCACCGAAATCTCGTCGGCCAGCCGGATGCCGTCCAAGTGCTTGCGAAGTAGTCGCTGGTAACCGCTCTCGTGGGGTGTGCCGATCTCGATCTTCTCCGAAAACCGGCCACCTCGAAGGATTGCCGGGTCGATGCTGTCCACGTGATTGGTAGTGCCGATCAGAAAGACATTGTGCTGTGGTTCCAGTTCGCTGATGAGGCTTCGCGCCTGCTCGACCAGTTGGATATCATGCTGCGACTGTAGTCCGTTGTTCCGCGGCAACAGGCCATCCATCTCATCGATGAAGATGATCGACGGGCTATTCTCTTTCGCGCGGGCAAAGAGTTCGGTGAGTTTCCTAACGGATGCTCCGGAGGCGCCCCCGAGGATGTCGGCGGCGGTGATGGGGTAAAAGCTTCGTCTGGTTTGGGTCGCGACTAGGCGCGCAATCATCGTCTTGCCTGTGCCTGGAGGTCCGATCAGCAGCAACCCGGTTGGCACTGGCAACTTCAGTCTCTCTCCGTAAGAGGGATCCATCAGCCGAACCAGGTTCCGCAGATCAATCTCGGTATCGGGCGACAGAACCACGTCCGCCCACTCGACTTCCTTGAATGCGGCGCGGTCCTTGCCGCCAGTGTCTGCCAGAGCCCGCGCAACGTCCCGGTCTTCGATCGCTCTCTGCTCTTGCGCCGCGGAGAACGCTGCCCGGTCCACCAGCGTGCCAATCTTAGCCGCGCTCCAGCCTGGTGTCTTCTTCGCGAACCCTTGAACGTCAAACCGCCTCGATGGCCGTTTCTCCAACTGAGCTTCAAAGATCCGGACCCTTTCCGCTTCGTTGGGCAGATCGAGTCGAATGTGTAGGTCGAATCGGCCCTCTCGTATCAGTGCTCGATCCAAACCGTCGTAGAAGTTCGTCGCCGCCATGAGGACTAGCCCAGGAGTCTTGCGTACCTCGTCGATACACCCCATCAATCGACCTGTGGTTGAGTTGTACATCCGGGCCGCGCCACCGGTGTCATCGGCTTCGCCAAGTTGTTGCCGCTTCGTCCCAATCGCATCGATCTCGTCGATAAACAATACGATTGGGCGCTCTGCTGTAGCCAGCGCGAAAGATGCGTCGAGATTGCCTTCCGTAGTCCCAACGTACCGTCCGACGAGGCCTGCCGCTGGAACATACAGATACTTCAGTCCAAACTCGCCAGCAGTTGCCTCTGCCAAAAAGGTCTTGCCCGTTCCTCGTGGACCGTGGAGCAGAATACCGTTCCTCACCACCCCGTATTGGCCCAACTGCTTCCCATTCAGGTTCGCCTGAACCAGCTCCTGGATCTGCCGCTTCGCCTCCGCTAGGCCCCCGACGTCGGCAAAGGTAAGAGCAGGTCGTTTCACCTTGTCCCCGCTCGAGGACCGGCTTCCGACACCGCTAACGATTTCCTGCCTTGGTCTCATTGTTAGCAGGGCCGGGATTACCAAGCAGAGGACGACAAACAGGCCCACAGCGACGGCCTTGGCGAGAAGTGGGAAGCTTTTCTCAATCGGTATAGTTGCAAGCATCCCCATCCCGATGAAGAGCACAAAACCACAAAGAAAATAGCCGGCAAACAACGCCAGACGGCGGAACAGCGTCCGGCCATACACGATGAGCAGCACGCAGACAACGGCGAGGATGACCACAATTGGATGGAGTTGCGAAGCGATCACGATCACGGTCAACAAGGCGAGAACGACCGCAGCCATGCTGCCCGTGAACACTCGCTTGAGCTTGTCCGGCGCATTATTGGCGATGAGCCCGCGGATCTCACGGTACCCGTCGCCCAGGAATCGCCCCAACTGCCCAGACAACCAGAGGAGCGGACTGGTTTGGTAATCAGGCCGCACAGCTGACTCCTTGGGGCTACTTTACCCTATCCAAAGCTCACTCGCCACCCGCATGACACCCGCAACGTCCGCTTCAGGCCGAACTGTCATCCGATTCGATGACAATGCGTAGCAATTCGATCCCGGCCTCGCGCAATACGACGGCCTTCTTGGTGACGTACGCCGCATCGTAGTGTGTCTCTAGCGTTTCACCCAGATCCTTCAACGGTTCTTCCACCCGCCTCAGCGCTTCCTCGATGGAGATCTCCCGAAAGCTATTCCTGTCCGCCGCTTCGTACGCACGGCCATCATCATCCAGGAGCAAGTAGCGCCGGCTGATCCCGTGCTTGTACTGATTGATCCCGTTCACCCGACCCATGAACATGAAACCGACGCACCGCGATGTGCCGAGTTTCGTTTCAAGTGGTCCCCAATTGGGTGCCATCGGCGCCTCACTGCTGTGGCGGCGGCTCCGCCGTTCTTGTTGCCGAGACCTCACGATTCAGTCGGATGATCTCATTCTTGAGCGAAACCAACTCCCGAAGCTCCGCCGCAGTCGGCAACGACTGCCCATCGACTGCGGCGAGGTTTGCCCGTGAACCTGGTGCCGCGGATGGAATCAGATCGGGTCGATTGGCGGTCGTGGCCGCTTCCTGCAGCACTATGTAGAAGCGGGTGTTGCCGGGAACCGTGACGACGATATTCTGTGAGTACGCCATCGCCATTAGCTCCTGTTCGCCAGCAAGCCCGATATTTGAGGCGATTCGTTCCCGCATCAGTACGCTCTGGTCGATTGGACCAGTCAAGCCTCCGGAGCCACGGCCCCCTACCAGGTACGCCGCCATCGTCCCGATGCCCGTCATGGATCGAACCAGCGCACGCTTTCCCCGGTTCCGTCCGTCGACAAGCCCTTTCAGCGGTCCATAGTCCAGACCGACCCCGCTGCCCTCAATGGTTTCGGTGGTGCCATCAGGCATCTCGAGTGACGTGAACCGAAGACCGACCTGTCCATGCTGATTGACTTGCGCCAACTGTCCGATCGCCTTCGTGCCAGCAGGAATGACGATCTCGCCGTCTCGCTCGTAGTTGTATTCGATCACCGCGATGGCCGGCGTCTTCATCGCGCTGCTGACGGCGGTCTGCAATCGCGCCACCAACCGACTACCGCTCGGCATCAAGGTCGAGACTCCCTGGCGCGCAATGAAGGCGGGCTGCGATGTTGACCGGCTGGCGGGCATCACCGCTGCCGAAGTCGAATTCCTTACGAACACCAGCGAGGACTTCTTTAAACCCTCCGCGTCATTCACTGGCTGAGCCACCGCCGCTACTGGCGGGGGTGCCGCAATCGCAGGCGGCGGTGTATAGGCGATGTTGTTCTGACGCCGGTAGGCCTCCAGGGCCGGATCGCTGAACGTAGGTAAGTTGTTCAACGCATACTCGCTTGGCGCATTGGCGGATGGCGGCTCGTGTGGTTGCGTGTTGCGTATCTGCCCACCGCGGGATGTAGCCAGAATGTCGTCAGAGCTCAGTTGCTCACCATTCGGATCGGCGCCTCCCTGATCGGCGCTGAGCAGAGGTATGCCCGATCCCGCACGCCCTACTGGCTGGGCTGTCCCTTCCGGTCTTCCCAGGCTCGGCTTCGTTCGCCTCTCCCGAGCGCGCGTATCGGCACCCGAAGTGGAGAACAACGCCAGAAACGCGAAGCCACTCAGCACAACTGCGGTGGCGAGGACCAGGAACGCTTTGCTCCGGTCCATATTGTTTTGCCCCCGCGCATTGAGTTCAGCCGGCTTCGGTCTGTTGCGTTCTTCCTGTATCCGTCGCCAGAACTGCTGCACTATCCCGCCAGGGCGAGTTGGCATCTCATCGAATTCACTATCCGTAGGTTGCTCCTCCTCCCTGCCATTGTTTGGCTGGGTGCCTGCGTCAGTCAACACGGCGTTGTCCAACTCAGCAGGCTCTCGCTCAGCCTTGTCGCCGCGAAATCGTTCATTGGGCATTGTAGACAACCTCCCGGAAGCTGCTAATTCCGAACCCAATCGGGGCCAGAGCAGGGCGATCCACCGCGCCGGACTCGGCCATCTGCAGGAATAGGGTCTCGTTCGACTGTTTGAATGACGGACGTTGGAACACCACGACGCCATCTGATCTCTCTCCCGGTCCGAGCCGCCGTCGGCTCATGCGGAAGTCAGTGATGGGGAGTTGTTCGGCCGTTGACCACCTGGACTTGCGCACGACCTTTCCGCTCGTCCTCTGGCCCCCCAGTTGGATCTGCGGTGGCATCAACTCAACAGCGTGGTCTTCTACGTTGACAACCGAGAACAACACCACCACCTCCCGGCCCTGATCAATCACCTCGCTCACGCCTGTCTTCACCAACTCCTTGCCGGCAGGAGAAATGCCTGGCTTCTCCCCGTACAGCGCGGGTAGAGGCGCTCTCCGTTGCCGATCGAGGAGTTCGTCGAGCACCTTCAGTTCCAGCTTCTTGGCATCCGCCGCCGCCATCGAGGGCGGGGTTGACCGTTCCCTCGCGGCGCCAGCTTCGATCGGTGTGGCGGGCTGAAGTGGGGTTGGCGCGATCGAGGGGGCGATCGAACGTGCCGTCGTTGAACCACCGATGTTGGCAATTTGCGGGACTATCGCCGAGGGATACTCGGCTGGCTGGATAATGAACTGCCCAGCCGGTCTGTACTTCATCAGGAAATCGACATCCTGTTGCTGGTCCGCCTTTGGTTCACCTCGGCTGACCAGGAGCAGGTGAACCTGCAAGCCTCGAGCTGTGGAGATGAGCAGGTTGGACTGCGCGGCCTTCGCCGTGATGGGCTTGACGAACACGAGACTCGGTTCACGATCAGAATGCTCGGCCGAGAAGGAGGCTGGGTCGCCGACCACTACCGAGTTAATCGCCTCCGGCATCCGGATCGCAGTAGCGAAACGCGGTGCCAGGTAAACAGTTGTGACTTGGCCGTCCCGAATGGGTCGGCCGACGACCTGCGGTCGCACCTGCAATTGAGCCGCTGGCTGGCCTGGTGCTTCACCAGCGAAGGCCAGCATCATGGTGATGGTTCCAGGGAACCAGTGCTTCATTTTCACGGCACACTACCTCCTTCCATCTTTTTCCGGGCGAGGACTTCTGCCTGAATGTGCATCCGGCGCTTCTCTCGGTACAATCGCCCCACCTCACGTACATACCAATGGACCTCGGCGTTCGAGTAACGTAGTTTGGCACTCAAGATTCGGTTCTCCCCGGCCAGATAGGCCGCCGCCACCAACCGGAGGTCGCCGTCGAACAAGTTCAGCAGCCTGGCGAGATAGGCCACTCCGCCTCGAATGTTCTGTTCAATGTCGAAGCGGTTCGTGACTCCAAAGGTCACCGCGGTTGCGGGCATCAGTTGCATCATCCCCACCGCCCCCTTGTTCGACACAGCTCGCGGATCCCAGCCCGACTCAACCTCGATAATTGAGTGGACCAGTTCCCTCGGCATGACCGGAATATGGATATACTGCACGCTCGCCTCTCATGTATTATGTCGCATTAGAAAAAGCTTTCTTCTCTATACACAACCGGCATTCCCACACGCCGGATCTGCATTCCCTATACGCCGAGGTCCACCGCAAGGGCGTTCAGCGAATCCTGGTCGGGCCGGTACCGGTTGTACGTTTCCGTGGCCCAGATCTCGATCTTATCGTTCAGCCCCAGGATGGTGACCTCGCTTTTAATCTGCGCGTACTCGAGATGGCTGGCGGGGATGATGATCCGCCCCTGCTTGTCCAGCTCCTGGTCCCGCGCGCCGCCCATAAGATGGCGGACCCAGTTCCTGTTGGTGGGGTTCGACTGCGGAAGGGGTACCAGCTTCTCCCGCACGAACCGTTCCCATTCCTCTTCCCTGAAGGCCATGATGCACTTGTCAAAGCCGTAGGTAAGCACCAGCTTGTTGATGACCGCATTCTCACCAAAAGCCTTGCGGAGCTTCACCGGAATCGCGACCCTGCCTTTTTCATCCAGGGTGGAATTGTACTCCCCCATAAACATCTTTCAGATCACCACCCAAAGGAAATAAA
>CAYVDY010000242.1:7275-9861 GCA_964450255.1 uncultured Candidatus Solibacter sp. | reverse complement strand
GGCGTTGCTGATGACGGTGGACGAGGCCTATCCCTGGTCGCCGCCTCCGCTCATGCCCTGATGGTCCACCGGCCGGGCGCGGAGCCCCGGACTTATCCCCTGTCCTTCGAGCCGTTCGCGCCTCGCATTGACCGCCACGCCGCCTTCGCCGCTGTCTACGGCGCCCAAGGGCTGTGGCGCGTGAAGCTCGATTCCGGCGCTGTGGAGCCGTGGGTGCGCCAATGCGACAATTTCCAGGTGCTGGACTTCGGTCCCGCCGGCACGCACATCCTCTATCGCCAGTGGTCCATCCTCTACCTGGCCGGCCCGCCCGGTTCGCCGCCTCGCCGCCTGTCGCCCGAGGGTCAGCAGGTGAACGAAGCCGTGTTGAACGGCGCAGGCACCAGGGTGATTGCCTCCACGCCGGACGGAATCGTCTCGTACTTCTTGGATAGCGACATTCCCCGGCTGCTGGTTCCAGGTCCCACCTCGGTGATCCGCCTGCCGGCAATCGTTGCTCCCGGTCTTTGGGTGCGGCTGGAAGGCGCAGGTCTCGCCGCCGCGGAGATTCGTCTCAACGGCATCGGCGTGCAGCCTCTCCGACGCTCTTCGTCAGGCCTCGAATGGGTTGTTCCTGAGGACGTGCAGCCCGGTCCGGCGGTCGTCGAAATCTCGCAGCCCGGCTCACCGTTTCAACCGGCAACAAACCCAGTGGAAGTGCAGCTCGCCGCTCCATCGTTTGTGCTGCAGGGCGAGGCAGAAAACCCCGATCCGTTCTCGTTCGATTGGCCCGTCATCAGCCACGCCGCCACCGGACTGCCCGTCACCGGCAAGGACCCCGTCCGTCCAGGCGAGAGCATCACTGCTGTCATGACCGGTCTGAACGGCCAGGGTCAAGGCGTGCAATGGTTAGTCAACAAACTGTACGTCGATTACTGGAACTATCTGGACTTCGAATCAGCCGGGCCGTCTCCCGATAATCCGCATTGGACAGTCGTGCGGCTCAAGGTGCCCGGTGAACTCCCCGCAGGCATCTGTGTCCTGGGAGCCATCTACCGCAAATCAACCAGCGCCGTTCTGATCATGACTGGCGCCAGGCGCCGCTAGCGTTCCGCTCCGCCCAGATGCAATCCCTTGTGGATCGCATAGAGCGCCAGCTCCAGCCGGTCTGATACGCCCAGCTTGTCGAAGATGTTGTGCAGATGGTTCTTCACCGTCTGCTCGCTGATGAACATCTTCTCGGCCATCTCTTTGTTCTTGTAGCCCTGCGCCACCAGCGCCACAATCTCACGCTCGCGCGTGCTCAGCGGGCTCCGCTCGCGCACCTTCGATGAACTGGAGGACATCCCGCTCATCTCGCCCGGCGCCGCAAACTGCCGCATCACTGCCGCCGTGGTGTGCGAATCCAGCCAGATTTCGCCAGACGCCACTTTCCGGATGCTCTTTACAATCAGATCCGCCGAAGTCTGCTTCAGCACAATCCCGGAACACCCCAGCTTCATCGCCTGGACAAACTCGTTCTTGTCCTCAGAGGCCGTCAGAATGATGACCTTCGCCTTGCACTTGGTGTGCTGCATCGTCTGCAACGCCCCAAGCCCGTCCAGATTCGGCATGCGAAGGTCCAGCAGGATGACGTCCGGCATCAGCACGTCTACCTTTTCAATCAACTCCCGGCCATCCCCCGCCTCGCCGACGACATCGATGTCATCCTCAAGGCTCAGCAGCTTTCGCAGACCATCCCGGACAATCGGATGATCGTCCGCAATCATCACTTTGATTTTGCGTACTTCCGGTTCAGACGTTCCGTCCATGGCCGTGTTCATTTCTCCTCCACTCGGCATTGGCGCTGACACGTTCATCTTCGGCCCCCCTCTCGGATCTCATACCACGTACTTGATTCTAAGGAGGGCCAGTACTTTATCCAATCCAGGTACTACCTTAGCTCGTTTATCAGTATCACCCTAGAAGGTCCTACGAAGGCTGTACTAAGGCCTCACCGCCACGGCAACGCTGCCGGCTCGCTGAACACCGTCTCGCGCAGCTTCACCAGCGCCCCCTTCTGCACCAGTGCGCCGTAATACCAGATCACCACTCCAGCCAGTTTCCTCTCCCGGCAAATCTCGATCGAGCGCACCAGCGTCTCCGCGTTCGTGTTCGAAATGTCCACGCCCGGAGCCATCCTCGACCCTTCGCCGCCCATGTGCTCCAACTGCTTGTCGAGCTCCCGCTCAAAGCTCCCCACGTCCGCCCGGTAGACCTGCGGCGAGACAAAGTCCATCGAGCCCGCCTTCATCCAGGCCGGATAGTCCTGCAAAAAAAGCCGGTAACTGTAGTCGAATACGATCGGCGCGTTCCTCCCCCGCATCAGCCAGTTTGCCGCCTTCACCAGCGTCGGTCCGCTGCCGATGGCGGCCCAGGCAATGCGGACGCCGTCCTTCGTTTTCAGATAGCGGATGGATTGCTGCACGTGGGAATTCTAACGGGTTGCCGGGGCGCGTCCCACCGCCGTCCAGGCGACCGCTGCGCTCAACAAGGCCAGTACTGCAGCACCAAACATCCCATGGCGGTAGGCCACGACCGACAGTTCAGCACTCAGCTCCCCGGCCC
>CAYVDY010000242.1:0-7265 GCA_964450255.1 uncultured Candidatus Solibacter sp. | reverse complement strand
TCCAGCATCAGCTCCATCAGGAACTGCTGCGCCTCCGGATGCGAATGCGCCATCCAGTAACTCCTGGTCGTCCCCGCCCAGGAAAACTCCACGGTCCCATCCTTGCGCTTCGCCAGCCACTCAGGATGAGCCTCCACCATCGGAGCCCGTCCGCCCGTGTAGCCGATCACAAAACCATACTCGAGCCACGGGATCACAGTCAGGCCCCGCGCCTTGCCCTCTTCAATCGCCTCAGCCAGTACATCCCTCTCGCCATACACAGGGTCCGTCTTCAGCCCTGTGTGCCGCTCGAACACCGCACTCTGCCACAGCGGATACCCGCGCGACCACACATCCACGAAAACCGCGTTGAAGTGCGCTTCTTTCAGGTTCTCCATCATCGCCGAGATGGATTCGCGCGACGCCAGCGGGCTGCGGTCCACCCATACGCCCCGCAATTCAGGCGGCTCCGCCGCCCGTCCGATAGCCGTTGCCAGCATCAACAGAACAATACTCCGATGCACGTCAACATTCTCTTACGGAATCGAAACCGCTGTGTAGTGGCCCGGCCACGCTGCGGGCATCTCCAGCGGCGGCACTTGCTAGAATCAGTCTTGATCCGATCTTCGATGCGCTCTCTTCTGCTCTGGCTGCTCATCTCGTTTTCACTGTACGCGCAGCAATCGCTCACGCTCGATCAGGCCGTCTCCACTGCGCTCGCCGGACATCCCCTTCTCGCCGCCGGCCAGCAGCGCATCGCCTCCGCCACCGGGCAGCGCCGCCAGGCCGGCCTCACCTTCAATCCCCGCCTGGTCCTCCAGGCCGAGAACCTCCGCTTTCCCGGCGGCACCCCCTACGTCTTCGGTCGCGACAACGACTACTTCGCCTTCCTCCAACAGACCCTCGAATCCTCCGGCAAGCGCGGCAAGCGGGTCGACCTCGCCTCGCTCGGTCTCCGCACCGCCGAACTCGAACTCGAGATCCTCCGCCGCCAGATATCCTTCCGCGTCCGTTACGCCTATTGGGCCGCTGCCGGCGCGCAGCGCTCCCACGAGCTTCTCATCGAGAGCCAGAAAAACTTCCAGCAAGTCGTCGAATACCACGAGATCCGTGTCCGCGAAGGCGCCATGGCCGAAAGCGATCTCCTCCGCGTCCGCCTCGAATCAGAGCGCATCATGCTCTCCGCCAATAACGCCAAGCTCGATGCAGACCGCGCCCGCGTCCTTCTCTTTCGCGAAATGGGCGAGTCCAAATTTCCCGAAGCCCGCCTCGCCGACCCCCTCGAACTCAAGGACGATCGACTCCTCCTCGCCGACATCGATCAGTCAGTCCAACGCCGTGCCGAGGTTCAACTCGCGCGCGCCCAGCTCGAACGCGCTCGCTCCGCCCTCATCCTCCAGCAGGCCAACGCCCGCCCCAACTACGACGTCCTCTTCGGCTACAAGCGCACCATGGGCCTCGATACAGCTCTAGCCGGATTCCAGACAGACCTGGCATTCCTCAACCGCAACCAGGGCAATATCGAATCCGCTACCGCCGATATCAAGACCGCCGAAGCTAACCTCGCCGCCGCGGAAGCAATCGTTCGTGCCGAAGTCGCCGCCGCGCAGGTCGAGTACGAGATGCGCCGCCGCCAGATCACGGACTTCCTCGGCCGCTTCCGTCAGCAGGCTGCCGAGACTGCTCGTATCGCGCTGGCCGCGTACCGCCTGGGCGGTGCGGACCTCCTCCGCCTGCTCGACGCAGAACGTCTCCGCATCGAAATCGAACTCATCAACGATCGAGCCCTGATGGAATACCGCCAAAGCATAGTCGCGCTCGAAACAGCGCTGGGGAATCAGCCATGAAATACCTGGCCGCCGCCTTCATCTCACTCCTACTCGCCGCCTGCACTAAGCCGCCCGCCGCCAGCGAGCCGCCCAAGTCCGAAGCCAAATCGCAGGGCAGGGAAGAGGTCAAACTCGTCGAGCTCGACGCAGCTTCTCTCAAAGAGGTCACCCTCACTGTCTCTTCGGTGATTGAACGAAGCATTCCTCTCACCATCCGCGCCAATGGCCGCCTCACCAGCAACGAGAACACCACATGGCGGGTCGGCGCCGTCACTGATGGGCGCATCATTATCGCCGAAGCCAAGGTCGGAGACCGCGTCACCAAGGGGCAGGTTCTGGCCCGCATGCACAGCCACGACATTCACGAATCGCGCGCCCTCTACCGCAAGGCCGTCAGCGATCTCAACCGACTGAAGTCCGGCGTCGAGTTCGCTACCCGCCAGCGCGATCGCCTCACCCGGCTCTACTCGATGAAGGCCGCCAGTCAGGAGCAGTTGGACTCCGCCGAAAACGAACTCAAGATCGCCAGGTCTTCCGTCACCAATGCCGAAATCGAAGTCAGCCGTACCAGGCTTCATCTCGTCGAATTCCTCGAAGTCTCGCTCGAAGGCTCTGAGGAACATCAGCACGACTCCAACCCCGAAACTCACATCGAAGACCTCATCCCCGTCCGCGCCCCCGCCGCCGGCATCGTCCTCACTCGCGCCATCACCCCCGGCGCCGTCGTCACTGCCTCCAACGATCTCTTCGTTATCTGCGACCTCTCCACCATCTGGGCCATCGCCGCCGTCCAGGAAGAACACCTCGCCAAGCTACGCCCCGGCATGGCCGCCTCCATCACCGTGCAGGCCTATCCCGACCGCAAGTTCACCGGTCGCGTTCTCAAAATCGACGACAAGCTCGATGCCGAAACCCGTACCGTCTCCGTACGCATCGAGATCGACAACCGCAATGGACTTCTCAAACCCGAGATGTACGCCACCGTGGAACTCAACGCCGGCGGCAGCGCCCCCGCCCTCTTCGTTCCTCAGGAATCCGTCCAGGACGTCAACGGCCAGGCCACCGTCTTCATCGAGAAAAAGACCGGTCAATACGAGCCCCGCTCCGTCGAAACCGGCCGCCCGCTCGACGGTCTCCTCCAAGTCGCGCGCGGTCTGCAGGGCGGGGAACGCGTCGTCGCCGCCGGAAGCTTCATCCTCAAGTCTCAACTCCTGAAGTCGTCGCTCTCCGAGGAATAGCGCGCCATGCTGCAACGCATCATCGACTTCCACCTTCGACAGCGCTGGCTGGTCCTCCTCGGCGTGCTCGTCATCATCGCCGTCGGTGTCACCACCATGTTCCGCCTCCCCGTCGATGCCTTCCCCGACCTCACCAACAATCAGGTCGTCATCCTCACCGAGTGCCCGTCCATGGCCCCCAGTGAAGTGGAGCAGCTCGTTACGTTCCCCATCGAAAGCGCCCTGATGGGCATCCCCCGCACCGAGGGCATCCGCTCCATTTCCAAGCTCGGCCTCTCCATGGTCACCCTCATCTTTGAGGATAGCGTCAACACCTGGTTCGCCCGCCAACTCGTCAACGAGCGTCTCCAGGAAGTGCGCGCTCGCTTGCCCCAGGGACTCGATCCCACGCTCGGCCCCATGGCTACAGCCTTCGGCGAGGTCTACCAGTACACCCTCGAGGGCAAGGGCTACTCGGCCATGGATCTCAAGACCATCCACGACTGGCAGATCCGCTACGCCCTCCGTACCGTGCGCGGCGTCAACGAGGTCAACAGTTGGGGCGGCGAGACCAAGCAGTACACCATCGAAGTGGATCCCGCCAAGCTCCAGCGCTACGGCATCCAGCTCCGTACTGTCTTCGATCGCGTCCGCGAGAATAATTCCAACTTCGGTGGCGGCTTCATCGAGCACGCCATGGAGCAATACACCGTCCGCGGCCTCGGCCGCACGCAGGACATCGCCGACCTCGCCCGCATCGTCGTCGTCGCCCACGCCGGCACCCCGGTACTCCTGCGCGACATCGCCGAAATCAAGCTCCTCGCCATGCCCCGCCAGGGCGCCACGCTGCGCGATGGCAAGGGCGAGACCGTTTCCGGCATGGCCATCATGCTCAAGGGCGAGAACGGCAAACAGGTCATCGAGCGCGTCAAGGCCAAGTTCGCTACCCTCCGACTGCCCGAGGGTGTCCGCGTCAATCCGTTCTACGACCAGAGCGACGTCATCGACGGCACCATCAGTACAGTCCGCAATGCGCTGCTGGAAGGCGGCGCGCTCATTCTCATCGTCCTCTTCCTCTTCCTCCGCAACATCAAAGCCGCCCTCATCGTCGCCGCCGTCATCCCCCTCTCCATGCTCTTCGGCTTCATGGGCATGGCCATCTTCGGCGTCTCCGCCAACCTCATGAGCCTCGGCGCCATAGACTTCGGCATGATCGTCGACGGCTCCGTCGTCATGATGGAGAATTCCGTCCGCCGCCTCCAGCGCAAGGAAGGCGACACCCGTCCCTTCCACGCCCTCGAACGCGTCCGCGTCGCCGCCCACGAAGTCTCCCGCCCCATCGTTTTCGCCGTCGCCATCATCATCGCCGTCTACATGCCCGTCTTCTTCCTGGAAGGACTCGAAGGCCGCATGTTCCGCCCCATGGCCATCTCGGTCTGCTCCGCTCTGTTAGGCTCCTTGGTCCTCGCCCTCACTGTTGTCCCCGCCGCCACCGTCGTGCACCTGGGAAAGGGCGTCAAGGAGCACAAGGAAGCCTGGTTCCAATGGCTCCAGACACATTACGTCAGCACACTCAAATGGGCCCTCGTCCACCGGCCCCTGATGGTCGGCGCCAGCCTCGTCGTTCTCATCGTGTCAATCGGATCCATGGGGTTCCTTGGCAGCGAATTCATGGCGCGCCTCGATGAAGGCTCCATTCTCGTCGAGACCCGCAAGCTCCCCGGCATCTCGCTGACGGACTCCGTCCTCATCAGCAACCGCATCGAAAAAGTGATCGCCGCCTTCCCCGAAGTCACTGGAGTGGTCACCCGCATCGGCCGCCCCGACGTCGCCACCGAAGCCATGGGTATCAATCAGGGCGACGTCTACGTTCTTCTCAAACCACGCGAGCAATGGACCCGCTTCCAAACCAAGGAACAGCTCATCGAAGCTCTCGACAAATCCCTGCAAGTCGTCCCCGGAGTAAGCTACAACTTCACCCAGCCCATGGCCATGCGCCTCGACGAAACCATCTCCGGCATCAAGGCCGACGTCGCCGTGAAAATCTACGGGGAAGACCCGCGCACTCTCACGCAACTCGCCGAGAAAGCTCTGCGTATTGTCGGCAGCGTGCAGGGCGCGGCCGATTCGCAGATGGAGATCGTCTCCGGCGTCGCCGAACTCCGCATCGAAGTTGATCGCGAAGCCCTCGCCCGCTACGGCCTCAACGTCAGCGACGTCGCTGATCTCATGGACGCCGCCATTGGCGGACGCACCGTCTCCGAGCAGATCGAAGGCCAGCGCCGCTTCGCCATCGTCGTCCGCCTCCCCAGCCGCTACCGTCAGGACGACGAGGCCATCCGCCAGCTGTTCCTCTTCGCGCCCGGCGGCGAGCGTGTAACCCTCAGCCAGGTCGCCCGCGTCACCATGGCCCGCGGCCCCGAGGTCATCTCCCGCGAAGACGGCCAGCGCCGCATCGTTGTCCAGTGCAACGTCCGCGGTCGGGACCAGGGCAGCTTCGTCGCCGAGGCCCAGCGCCGCATCGCCGCCGAACTCCGCCTCCCCGCCGCCTACTCCATCGATTGGGGCGGCCAGTTCGAAAATCAGGCTCGCGCTACCAAGCGACTGATGATCGTCGTCCCAGCCTCGATCCTCATCATCTTCGGCCTGCTCTTCTTCACCTTCGGCTCCTCCCGCCACGCGATGCTGATCCTGCTCAACGTCCCCTTCGCCATGGTCGGCGGCATCGCCGCCCTCTGGGCCCGCGATCTCAATCTCAGCATCTCCGCCGGTATCGGCTTCATCGCTCTGTTCGGCGTCGCGGTCCTCAACGGCATCGTCCTCGTCGCCTCCATCAACCGCCTGCGCGAACGCGGTTTTCCCATGGAGCAGGCCCTCATTACCGGTGCCAGCCTCCGCCTCCGTCCCGTCCTGATGACCGCCCTGGTTGCCAGCCTCGGCTTCCTTCCCATGGCCGTCTCCACCACCACCGGCGCCGAGGTCCAGCGCCCCCTGGCCACAGTCGTGATCGGCGGCCTCATCACCTCCACCGCCCTGACCCTCTTCTTGCTCCCGCTGCTCTACCCCTGGTTCGTACCCAAACGACCCGAAGACCTCGTCCCCTACGAAGGCGACGCACTCGTCAAAGAGATTGAAGAGGACTGGAACGCATGAGACTGATCGCCCTTCTCGCGCTGACCCTCACCGCCGCCGCGGCAGACCGCACCATCCTCGCCATCGGTGCTCACGCCGGCGATATGGAACTCACCACCGGAGCCCTGCTCGCCCGCCAGGCCAAAGCCGGCGACCGCGTTGTCCTGCTTCATCTCACGCTCGGCGAGCGCGGCAAGCCCGCCGCGGACTACGCGCAGCAGAAGCGTGCCGAAGCCGAACTCTCAGCCAAGGCGCTCGGCGCGGAGGTCCGCTTCGGTCCCTGGAAAGACAGCGAAGTCCCCGCCACCGAAGACGCCGCCCGCTGGATCGCCGCTCAGATCGCCGCCATCAAGCCCACCATCATCCTGACCCACTGGAAAAACTCCATCCACAAGGACCACGCCGCCACCCACCGCGTTGTGAAGGATGCCATCCTCTTCGCAGCCCTCGACGGCACGCGCACGGTACGCGCCACGTACTACGCGGAGAACTGGGAGGACGCCGAATCATTCCACCCTTACGTCTACCTGCCCGTCGGCGAAGCCGACCTCGCCGCCTGGCACAAAGCGGTGATGGCCTACGAATTCACCCACCCAGCCTTCTCCGGCTTCGACTACCTTCGCTACTACGAAGGCCTCCAGAAGGTCAGAGGCGCCGAGGCTCGCAAGCCCTACGCCATCGCCTTCGATATCGACGACTACGGCAAGCGCCGAATCCTCGATACCCTCCCCTAATCTCCGGTGACGCCGGCCTGCTCGGACCCGCCGCCATCACCGAGGAGTAGGGAACGCCACCTCCACCTGAGTCGTCATCTCCACCCCCACGCCGTTCACCGCCGTCGGCCGGTACCGCCACTTCTTCACCGCGGCCAGCGCATTCTCCACCAGCAGCGGGTGCCCGCTCTCCAACTGAATCCCGGACACATGCCCCGCCGCATCCACCACCACGCTGAACTTCACGACGCCCGTGATCCCCGCTTCCCGCGCCGCCGCCGGATACTCCGGTTCCACTTTGAAAATGAGCACCGGCTTCGACCCTGCGTCGCCCGCCGCCAGCCGCCTCGGCCGCTCCGGTTTCTCCTCCACCTCCGGATCCAGCTCCTTCGCCC
>CAYVDY010000241.1:0-9883 GCA_964450255.1 uncultured Candidatus Solibacter sp. | reverse complement strand
TGGAAAATGTTCACGCCGAGCGAAAAATTCGGGCTGTAGACCAGCCCCGTATGGTTCAGGTCGAACTGCGCCATCACGTGCTCCAGACGATCGAACCAGCCCGTGGTCCCTGCCACGGTCGGAACGCGCAGCACCGCCAGCTTCTCCAGATTACCGACCACCGCTTCCGGCGTCGTGAACTCAATGGCCGCATTCACATCGCGAAAGTTCTCCGCCAGGAACCCTTCGCCGTGCGCGTTGTTGTTGACGTCCAGCTTGAGCGCCACGGTGAACCCGTACTCCGGCGCCAGGCGCTCCAGCAACTGCCCCATTTTGCCGTACCCAACCAGTGCGAGCTTCATTGAAAAACCTCCGGGTCAAGTTCCGTGAAGAACTCACCATGCAGCGATTCCACCGCCCGCACCAGGTCCGCCCCGTCCACCACGAGGCTGACGTTCATCAGCGACGCACCCTGGCTGATCATGCGGATATTGACATCCTTCATCGCAGTAAAGATGCGCACCGCCACGCCGGATGTCTCGCGGAGCGCGTCGCCCACCAGACAGATGATCGCCTGATTCGGCAGCACCGTCACTTCCGCGATCTTGGAGAGCTCCGCCTCAATATCGCCCAGGAATCGCGTCTGATCGATGGTGAGCGAGACGCTGACCTCCGACGTAGACACCATGTCCACCGGCGTCCGGTAGCGGTCGAAGACTTCAAAAATCCGCCGCAGGAATCCGTGCGCCATCAGCATCCGCAAGGACCGGATGCTCACCACCGTGATGTCTTTCTTGCACGCGATGGACTTGACGAAGTTCGAGCACGGCAGTGGCTGAGAAACGATCAGCGTGCCCGCCACCTCCGGCCGCCGCGAGTTCAGAATGCGCACCGGAATGTCTTTCTCAATCGCCGGCAGCACAGTGGCAGGATGGAGCACTTTCGCTCCGAAATACGCAAGCTCCGCTGCTTCCGCAAACGATATGTTGCGCACGAGATGGCCACCCGGCAGAACGCGCGGATCGCACGTCAGCATGCCATCGACGTCGGTCCAGATCTGGATCTCTTCCGCCCCGAGCCCGGCTCCGGCAATGGCCGCCGAAAAGTCACTGCCTCCGCGGCCCAGCGTCGTCGTGACGCCGTCCACGGTGGCCCCGATGAAACCGCCCATCACCACTACCGAGGACTTCACCAACGGCGCGGCAATCTCGCCAAAGCGCGCATACGTTCGGCTGTAGAGAGGCAGCGCCTGCGTGTGGCGGCTGTCGGTGACGAGTACGCTCCGCGCATCCAGATGCGTGGCAGCCACCCCAAACTTCGGAAACGCCAGGGCCACAATGGAGGAAGAGAGCCGCTCGCCATAGCTGCAGACTTCGTCCCACAGCATCGGAGTCACTTCGCCCGCGCGGGCGATAGATTCCAGCGTGACTTCCAACTCGCCGAAGTGCGATGCCAGCAATGCGTCCAGTTCGCCGAGGCTCTCTTCGCGCACTGCCGCCCCACCCTCTTTGCGGTGAAACGCGCGCAGGTCCTCGGCATCCCGCATCGCGTCTTCCACATTGCCCGCCGCCGCCTTGTCCGCGGCCGCCAGCAGGCGGTTGGTCGTCTTGCCCATTGCCGACACCACCACCAGCGGCTGCCGGTGCGCGTAGGAGCCGACAATGCCCGCGATCCGTTCCATCGCGGCGGCACTCTCCACCGAGGTGCCGCCAAACTTCATGACGATCATGGCGCTAGTCCAGCAGGCCTTCACTGTACATCAGCTCGGCGTTCAACACAGCCGCGCCGGCCGCGCCGCGCACCGTATTGTGGCCGAGACAGACGAACTTGAAGTCCAGCACCGGGCAGGTCCTCAGCCGGCCCACCGTCACGCACATCCCATTCTCACGGCCTGCGTCGCGCCGCGGCTGCGGCCGGTTGTCTTCGTGCAGATACAGAACAGGCTTCTTCGGCGCGCTCGGCAGATTGCGCTGCTGCGGAATCGCCGTATATGTCTCGTACGCGTGCTTCACCTGGGCCAGCGTCACTTTCTCGCGCAGACCGACGCTGACCGTGATGGTATGTCCGTCCACAACCGGCACCCGGTTGCAGTGCGCACTCATCTTCGCCGGCAGCGGCGCGATGTGATCGCCCGCCAGCAGGCCGAGAATCTTCTGCGTCTCGATCTCCATCTTGGCCTCTTCGCCGCCGATGAAGGGAATCACGTTTGCCATGATGTCCATCGAAGGCACGCCGGGGTAGCCGGCGCCAGAGATCGCCTGCATCGTCGTGGCGATGATGATCTCGATCCCGAAAGGGATCAGCGGCGCCAGACCCATCGTCAGCGCGATCGTCGAGCAGTTCGGATTCGTCGCAATGGCGCCCTTCCAACCGCGGGCCTTCTGCACCGCCAGCAGCTTCAGGTGATCCGGATTGATCTCCGGCACCAGCAGCGGCACGTCGGACTCCATGCGGTGGTTCTTGCTGTTCGAAACAACGAAGTGCCCTGCTTCGGCAAACGCGCGCTCAATCTCGGTGGCCACGTCGGCGTCCATCGCGGAAAACACCAGCTTCGGCGCCGCGCTCGAGGGCACGCAGTCAGAGACGGTCAGCCCGGCCACGCGCTCCGGCATCGCGCCATCCAGCCGCCACGAAGTTGCGTCCGCGTACTTCTTGCCGGCCGAGCGCGAACTCGCCCCAACGAAGGTCAGCTCAAACCAGGGGTGGCCTTCGAGAAACTTCACAAAGCTCTGGCCCACCATGCCGGTGGCGCCCAGGACTCCAACTTCGATCTTCTTCTTCATGACTTTCTTCCTTCTCTCTACGGCATGCAGGTTGAGTCCGTGGGTGGCCTTCGCCTGCCTGCCGGTTGTGGGGTCAGCCGGCTGTCAGGCTGTGAGGAGGCGCTTCACCATAGTCTGGTAAATGGTGACCGCTTCCAGAAGCTGCGTTTTCGGGACACGCTCTTCGCTGGTGTGCGCGACATGGATTGTGCCGGGCCCCATCAGATAAGGCTCGCCCCAGGCGCCGTTAAACGCCGGGATATCGGTGGTGTAGGCCACCACAGTAGTCTCAAATCCTTCCAGCGCGCCCATGTGGAGCGCCGGTATGCAGAGGATCTCGTTTGCGTCTGCCAGGCCCGCGGCCGCCAGCGCCACATCGGCCCGCAGCGGCGCAGGATCGTCCACCAGGCGGAACATCAGCGCCGCCTCGGCCGAATCCGGAATCACATTCGGCGCGCGGCCGCCCGAGATCAGGCCTATGTTCAGCGTCGAAGGCCCCAGCACGGGGTGCACGGGCAGTTCGATAGCGCGGATGCGCGCCAGCGCATCCAGCAGCTTATTGATAGCCGATTCGCCCAGTTCCGGGTACGCCGAATGCGCCATCCGCCCCGTAGCCTTCAGTTCGAACCGCAACGCGCCTTTGCTGCCCAGCGCCAGCCTGTTCTCCGTCGGTTCGCCGTTGATAATGAAGCGTGACCCGCGCGGCGTGGTGGCCGCGTGATACGCGCCGGCGCTGTTCTTCTCTTCGCCGACGACAAATAGCAGCCCGAAGTTGCGGGTCCCGCCGATCAGCAGCTGTTCTGCCGCGCAAAGCATCGCAGCGATGATCCCCTTCACGTCGCAGGCCCCGCGGCCCCAGATGAAGGTCTCGTCCTCGCGCGCAGGGAAAAACGGCGGTACCGTGTCCAGATGCGTCGAGAGCGTCACTACCGGTTCGCCGAAACAGGCGAACACATTATGCCGCCGCGGCTCCACTTCCATCGTCTCCACATGGCCGTTGTACGCGCGCGCGAGGCCGCTCAGCAGTGAGAGCAGGTAGTCTCCGACCCGCTCCTCATTGCCGGTGATGGATTCGATGTCCACCAGCGTGCGCGTGAGTGAGAAGACGTCCATTGGCGAAAGGGAAACCTTTACGATAACGAACCTGAGGGTCCGGGATCAATAGATGGTGGTTCACGATAGAATATTTGCACTCGTTAATCTTCTTACCAGAGGAGGCTACTGGGATGAATCGCCCTGTGCACTTTGAGATTCCGGCCAACGACCCGCAGGCCGTGGCCGCGTTCTATACCAGCCTGTTCGGCTGGAAAATCACAAGTTGGGGCACTCCGGAGATGGGCTATTGGATTGTCGACACCGGCAGCGGAGGCCCCGGCATCAACGGCGGCATTCTGCGGCGGAGGCATCCGGAGCAACCTGTCGTCAACACTGTGGAGGTCGAGGACCTCGACGCCGCCATCGCGAAGGCCGCTGAGGTTGGGGGGCAGATTGTCGTGCCGAAAATGCCGATCCCCACCGTCGGCTGGCTCTGCTACTGCAAGGATCCCGACGGGAATATTTTCGGGATGATGCAGAACGATTCCGCGGCGCGGTAGTGCATCGTACCGCTCCCTTTGGTCGCGGCTCAGATACGGGCGGCAAGTGACGGCGGGCGAGGCGGGCGCGGCGTGTCTGAGCCGCGACCATAGGGAGCGGTACGACCGGCCATCCCACCTGGGATAGCATAACGTTGTAGTGAAAAAGCTCAGCATTCTTGGCATCATCACCCTCGCCGTCGCTCTCGCCGCCGGTCAACAACCTCCGGGCCCCGCTCTCGCCGTCAAGGACAGCCCCCTCCGGAAGTCCTCGCTCCTGCTGCGCGAGGGCAAGACCGCTGAAGCGCGCATCGAACTGCAACGTATCCTGAAGGCATCGCCCGATAGCGCCGAGATCTGGTACCAGCTGGCCCGTGCCTATCTGCTGGACTTCTACCAGGGCCTCGACAACAACAAGCGCCGCATCTCGCTGGGCCTCGCCATGGAGTCGCTTGACGGCGCGCTCAAGCGAAACCCCGACCATATCCCGTCGCTGCGCGCCAAAGCGGTGATTCACGCCCGCGCCGAACTGCTCTACTACGACCCCAACAAGTCCTACGAACTGGCCTCGCGCGTAGCCAAGCTGGAACCCCACGCCAACGGCTTCCTCATCAACCTATCCGAGTGGCTCTCCGGCGAAGTCCGATTCACCACCGAGAGCGGCCACCGCGTGCCGCACGATCCCGTCGTCGGCCTGGACCGCTCCATTGACCTCATGGAGCACGTCATCGACAACGCCCTCCCCTTCAGCAACGAAGAGAGCGCCGCACTCTTCATCATGGCCAAGTCACTTACCCGCCGCGGCAATTTCGCGGAGTCCATCCTCTACTACAAGCAGGCCCTGTCCCGCACCCAGGATCTGGACCAGCGCCTGGAGGCCCTCCGCGAAATGGGCACCAGCTACTACCGCATGGGCGACTTCACCGAAGCCGCGCGCTGCTACTATCAGGCGCTTCAGTTCCGCATGAACGTCGTCGATCAGTGGCTGCTGAAGGTGGCGATGGATCAGATGAAGGGCGGCGTGCCGGACCTGCCCAAGAACGTGCTGTTCCCCGCCGCCGAGCCCGTTATTGACAAGGCCAACCCGCCGCTCCTCGCCTTCAAGGACATCGCGCCCGAACTCGGTGTCAACCGCTACGACGGCAACGGCACAGCCTCGTGGGGTGATTACGATTCCGATGGCGACCTGGATCTCTTCGAGGCCGGCAGCGGCTCGTTCATGATGGTCTACCGGAACGACGGCGCGAAGTTCACCGACGTCACCGCCGACGTGGGCCTGGCCAAGGTGCCCTCAGGCTATAGCCTCAACCTCGTCGACTACGACAACGACGGCCGCCTCGATCTCTACGTCTCCCTGAACGGCTGGAGCGGGCCCATGCCCAACCGGCTTTATCACAACACAGGCGGCCGCTTCGAGGACGTCTCGAAGAAGAGCGGCGTGGACGACCCCGGCTCCGGCTTCAGCGCCATGTGGGGCGATCTCGACAACGACGGCTGGCTGGATGTCGTCATCGCCAACGGAGTCATCAAGGACGGCAGCACGCCGCAGGTCTATCGCAACAACCGCGACGGCACTTTCACCAACATGACGATGGCCGCCGGCATCAAAGAACCGCCGTCTCATGGCGCAATCGGCGTGGCGCTTGGCGACTACGACAAGGATGGCCGCCTCGACATCCTGATCAACGGCCTGGACCCCGCACCCACCCGGCTCTATCACAACGAAGGCGCCTGGAAGTTCAAGGAAGTCTCCCGTCAGGCCGGCGTAGTGCACCCGCTCCACAATGGCTTTGTCTGCCTCTTCTTCGACTACAACAACGATGGCTGGCCGGACATCCTCACCACCTCCCTCGCCCACTGGGATTCGGCCGTGGAGGCGCTGAAGGCAGGCTACGCGCGGCCCAACGCCAGAGCCATGCACCCTGACGTCTGCCGACTCTACAAGAACAACCAGGACGGCACCTTCACCGAGACGACGTTCGAGGCGAAGCTCTTCTACCCCATGGGCGTGATGGGCGGCGGCGTGGCCGATATCGACAACGACGGCTATCTCGACCTCTACTTCGGCACCGGCGATCCGCAAATGAGCCGCCTGGAGCCCAACCACTTCTTCCGCAACAACGGCAACTCGACATTCACGGATCTCACCAGCTACGTGGGCTTCGCGCGGCCCGGCAACAAAGGCCACGGCGTCAGCTTCGTGGATATCGACGATGACGGCGACCTGGACATCTACGCGCAGCTCGGCGGCCACTATCCCGGCGATCAGGCCTACAACGCCTTCTATCGAAATCTAAAGGGGAATCAGAACCGCTGGCTGGAAGTTCAACTGGAAGGCGTGAAGAGCAACCGTTTTGGCGTGGGAGCGCAGTTAACTCTGAAGGCGGGCGAGCTGCTGGTTTATCGCGAGGTGAAGAGCAGCGAGGGCTTCGGAGCCACCAACCCGTACCGGCAGCACTTCGGCCTCGGCCAGCGTACGAAGATCGACACACTCGAGATCCGCTGGCCCAGCGGCGTGAAGCAGCTGTTCAAGGATCTCGACACGAATCACATCATCGCCATCCGCGAAGACAGGGACGAATCGAAGCGCCTGAAATAGAAACGGCGGCGCCGGTTGGGCGCCGCCATTTCTATTCGAACTACTCAGCTTCTGTCTACCAGTAGGCCTTCAGCCCGATCTGGATCTGCCTCGGATAGCCGTTCTGGTCCGACGCCTGGCTCGGGAACAAGGTTCCGAAGTTGGCGTTGGTCGGATCTGTGATGAATCCGTTGTTGCGTCCGAAGAAGTTGTGGTTCGCCACGTTGAACGCTTCCAGGCGGAACTGCACCCGCAGCCGCTCGGTGATGTTGGTCATCTTGTTCAGCGACGCATCCATGGTGAAGGCGCGATGCTTTCGGATCTGCCCGCTGCGCGCCGGTGTATAGCGCGGCGCGTAGCCGGCAGTCTGTAACCATGCGTACGTCGATTGATCCGTGCCGCACCCTCTGGTGACGCTGTAAGCCGCCGGACGGACGGAGCCGTCGTTCAGCTGTTGCAGCACGCAGGGGTTCCAGCCCTTGATCTGGTGGGCCTTCCAGTCCGGCGACCCATTGAAGTCGCCGCCCGGGGTCAACGGGTCCCTCAACTGGATCACGTTGCCCGGCAGATCATTCGGCTCGCCGCTGCTGTGGTTGTAGTAGCCAGTGATCTGCCAGCCCGAGATCAGCTTCCCGACGACGCCTTTCGCACTGTTGCCGAACTTCTGGCCCTGGCCAAACGGCAACTGGTACACGCCGTTGATCTTCAGGATGTGCGCCCGGTCGTTGAAGTACAGACCCTGGCGCGGCACATCGTTGAAGGCATCGTTGTAGCCCCAGCGTTCCACCATCTTCGAGAACGTGTAGTTCGCCTGTAAGGTCAGGCTCTTGGCCAGCCTCTGGTTGTAGTTGATCTGCATCGAGTTGTAGAAAATCTTCGACGTGTTCAGACCCTGCCGCAACATGTTGCCGTCAAACTGGGGGAATGGCCGATTCAGGTTGTACCGGGAAACGCCGGTGGCCGTGAACAGGTTGGTGCCACGGAACGCCGCGATGCCGTTGAACGGATTCGGCAATTGCGCGTCGCAGAAAGTCGGGCTGCCGCCTTCCTGGAGGTTGCACTGCTTGCGGAATGCCGCCGAAGGAATATTGTAGTCCTTCTCGTCGTTCGCGCCCACCGTCCGGCTGCCCACATAGGACACGTCGAGCGTGCCCGTGTTGGAAAGCTGGTGCTGGAAGCCAAACGAGAACTGGTGGACGTACGGCGAAACAAAGTTGTCGCCGTCAAACCAGTTCGTGTTACGCCCAACAAACGTCGACGCCCCCAGCGCAGCTCCGCTTGGCCGGTTGATCCCATTCGGATACGGGTTAGACAGAATGTTGGCGATCGGGGTGCGCCCGCCGTCCAGACTGTTCACCATTTCGGTGTTCGTCTCAAACCCGGCGAATCGCAGGTAGTCGTTGTTGGCATTCATGGTGTAAAGACCATAGCCGCCGCGCATGACCGTCCTGTTGCTCAGTGCGTAGGCGAAGCCCACGCGGGGCTGCCAGTTGTTCTTGTCCACGTTCGCAGCCAGTGCCGATACGCCATTGACGCCGGCGAACTTCAGGCCGCCCTTGAGGTTCGCCAGGTTGGGATACAGCGCGAGATTCGCTGCCGAAATCTGACTGGCGATCGGGCTCGCAACCGTGGGATCGAAGCCGCGGTTCATCCGGTTGTACTTCTCTCCGGGAGGCGCGTTGTAGTCGTAGCGCAGGCCGAAGTTGATGGTCAGCTTCCGCGACACCTTCCAGTCGTCCTGGAAGTAAGGCGCCACGTACCACTGCTGGAAGAACGGGTACAACGGATAGTTGGAGGAACCGTTCGGAACGCCCAGCAGGAACGACGCATAGGCGTCGCCCGCGTCCGGCTGATCCTGGTTCCACAGGCGGCGAGTGAAGTTCTTCTCACCGCGGAAGAACAGGATGTTGCCGCTGTTCTGCAGGATGTAGTGAATCCGGCGAGCGTCGATACCAAACTTCATCGTGTGCGAACCCGCGATTTTGGTGACGTTGCCCGTGAGGTTGTAGTTGTTAGTGATGTTGATACCCTGATAGCGGCCCAACGTCGAATACCCGTTGAACTCCCACTGGCCAAAGTAGGTGGGGCTCGGCAACTGTGCGATGGTCGCCGCCGGCAGACCAAGCTTCGTCAGATCGAACCCTTCGTTCGCCTTGCCACGGCCCGTCTCGATGAACCGGTTGGTGGAGGCGCGGATGTTCATGATAAGCGTGGGCGACAACGTGCTTACCCAGTCAATCACGTACGCATCGTTGATGCGCTGGAACGGCTGCTGGCCGTTCGTGCCGACCGCATTATCGATATTGTTCACCGCACGATCCTCGGTTCTGTCATTCGAGGCGTGCCGGAAGAACGCGCGGTGCTTATCGCCGAAGTTCCAGTCGAACTTCAGGATCAGGTTGTAGAACTTGTCCTTGGCCGCATAGGTGGAGTTGATGTTGTTGGTATTTGAGTACGCCACACCGGGCGTCTTGGCGTTTGGAAGAGGCATGAAGGCCGTTACCGCCTTCGCCACCGGATTGATCATGCTCTGCGGAATGATGTTGCCCGGGAACGGATTGCGCACCGGATTGCCGTTGGCATCATTGGTCGCGCCAAACGGGTTGAAGATCGTGATCGGCTGCAAGTTGGCCTGCACCAGCTTCGAGAAATCGCCGTTGCGCATCTCCGGCTCCGGATAGCTGTTCTGCAGGAACTGCGGCCACTTCTCACGATAGTTCTCAAAGCTGCCCAGGTAGAACAACTTCACCGCCCCGTCCTTCTTCAAGAGCTTAGGGATGTAGACCGGGCCTTCCAACTGGAACCCATACTGGTCCAGCGTGTGGTCCGGCCGCACGGCACCCCTCGCGTTGGCCTGGAACGTATTAGCGTCCAGCGCCCTGCGCCGCAGAAACTCCCATGCCGTCACATGGAACGTGTTTGTGCCGCTCTTCAAAACGACGTTGAACACGCCGCCGCCGGTCTTGCCGTACTGCGCGTCGTAGGAGTTC
>CAYVDY010000240.1:0-9953 GCA_964450255.1 uncultured Candidatus Solibacter sp. | reverse complement strand
AAACCCGGAGACAACCCCCACCAACGGCCCGGATCGCTTCACGGCCAACCCAGCTACCTTCTCCAACTCCCTCGCCTTCACCATCGCCAACTGCGGCGTGATGAACGAGAAAATCGCCAGTTTCACCTCGCCGCCGGCTGCCTGGTACGTGCCAACCTGCGCCTCAGCCCCGTCCTCGATCCCGGCAATCGACGCCGGTACCGCCGCCGCAAACTTCTCCAGAGACCGCAACCCCAGCACATACCGCTCCGAGTTCCGCACCCGGTTCTTCTCCGGCAAGTACCCCGGCAACAGCGGCATCCCGCCCCCGTTACGCAACCGCGGCAGCTTTGTGAAGAGTTCGGCCATCTCCTTCTCCTGCGGCCGCCACCCCTCGAACCACAACACATAGTTCTGATGCGCCAGCACCTGCGCTCCCGGCGTCGTGCACACCGTCATCGTGTCGCGCATCGGCGTGCAGTTGGCCGGCCGGATCGCCTGATACCACGCCAACGCACCCGTCGCATCCTTCAACCGCCACGCAGCAGCCGAGAACTTTCCCACCGGCCCGTTGTAAACCGCCCGCTCCGCCGCATCGCCCGAATACTCAGCCCACAGCATCTGGTCTTCCACCGGCGCCGGACCCACTTTGCCCCGCGCCGAGCCATACCATTGCTCCGGCCAGATCTGTGCCGGCGCCAACCCTGCAAAAACTGCGAGTAACGCTAAGACCCGTGACATTTTTTATACTTTTTCCCGCTGCCGCAATGGCATGGATCGTTCCGGCCAATCTTGTCGCCCTTGATCACCTGCGCTGCCGGCGTCGCCGACGCCTCACCGCCCGTGAACTGGAGCATCTCCATCTCTCGCTCTTTCTTCCGGTGGATGTTCCGCGTGAGATCCACGAATGAGGACTGAGCCTCTTTCCGATCCTCGTCCGCCGGGACCGACACCGGCTCCGGCGTCCCGCTCTGGTCGTCGTCGTCCCCCCAACCGCCACCGTCCCGCCGCTCGCTTCGCACCGATTGCAGGAAGAACAGGAATCGCACCGTCTCGTCTTCGATCCGGTCCATCATGTCCTGGAAGATTTGGAAACCTTCCTTCTTGTATTCAATCAGCGGATCCTTCTGACCGTAGGCCCGCATGCCGATCCCCTCTTTGAGGTGATCCATCGAAAGCAGGTGGTCCTTCCACTGCTGGTCAATCACGGACAGCCAGATCATGCGCTCCGTCTCGCGCATCACTTCGCTGGTGACCGACTCTTCCTTCTCGTCATAGCGCTTCCGCAGACGATCCAGGATGTGGGCTTCCATGTCCACTCGCCCCATCGAGGCCAGCTCCGCCGGCGCCACGCGCAACCCGAATTGCGAATTGATGTCGGTCTGCAGCGCCGTCAGATCCCACTTGTAAGGATCCGTGCCCTCGGGACAATGCAGGTCGATGAATGTGGCCAGAATGCCGTCGACGATCTCGAAGATCTTCTCCTTCATGTCGCTGCCCTTCAGCAGCTCGCGGCGCAAGCCATAAACGGCCTTGCGCTGCTTATCCATCACATCGTCGTATTCCTTGACGTGTTTGCGCGAAGCGAAATTCTGTGCTTCCACGGCCTTCTGCGCCGACGCGATGCGCTTGGTGATCAACTTCGATTCGATCGGCACGTCCTCTTCCATGCCCAGCCGCAGCATCAGAATCTGAATGCGGTCGCCGCCTAAAATGCGCAGCAGATCGTCCTGCAGAGACAGGAAGAATCGCGAAGAGCCCGGGTCGCCCTGGCGGCCGACGCGGCCCCTCAACTGGTTATCGATGCGCCGCGATTCGTGCCGCTCCGTGCCCGCGATGTGCAACCCGCCGGCCGCGACAACCTTCCTGTGATCTTCGTCGCACTGCGCCTTGTACTTGTCGTAAATCGCTTTCCACTTGTCGGCCGGCACGCGATAGTTCAGTTCGCCGCGCACGAAGTAGTAATACTGGTAATCGGCCACCAGCGAAGCCTGATCCGCCGGAATCGTCTCGACGGCCTTCTGCTTCAAAGCCTCTTCCTGCGAGAGAAACTCCGGATTGCCGCCCAGCAGAATGTCGGTGCCGCGGCCCGCCATGTTGGTGGACACCGTCACCGCGCCGTAGCGGCCCGCCTGCGCGATGATGAACGCCTCGCGCTCGTGGTTCTTGGCGTTCAACACCTCATGCCGCACGCCGTTCTTCTTCAGAATCGACGCCAGCTTCTCTGACTTCTCCACCGAGATCGTGCCCACCAGCACCGGCTGCCCGGTAGCATGACGCTCGGCGATCTCCTTAGCCGCATTGCGCCACTTCTCGTCTTCCGTGCGGTAGACGATGTCGTTCTGGTCCTTGCGCACCATCGGCCGGTTCGGCGGAATGATGGTGACGTCCAGATTGTAGATCTTGCCGAATTCGGCCGCTTCCGTGTCCGCCGTACCGGTCATGCCGGCCAGCTTCTTGTACATGCGGAAGTAGTTCTGGAACGTGACGGTGGCGAGCGTCTGATTCTCGCGCTCGATCTTCACGCCTTCCTTGGCCTCCACCGCCTGGTGCAGCCCGTCGGACCAGCGCCGGCCCGGCATCAGGCGGCCGGTGAACTCGTCGACGATGATCACCTCGCCTTCCTTCACCAGGTACTCGCGGTCCCTCTGATACAGTACGTGCGCGCGCAACGCCTGCTGCACGTGGTGATTCATCTCGATCGATTCGGGGTCGTAGAGGTTGACGACATTCAGCAGCCGCTCCACCTTGCTGACGCCCTCCTCGGTCAGCGCCACGGAACGATGCCGCTCGTCCACCGTGTAGTCGCCGGTGGTGTACTTCTCGCCCGGCTCCTTGCCCTCGATCACCTCGCCGCGGATCAGCCGCGGGATGATGCCGTTCACCTTGTAATACTTGTCGGTGGACTCTTCCGAAGGCCCCGAGATGATGAGCGGCGTGCGCGCTTCGTCGATCAGGATCGAGTCCACTTCGTCGACGATGGCGTAGCCGTGCCCGCGCTGTACGCAGTCGTCCAGCCGGAACTTCATGTTGTCGCGCAGGTAGTCGAAGCCGTACTCGTTATTGGTGCCGTAGGTAATGTCGCAGTGATAGGCGTCGCGCCGCTGGTCGTCGTCCAATCCATGCACGATCAGTCCGACGGTGAGGCCGAGAAACTTGTAAAGTTTGCCCATCCACTCCGAGTCGCGCCGTGCCAGGTAGTCGTTCACCGTAACCACGTGGACGCCCTCGCCCACCAGTGCGTTCAGGTAGACAGGCAGCGTCGCCACCAGCGTCTTGCCTTCGCCAGTCTTCATTTCCGCGATCTTGCCGCGGTGCAGAACAATGCCGCCGATCAGCTGCGAATCGAAGTGGCGCATGCCCAGCACGCGCATGCCCGCTTCACGGACCACGGCAAAGGCTTCTACCAGCAGGTCGTCGACGGTTTCGCCGGCGGCGATGCGCTGCTTGAATTCCTGGGTCTTGGCCGCAAGTTCGGCGTCCGAGAGCCCTTTCACAGCGGCTTCCCGTTCGTTAATGGCTTGCACAAGCGGGCGGATCTGTTTGATCTCGCGCTCGTGCTTGGTGCCGAAGATTTTGGCCAGCAGATTATCGATCATAGCGGTGCTAGTGTAATTCTACCGCACACCCCTATGGACACCGCCTCCTCGAAATTTGTGTCGAAAGCGCAGGAAGAACCATCCCATGCTTGATGTCCAGGATAATTCCGTTCACAGCCCTGCTGTTCGCCAGCCTCACCTTCGGCCAGCAGCAGGATTTCAGCAAGGTCCAGATCAAGGCCACCAGGGTCTCCGGCAACGTCTACATGCTGGAAGGTGCCGGCGGCAACATCGGCGTCTCGGCCGGCGAGGACGGCATAGTCATCGTCGATAGTCAACTCGCCCCGCTGGCGGAGAAGATCCGAGAAGCGCTCAAGGGCATCGTCGACAAACCCGTGCGCTTCGTCATCAACACCCACCACCACGGCGACCACACCGGCGGGAACAGCAACTTCGGTGGGACCAGTACGATCATCGCCCACGACAATGTCCGTAAACGGCTGACCGCCACCGAAACGAAGGCCGGCCTGCCGGTGATCACCTTCGACCACGACGTGACAGTGCACGTCAACGGCGAGGACATTCGCGCCCTGCACTTTCCCGCCGGACATACCGACGGCGACGCCATCGTCTTCTTCCCGAAATCGAACGTGGTTCACATGGGCGACGATTTTGTGCGCTACGGCTTTCCGTTCATTGACGTCAAGAGCGGCGGCAGCGTGCAGGGCATGATCGAAGCGATGGAGAAGGTTCTAACGCAGCTGCCGGCGGACGTGAAAGTGATACCAGGCCACGGCGCGGTTTCCAGCCTCGACGACGTGCGCGAATACGTGAAAATGTTGAAGGCCACCAGCTCCATCGTCAAAAAAGGAATCTCGGCGGGCAAATCAGTGGACACACTGAAGAAGGAAAAGGTAATGTCGGACTGGGAGAAGTGGTCCGGCCCGTTCATCAGCAGCGACCGTTGGATCGAGACGCTTTACAACAGCCTGACGATGAAACAGAACGCCGGCTTCCTGAAGCACAACGATTAGCCGTCTGCGACAAACGGATCTTCCGCCACCATGAAGACAATGCCTGCGAGTAAACACGGGGTCCTGGACCCAACGTCCGGAAATCTGTTCAAGTACGATGGCCCCGCCGGGACTGTCGTCTTTCTTGTCGCCTTGCCCCTGTGCCTGGGCATCGCTCTGGCCTCCGGCGCGCCGCTGTTCGCCGGAATCGTGGCGGGCGTGGTGGGCGGCGTCGTCGTCTCGCTCTTCTCCGGCTCTCAGGTCAGCGTCAGCGGACCGGCTGCCGGACTCACCGTAATTGTGGCCTCCGCCATCGTCTCCGCAGGCAGCTATCAGGCTTTTCTGTTGTCCGTGGTACTGGCTGGTGCTCTGCAGTTCCTGCTGGGCGTAGCACGGCTCGGCGCCATCGCGGACTACGTGCCGGACTCCGTCATCAAGGGCATGCTGGCGGCCATCGGCCTGGTGATCATTCTCAAACAGATCCCTCACGCTCTGGGCCGCGACAGGGACTACGAGGGCGACATGGCGTTCCTGGAGCAGGGCGGCGCCAACACCCTCACAGACATCATCGAGAGCGTTCTCTCGGCTCATCCCGGCGCGGTGATCATCTCCGCGGCAAGCCTGGTGGTGCTCATCTTCTGGGATGATGCCGGGAAGAAGCTCGGGTCATGGATGAAATTCGTGCCCGGGCCCCTGGTCGTCGTCGGACTCGGCATCGGGCTGAACCAGGCCTTCGGCGTATTCGCGCCTGACTTCCAGTTGAAAAGCAGCGAGTATCTCGTTTCTCTGCCCGTGGCTCAATCGGCGAAGGGCTTCTTCGGCCAGTTCATGCTGCCGGACTTCAGCGCCATCACCAACCAGGCGGTGCTGATCTCGGCCGCCACCCTCGCGATCGTCGCCAGCCTGGAATCCCTCTTGTCTCTCGAAGCGGCCGACCGCCTGGATCCCTTCCGGCGCATCTCATCGACCAGCCGCGAGTTGCGGGCGCAGGGCATCGGCAACATCGTCAGCGGCATGTTGGGCGGCCTGCCCGTCACCAGCGTCGTCGTCCGCACGTCGGCCAATGTCACGGCGGGCGCCAGAACCTGGGTGTCGTCGTTCGTCCATGGCCTCCTCCTGTTCCTCTCCACCATGCTGATCCCGTCGTTCCTCAATCTGACGCCCCTCGCCTGCCTGGCCGCGATTCTGATCGTGATCGGCTACAAGCTGACCAAGCCGGCGGTCTACAAGGCCATGCACGCGCTGGGCTGGAATCAGTTCCTGCCGTTCCTCATCACCGTCACCGCCATCGTGTTCACGGACCTTCTGAAGGGCGTCATCATCGGCATGTTCGTGGGCGTCTTCTTCGTGATGCGCACCAATCACCACGCGGCCCTCACGCTGGTGAACCAGGATCATCACTACCTGCTGCGCTTCAACAAGGACGCCTCGTTCGTCAACAAGAGCGCGGTAAAACGGGCGTTGCGCAGCATCCCCAATGGCGCTCACTTGATCATCGACGGCACGAAGTCGCTCTATACCGATCAAGACATCGTTGAGATCGTGCAAGGCTTCCAGAAGCTCGCACCCTACAAGGACATTACCCTGGAGTTCAAGCATTTCGATTTAGGAGCCTCCGCCGATGGACACGTATAGAAAACTGCTGCTGGCCAACAAAGCCTGGGTCCAGGACAAGCTGAGTGTTGATCCCGATTTCTTCGAGAAACAGGCCCATACGCAGAAGCCAGACTTCCTGTGGATTGGATGCTCCGATTCGCGTGTGCCGGCCGAAGACGTCACAGGCACCGAGCCGGGCGAGCTGTTCGTGCACCGCAACATCGCCAACCTGGTGATCCATACCGATCTCAACATGCTCAGCGTGCTGCAGTACGCCGTGGAAGTGCTGAAGGTAAAGCACATCATCGTGTGCGGCCACTATAACTGCGGCGGCGTGAAGAACGCGATGACGCGGCACGACTTCGGTCTGATTAACAAGTGGCTGCGGCACATTAAAGATGTCTACCGCATGCACCACCGCGAGTTGGAGTCCATCGCCGACGAGCAGATGCGCTACGACCGGCTGGTGGAACTCAACGTCTCCGAGCAGGTGCAGAATCTGGCTGAGACTTCGATCGTGCAGCACGCCTGGAAGGACGAACAGCGGCCCATCATCCACGGCTGGATTTACGACCTGCGCACCGGCTTCGTGAAGGAGATCGCCTGCATGGAACCGGGCGCGAAGCTCGACGACATCTATTTGTTCGAATTCGAAGAAGGGAAGCACTAACAGGCTGCGTCAGGGCTGCTCAATCATCCGCCGCGCGGCCGCCACCTGCTCGGGGGTGCCGCGGATGACGATCGCTTTCCGCGCCTCGGTGAAGAAACTCCGCCCAGCCTGAGTGGCCGTGCGCACGGCGCCGAACAAATCCTGGAGCTCCTGGGAGGTCCGGGACGGGGGTAGAAAGAACACGCCCACCTGCTCATCGCCGGCGGCCATCAATTGCGGGGCCGAGCCTGGCGGCAGCGCCAAGGCGTTCACCAGCCACTCGGCCATCTGAATTTGCTGGGCTGTACCCCGGAAGCCGAGCGCCTTCCGGGCCTCGGCTGGGAACACGCGCCGGATATCGGTGACGCTGCGAATCAGCGTCATCAGTTCGTTCAGATCGCGCGGAGTGCGGGCCTCCGGGATGTGGAACAATCGCACCACGTCGCCCGAGCCGTCATTCACACCGTTCTGATGCTCTGCTGTGTTCAGCGGGAGTGGCGAATCGGCGGGTTGATCGAGTTCCGTGACCAGCCACTCCACCAGCCGGATCTGATCGGCGGTTCCACGCCAGCTCAAGGCCCGCCGCGATTGCAAGGGGAAGACGCGCCGGATGTCAGTCAGCGTCCGGATCAGTACCATGACCTGATTCAGGTTCTGCCCCGTGGCGGAGTGCGCGAGGCGGGACACGCAGGCCACGTCACCCGTGCCGTCCTGCACCCTGTAGTGACGGGCGTCAGAGCTCGGCGGCGGTGGTGCACTGGCCGGTTGGTCCAACTCAGCGGCCACCCACTCCAGGAGCTGGATCTGCGCGGGCGTCCCGCGCACGGCCACAGCTTTTCGTTTGAAGTAGGGGGAGACGTAACGGAGCTCGGTGACCATCCGGATGGACGTCATCACCTCCTGCAGGTTCTGCTGGGAATCGGAGTGCGCCAAGTAGAGAATGTGCACCACGTCGCCCGTGCCGTCCTGCGGGCGGTATTGATGTTGGCCCGCGCTGGCCGGACTGTCGAGTTCGCCCACCAGCCACCGGGCCAGCGCGAGCTGATCCGCGGTGCCGCTCACGCTAAGTGAATTCTGTGAAACCACCACTCCGCCTGGCTGGAAACGCCCGACCGTCCGGATGGTAGTCGCCAGTTCCTCGACCTCTTGGGGCGAGTCGGCATCGGAGAGCGGGAGCACTTCCGCTGGCGGCGCGGCCGTTTGCCCCCACGCCAGAGCAGTTGCCAATGCAATGGCGGTGGACGCGATCGTTCCAATGAACATGCAGCCTCCTGTTCTCGCCTGTGCCAAAACAGTTGACGAGTCAAACGGGGTGGACGTGCAGGGAAATGCAGCCGCGGGCTACAGTAGCCTTTCGAGCTCGCGCGTCACCTCATGCAAACATAAGCCGGCCCTTGGGTTCAGGAATAGCACGCCCAAGTTCCTTCGCGGTCTCCAGCCATTCGGCAATGACGAGTTCGACGTTTGCCAGCGCCTCCTGCCGAGTGGCCCCATCCGCGGCGCAGCCAGCGAGTTCCGGAACCTCGGCGATAAACGCCTCGTCCTCGTTGCTCCAATAGAGAATGATCTCGTATCTTGTCATTCGGCCCCTTCTGTCATTTTATGCTGTACCAAAACCCGCCGCACTTGCTTGACCTGGTGCGGTTTCGCGAACGAGCCCTTGGGTTGCAGGTTGAGGATCTCGAGTACCCGTGCGTGAGAGAAGATGTGGTGGCTACCTTTGATTCGCTCGGCAAAGCCGAGTCCCAACAGGAGTTTCCGCAATTCGGAAAAACGAATGCTGCCATCCGAAGTTCCACGCAGTATTCGGAGCAAGGTTGACTCTGCCACACCTGATTATGTACGCAATTGCTCCGTTTGCGGGCCACGCTCAAGCGGCTCGCAGCCATTGGCACCGAAGGGCCCTCAGCGATTAGTCGTGGCGGGCGGTTACCAGGATTCTGAGTGCAAGTTCGCCACGCCTGGAACAGTGCCGGGGATCCCAACTTGGTAGGATGAACTCGATGGAATCAGAGCAGGTCTTGAAAGATGTCCAAGACTTCCTGGCGCCTCGCCTGGATACGTATGAACAGGCGATTTACCTATACCTCTTCCGCCATACCAGGCTGATCGGCGTGCAGGAAGCCGTCATCGGCTTCAAATCAGCCCGGCGTCGAATGGCCTGCGGCATCGGAGAAAAGGGCAAGCCTATGTCGGAGAATACGGCATACGAGAAGCTTCAGTCTCTATCGAGGAAGGGCTGCATCGTCATCCTCGACAGCAATCGGGATGGACGCAGAATCCGGTTGTTGCTTCCATCTGAGATTCCGGGTGTGGTCACCTTCCCAACAGCCGCTGAGCCTCCAGACCTCGAAACAGAGGACTTCTTCGAGATTCAGGAGAATCGCAAACGGATCCTCGATCGCGAAGGCCACCAGTGTTTCTACTGCCAACGCACACTGACTCGGGAGAACTACGTCATCGAACACATCATCTCGCGCCCCGTGGGAGGCAATGGCTATCGGAACGTTGCCGCATCCTGCCGTGAGTGCAACAACCGGAAGGGCGCTTCGTCTGCCGAAGACTGGCTTCGGACACTGTATCGAGAATGCTTCCTCGACGCCACGGCCTTTCAGGAAGCGCAGCTGCGGCTCGAGCGGTTGCGAGCAGGCGAACTCAAGCCCAATTGTGACGAACTGATATCACCATGAAGCTGAGGATGGTACGGGGTGCGGCGATGCCCACTTCGGCTCAGAGGAGCTTTTCCAGCTCCCTCATCACTTCGAACGAATCGGCGACGTAGAGCACGTCGGCCTTGCCGCGGGACCAGCCGCAGGCGGCGTCGAGGTTGATGGCGCGGCGGTCGTTGATGAAGCGCCAGCCGACGACGTGGGGCTCTTCACCGTGACAGCACGTCGCGAGGCCTTTGCGGTGACGGGGCGAGGAGCCGGTCTGGCCGACTTGATGGAAATGCGAGAGGAACGGTAGGACGCTCTGGCCTTCGCCGGAGAGGTCCACCAACGACTTCGATGACCCTAGTGACGACTGCGTTTTCTGCACGAAGTGGAGGATGAGGTCGGCGGCTTCGGGCGTGTGGGTGGCGCCGTCCTTTTGCTTTTTGGTCCAGCCGGGCGCCGGCGACGAGCAGGACCTGCGCATCGGGGCGGATGGTCTGCTGATCCGCATTGGGGGCGTGGT
>CAYVDY010000239.1:0-9967 GCA_964450255.1 uncultured Candidatus Solibacter sp. | reverse complement strand
GATCAGACCGAGGACGCGCTCAAACGCGGCGACGCCGACGCCGCAAAGAAGAACCTAAGCAACGCGGAACGCGAGACAGGCAAACTCGAATCGTTTCTCGGCCGGTAGCTGAGGTATTAGAGTCTGCGTGGCCGCCGCGCTCCGGCTGCAGAGTCTGAGCTTCAGGCGACCACCGAGCCAGTCTGGGCCGTGTCGTATCCTGCCAGTACCTCCAGCTTGCGCCGCAAACTCGCCCGCTGCAGAATATCGAGAAACGTCTGAGCGGACGGCATCTCCATCGTCTGCCGCCGCATCACGAAGTCGTACCTCTCGCTTCGCAGCGGAACGAATTCCAGGCCAAACGTCTGCGCCGCCGATCGAGTCGCCAGGCAGCAATCCGCTTCACCGGCAAGTACGGTGTAGGCCGACGCCAGGTGGCCATACGAAATCCGCTCATACCCCGCGACCCTCTTCGCCGGCAGCCCAGCGTCTCCCAACAACCGGTCTAGAAGCGCCCTGGCGCCCGAACCCACCTCACGGTTGATGAAACGGACCGCCTTCTTCGCCAGATCCTCGATCTTCCGGATGTTCTTCGGATTGCCCGGCGCCGCTACCAGTCCTTCCTCCCAACGGGCAAAGGTGATCACGGCGAAATCGTCATCCGGGAACTCGCGCCGCAGATAGGGCAAGTTGAATTCACCGGTCTCCGGGTCCTCCAGGTGGGAACCCGCAATGTGGACCTTGCCCTCCTTCAACCACTGCAGGGCGAGCTTGCTCGACGCGGCTGCCGGCAGCAGTTCCAGGCCGCTTAGCTTCTCGACGATCCGCGACAGCAGCCCGACCGCGGGATCGCATCCGGCCAAAACCAGCTTCTTCTGGACGCCCTCTTCCCTGGCAAAAACGGCCAGCTGCGCCTTCCCGCCGGAGCGTACGGCCTTGTAGATCACCCCGTCGGCCTCAGGAAGGTAGTACGGCGATGCGCTGACGGGTACGCTGACCAGCCTGCCCTCGACCTGCGCAATTCGAACGGCCTGCCCCTTGCCTGCCGCGGTCGCGCACAGCAATTCGGATTGCAGAGATTCCGGCGCCTCCGGCTTCTCCACATCCAGCGAGAACAACTCCTCGACAGCGACCTCGAGTTCACGCGCCAGCTTCAGGGCGACTTCCGTGTTGGGAACGTACGATCCCGCCTCGATGGCGTAGATCGTCTGCCGGCTGACACCAACCCGCCGCGCCAGGTCCGCCGCGCCCACGCCGCGGCTCCGTCGTATTGAGCCCAACTGATTCTGAATGTTCATCATCGGCACCGCCCATCCGCCCTAAAAGTGTAGCTTGAGGACAAACTCAAACACCCGCGGATCCAGCGCCGTGGTGATTGTCCCGAATGCCGCATTGCCGAAGCTGCCGTTCGGATTCCCGAGCGGCGGCGTGTTCGTCACGTTGAACGCTTCGGCTCGAAACTCGGTGCGCAGGCGTTCAGTCATCGCAATGGTCTTGCCCACCATGAGATCCAGCGTCCGGTAACCCGGACCCGCCACAGGGTTCCGCGAACTGTTGCCGATGGTGAACTGCGGCGCCTGCGAGAATGCGCCCGGGTTAAACCAGCGGGCGGTGGATCGCTGGTCAGCGGGTAGTGCGGGGTCCGCCATGCGATTCGGGCGCTGGATGCCGAATCCGGCAAAGGCGTTGAGATTCGTCGCCTGCGTCACGGCAACGGGGCTGCCCGATTGCGCGCGCGCAATGCCCGCAACCTGCCAGCCGCCCAATAGGCGCGCACGGCCGCGGATCACGGGCAGTTCGTATACGAATCCAGCCGAGAAGATGTGAGGCACGCTGCCAGTGGAGACGTCCTTCTCCAGCCTCTTATTGAAGCTGTCGGCCGCCTGGAAGTTGGTCACCGGACCGGTGAGCACAGCCGAATCGAAAACCGCGCCCGCATCGTCAATCAACCGCGAGAACGTGTAGGCGGCGGTAAGGGTCAGCCCGCCGGAGAGTCGCTTCTCCACGCGAGACTGGAGCGAATGGTAAGTCGAGTGGCCGATGTTGTTCCGGTAAAGCGTAACTGAAGTGAAGCGCGGGTAGGGACGCTGGAGCTGTCCCCACGGAATCGTCGGCGTCCCCAGGGACGTGTTCGGCGGTATCTCCCCGTAGTAGGGATTGGGCACCTGCTGTGTCAGTCGCGATCCCTGCGCCAGTTGCTCCACGGTGAGCTGGTTCAGGTTGACGTCGGGTACGCCCAGTCGCGTCAGTTTCGAGCCCAGATACCCCGCCTCGACACTCCAGTTTTCACCAAAGGTCTTCTGCAGTGTGGCGTTCCATTGCTGTGCATAGCCGCTGCCGTTATCCCGTTGCACGCCGAACACACCCTGCCCGAGGCCCGAGCCCGGATTCGGGCTCTGGAGTTGTACGGTCGGTCCGTTGGAGAGCACAAAGGCGGGGTTGATATTGTCCAGCGTCTGTTGCCCCAGCGTCTGGATGTAGGGAAACAGCGGAGTCGTGAACGGCGTCGTGATTCCTGCCTGTTCGATCCAGGTCATTCCATAACCGGCTCTTGCTGCCAGCGTGTCGGTAATCTTCCACGCCATGCCAACTCTCGGCGCGAAGTTTGCCTTCTCCAGGTCGCGCGCCGAGCGCGGCATGCCGTTCGAGCCCAGGAAATCCAGCTTCTGGGTCGCGAGGTTCAAGACGGCGCCGCGATCGCCAACCACCGTCGACGGAAAGTTCAGCGTGTATCGAACTCCAAGGTTCACCGCTAGGCGGCGGGATACCCGCCAGTCGTCCTGTATGAAGAACTCGGCGATCCGCGCCCTCGGCTGCAGAACCTCTGGCTGAGCGTCGATGCTGAACCGCCCCACCTGGCCCAGTAGGAACGACGCGAAGCTGTTGCCCGTGCCGGTCACGGCGGCTCCAGACGGGGCCAGACCGGCCGTGAAGATGCTGGTGAACTGGAAGTTCCCGGTTGGGCTGGGCGGCTGCAAAACGTCCAGGGTCTCCACGCGGATGTCGGCGCCGGCCTTGAGGCTGTGCGCACCCTGTGTGCGCGAGTAGATCTCGATGAACTGCGTCACTGACGTCGTGAACCTGGCGTTACCGCTCGCCGGAGGACCCAGTTGCTGTAGTCCGACTACGTCATAGGTCGGAAGCACGTCGGGGAACGAGGTGGTGGGGATGTTCGGAATCAGTGTGGTCTGGCCAACTGGCTGGCCGGTCCGCAGGGACTCGCGCTCGAACTTCCTCCGTGTGTAGCCGACGCGAAGCTGATTCACCGAATCCGGCGTCAGGCTCCACGTGTGCTCCGCCGCCAGGCTGTCGGCACGTGTGAGTGTGTCGCCGATCACGCCTGACGTCAGATTGCCGCTGCCATCCGGAAGCGGAGTGGCAGGCCTGCTGTCGTCGAGAAGGAAGGTGTAGCGCCCGAACGCCCGGTGCTTCGCCCCGAAGTGGCGGTCGAGGCGGCCGTCAAACTGATTCGCATCTGCGTCGTCGTTGCCCAATCGGCGGTAGTTGTTGGCCGCGGCCTCCGCTCCGCTCGCTGCAAATACATTGGGGTTCGGATAGCGGTCCAATACGGCCTGCGTGGCGCGATCCAGCCGCGCGCCGGGAATGGCGCTGTTTGGGAATGCGTCCCGCGTATAGCCGCTCCCGGTCCGCCGCGTCGTGGCGGGATCGAAGACCGGCGTTGCGAAGACTCCTCGCCGCTGCGTCGAAGTGGGTACGTTGCTGATTCGAATTGCCCCTGTACTGAGCCGCGTACCCTGCCAGTCAGCGAAGAAGAAGGTTCTGTTCTTCTGGATGGGCCCGCCAAAGACAAGGCCGAATTGGTTCCGCCGGAATCGCGGCTTCGTACCGGAAGTTGCGAAGAGGTTCCGGGCGTTGAGCTTCTCGTTGCGGAAGAACTCGAACAGCGTGCCGTGCAACGCGTTTGTTCCCGACTTTTGGCTCACCAGGATCACTCCTCCGTTGGCCCGCCCATACTCCGCGGAGTAGCTGTTCGTCTCCACGCGAAACCCGTCAATCGCATCAATGATGGGATAGAACGCCACCTGGCCGGGCTCCGGTTGCAGCACGCTGATGCCATCGTAGATGTACTCGCTCACGCGCGGACGGCTGCCGTTGATACGCGGCAGCAGATTGCCCGGCGGTAGGTTTACGCCCGGAGAAAGAGCGATCAGCGGGACAAAGTTCCGGCCGTCCAGCGGTAGTGTCGCCACCTTCTTCCGCTCCACCACGAAGCTCACCGCTCCGCGGCTGGTTTGCAGCAGCGGCGGGGCCGCGGTTACCTCCACGGTCTGGCTGGCGTCGCCCAGTTTGAGGTCGATATCCAGGCTCCGGCGGTCGCCCACCCGCAGGATGATGCCTTCGCGCTTCAGCAGAGCGAACCCATCCTTGGCCGCCGATAGCCTGTAGTCACCGGACGGCAGCGCGAAGAACTGATACGCGCCGTCATCCCGCGTCACAGTCGAAAACGCGACACCAGTTTCCAGGTTCGTCAGGTTCACTGCCGCTGAATGCACCGGAAGTCCCGCTGGATCACGAACCACGCCCAGAAGCTCAGACTGGGTGGACTGGGAGTTCCCAGTCAGGGCCAGAAAGAGATAGAGTGTAAACACAACAGTGTCATGTTATCACGACACTTTCAAGACACTCGCTGACTACCGGTAAAACGGCTGCCACGTCAGCCACCGCGGGCCATGCCGTCTCACCGGCCCGCCCGCCTCCAGTGCCCCCAGATCCGGCGCTTTCCCGCTGAACCCGTCGTTCACCGTGGGAATCGGCACGCCCGCGTCCACCGCCTTGCTCCGAGCTTTCAGCCGGAAATTCAGATCCATCGCGTGGTACACCGCGTGCCGCATCGCCGGATCCGGAGGCGTCATCTGCTCGAAGATGTCGAAATCCACCTCCACGCCATGCGTCTCCTGCCCCGTCGCCGCGCGGAACTCAGCCAGCGTCGCAAAGCTCTTCCAGTCCTCGCGCTTCGCCTCATACAGAGTCTGCCCGTCGCCCGGCGCCAGCCACGCATACTGCTCGGACACGCCCCGGTTCGGCCGGAACCCGTTGTAATCCGAGCTGAACGCGCTGGTCGCGTTGGCCCACGCCATGATGCCCCGCTCGGGAGTATCCCGCCCCAGGAATAGATTGTTGCGGTAGTGCGCGTTCGAATACGGATCGCGGACAGTCTGCTCGCCAATGAGCGTGTTGTGATACACGAAGAGGCCCGCGGGCTTTGCCGAGAACTTGAACGACACGCCCGATGGCACGTGGTACAGCAGGTTCCGGATGAAGTACACCGGGCCGCCGAAAGTCGGCTGCGAACTGTAGCCGCCGTGCGCAGCGTTCACGCCGCGGTTCTCGAACACGCGGATATTGTGCACTCCGCCATCGGTCTCCACGAAATCGTCGTTTGACATGTGCATGTCGTTGCCGTAAATGTCGATCGAAGATGCCTGCCGTTCCGGATCCTTTTCCGGGGGTCCGTATGTCGATATCCCGATCGCATCGTGGAAGTACGCGATCGCGTTGCGGGCGATCACGTGTCCCGGCCCATAGACCTTGATGGCGTAGTAGCTCGTCAGAAGGTGCGATCCATAGGGCCCCACGCTCGCCCACAGCGGCCCCGTCCAGCCGATCAGCCGGAAGCGGTCGTCACGTCCAAGAAACAGGTTGTCCGCGATGTAGAAATCGCTCGAGCCCGCGTACTCTGTCCACACCCCGAACCCCACATTCTCAAACCGGCAGTTCTTCACCGCCAACCCCACCGCGCCCAGCACCTCCTTCTGTCCGGCGAAGATCCCCACGTCGGTGTTCCGGATCGTCAGTCCCTCAAAGATGTGGTACGTCGAAGCCATCACGTCGAACAGTCTGTGATTACCCGCTCCGTCAAGCACTACCTCTCCGTCCCCAGCCGCCTTGATCGTGATCGGCTTCTCTTTCGTCCCCTTCAGCGTCAGCGACATCGATCCGTCGAACGGCGCCATCATCGGATCCACGTAGTTCAGGCGCTCCGGCTTGTACAGCCCGGCGTGCAGCAAAATCGTGTCGCCTGCCTGCGCCCGCCGCTCCCACATCACGCTCCAGTCGCCCAGCCCAGCGCCGTAGTACGCCTGCAGGAGGCTCGTGAAACTCGGTTCGATCCTGTCGCCCTTGTGGTCCGGCGGATACACGTGCAAGGTCCGTCCCCCCACATACGGCATCGGCTCCGTGCGAGTCTTCACGCGTACGATCTGGGCCGCATTCCCGCTGATTCCATCCGGGTCGCTCATCTGAAACCGGCAATCATACTCGGTGCCCGGCTGCAGGTTGAGGATACTGCCCGCGAACCCGTCCGGCACCGTGTAGTCGAAGTTCTCGCGCTGGCGGAAAATACGTTCGCCCCCCATCCGCAGCAGCGGCAGCGCCGGCCGCCACGCTGTATCGCCCACCGCGCGGAAATCCACCGTCACCGTCGCGTTCCGGTTCGCATCGCCGCTGATCGCCCACTCAAATCCCAGGTTCAGCAGCGTGGGATGCTCCACCACGAACTTGCCGGCGGTCGTGCCGTTCTGGCCCAGCGCGCCCAGCGCAGCCACAAAAAAGGGAAGTAAATGTCTGTAGTTCATGCCTGTCATCCTCGCGCCAACTCCGCCATCACCCGCTCGCAGTTGAGCGCCTTCTCCACCAGGTCCCAAGGCGTGTAGTAGTAGTGATTCGACGCCTCGTAGCCGATCAGCGACTCCCGCCGCGCCACCAGAAATTGAGCGCGGCTCAACTCCAGTTCCCGTCCCGCCACGCCAATCATACTCCGCCGGATTTTCGCGCGCCGCGGTTCGCTGGCCCGCGCCATCTCATCCCGCAGCAGATAGAACTCCACTTGATTGGCCGTGCTCTCAAAGTGAGCCTGGCAGGTTTGCGCGATCGCCAACTCCAGTTGCGCGGCCCTCCGCCCATCCTTCGGAGCGAGCGACGCGGCCTTCCTCAAAACTTTTAACCCGGTCCGCCATTTCGTAGCCATCTGCGCCATCAGTTGCTGCACAACCTCGGCCGGATAGGCGCCCTTCCAGCTCTGGTACTGATCGTAGGGAAACAGAATCATGCCTGGCTTCAGCCCCGTCGGTTTCAGACGCAGCAGATTCGCGGGACCGTGCTGCGTGGGCAGGACGTAGATCGAGACGCCGTACGGGAACAGTTGGAACGCTTCGCTGAAAATAGCCCAGGCCTCCAGAGCGTGCGCGGCCCCGGCCTCGCCGTAGATCCGCTCCGCCTCCCGTCGAAGTACCCGCTCCTTCGCCGGCCGCGGCTCAAACGCGTAGGCCGCCGCGGCGCTTAAGTTCGGCGACGGATACCCGCCGCACGTCCAAGACTCCATCAATCCGTCCACGCCGGCCCTCGCCAGTCCCTCGCAATGCTCCAGCACCAGAGGGAGCACCGGAATGTAGGGCACGGCGGAAATCTCCCACGTGTTGTTGAATTGAGTCTTGGCGATGGTCTTCAGGCCCGCCTTTCGAGCCAGCGCCCAGTTGCCCATGGCTCGCGGACCCGGCCCGGCAACCGACATCGAGTACTCGCCGACTGCCGTTTGCACGCCCCCACGATTCACGGGCTGCGACCATTCGCTGATGCTGAGAATGCTGGTGTCTTTCGGCAGTCGCGGGATCAGCGTCTCGGCCAGCTTCGTGCCCCAGCCCCAGTCATAGCTCATGACCTCGGCGGTCGAACTTGCCGCGCGAACGCCGTCCCGCATCGCCTGGATCAACTCCGCGATCGTCTCCGCGCCCGTCCTCTTCGAGCATCGCGGGCAGCCAGTCGCCACCGGGTCGCGATCCCCCCACGCTCCTCCATGCGAGAAGCAATTCGTGTGGTTCTCAGACATCGTGATCGTAAACACGCCGCCCAGTCCCGGCACCTCCCGAAATACATGTGCCAGGCTGTCCCGGATCCACGCGCGCACCGTCTCGTTGGAAGTGCACATCGCATGGACGTCCGCCAGCTTGTTCCCTTGCATCTCCGGTCGCCCGCGGAAGAACGACTCCGGCATCGCCCGCGGTTCGTTCAGATACAAAATGACGCGCATGCCGAACTGCGCCGCCCGCTCCACCAGCGCTCTCAAGTTCTTCAGCCGCGTCTCCCACCCTTGTCCGAACTCCGGAAACGCGCGCGATGGCGCCAGTGTATTCAGGACGCCCTGCACCCAGACACCGTCCACGCCATTCGCGGCGGCACGGTCCAGATAACCGTCGGGCAATCCTGCCGCGTCTCCTTCCATCAGCGGGTCCCCATACAACGCGAAGTAGGAGTACAGGAAACGTGGCGACCACACTTCCCGCGAGACAATCTCACCACGCGCGATGGCGGGTGCATGACGCTGCTCCATCCCGCCGCGCAGATGATAGAGCGCGCGAATCGCCGCTCTCTCCGTTGGCGCTGTCACCTGCACGCGGTCCGGCTCCGCCACGATCCGGAAATCCCCAGGCCGTGGGTCCGCCGCACCCACAACCCGCACTTCAAAGCTCTTCGCCCGCCCGATCACCGCACCGCCATTAGAGACGTAAACACGGAGCCGCTCCACGGCCGCCCTCAGCGCCGCCCCGCCGCCCGTCACCTGATAGCTCCACGCCTGGCCGAGTTCGATCTCGCCCTTACTCACTACCCCTGCGGCACGCAGCGGCGGCGCCACTCTCGCCAACTCCTCCACGAAGGCGAATCGCGGTTGCGAGGGCTCCTTCAATTCCTCGGCAAACCACCGTTCGACGAGCGCCCGAATCTCACCAGCCCGCCGCTTCTCTTCTACGCCCGGCGCCTGATACCGCAGCGGCTCGCACGCCGGCTTCACCCGCCCCAGCTTCACATCCAGGAAATCATCTTCCTTCAGCGTGAACTCGTACTTCTCGCGATCCCACCCCAGCAGATCTCTGATCTGCGACTCAGGTAGCACATGCCAGTTCTGCCGGATCACCGTGATGTAGATTCGCTTCAGGTAGTCGGCCGAAAACCTTGGTTTCGGCGGCAGCCTCATCGCCCGGCCCAACGCTTCAAGCTCCTTTTCAGTGGCCCCCACCACATTTGCCATCCGGTCCAGGTTCGCCAGTTCCCAGTTACGCCAGACGAACAAATACAGCCGGCTCGGGAAATGTTCTTCCACCAGCGCCGGAACGGCAGGGAACAACGACTCTTCCCGCCCTTTGGCCAACGGCAGTTGGCTGGCCCAAAGGACGGGAGGAACAGATCTGAGAAACGATCGTCGCTGCATCAATCGAAGTCCCTCGTGAACTTGTGATTGTATGCCACCCTCCGCATTCCGCGTCACAATAGTCTGATGCAGTACACCAACCTCGGCGCATCCGGCCTGAAAGTGTCCCGCCTATGCCTCGGCGCCATGACCTACGGTTCGAAGCAGTGGCGCGAGTGGGTCCTGGAAGAACCCGAAGGCCGCCCTTTCATCCAGCGCGCTCTCGAACTCGGCATCAACTTCTTCGACACCGCCGACATGTACTCCCTAGGCGCCAGCGAGGAGATCCTCGGCCGCGCCCTCAACGATTTTGCGGAAGGCCGCGACCGCGTCGTCATCGCCACCAAGGTCTACCAGCCCATGGGCGACGACCCCAATCAGCGCGGCCTCTCCCGCAAGCACATCATGCACTCCATCGATTCCAGCCTGCGCCGCCTCGGCACAGACCACGTCGATCTCTACCAGATCCACCGCTTCGATTACTCCACTCCCATCGAGGAGACCCTCCAGGCCCTCCACGACGTCGTCCGCGCCGGCAAGGCCCTCTACCTCGGCGCCTCGTCCATGCACGCCTGGCAGTTCGCCCAGATGCAATACACCGCCGATAAGCTCGGCCTCACGCGCTTCGTCTCCATGCAGAACCACTACAACCTCGTCTACCGCGAGGAGGAGCGAGAGATGATCCCCTTCTGCCGCAACCAGGGCGTCGCCGTGATCCCCTGGAGCCCTCTCGCCCGCGGCTTCCTCGCCGGCAACCGCACCGCCGCCGGCTTCGGCGAAACCTCT
>CAYVDY010000238.1:0-9990 GCA_964450255.1 uncultured Candidatus Solibacter sp. | reverse complement strand
GGGCGACCTCTTCGGCGGGCAGGATGGTCTTAAAGAGTTGCTGTTCGAGGATCTGGACGCACTCCACCTTGCAGGTATCCGGCTGTTGATTGTAAGCGCAGCGATAGCAGTGGGCGTAGGGGATATGCGTGACGCCGCCGAGCAGCGGCGCGAAGCCCTTCTTCTGGACGGCCTTGGAGCCGGTGAGCGAGAGCGCGCCCATGGTGCGCCCGTGGAAGCCGCCGAGGAAGGCGACGAACTTGTCGCGGCGGCTGTGATAACGGGCCATTTTGAGAGCCGCTTCGATGGCCTCCGCGCCGGAGTTGCCGAAGTAGACTCGCTTGGCGTCGGGTCCGGGGGCGAGATCGGCGAGCTTTTCAGCGAGTTCCACCATGCCCTCGTAATAGAAGTCTGTGCCCGACATGTGCAGGAACTTCGCGGCTTGCGCCTGGATGGCCGCGACGACGCGCGGGTGCGAGTGGCCGGTGGCGACCACGGCGATGCCTGCGTTGAGATCGAGGAAGCGATTGCCATCGACATCCTCCACCATGGCGCCTTCGCCGCGCGCGATGACCAGAGGGTAATCTCGCGTGTAGGACGGCGAGAGAACCGCGTTGTCGCGCTCCACGATGGCCTTGGCCTTCGGGCCGGGCAGCGGCGTCACCAGAACGGGCATGTCGAGACGATGGGTAGTCTGCATGGAAGCCTCCGGAACGGACGTTCAATTCTGGGTGGGGGGGGAGAGGAGGCTCTGACCGCTAGTCGCAGCCAAAGAGTGCGGGGCGGAGAGTGGCCGGTGTCCCGTGCATGCCCTGATTCTACGCTAAACTTCCAAGTTTGAGAACCCCCTTTGAACAAGGAGTGCCGCGTGAGTTCATTGCCGTATGAGATTTCGCCGGTGGAGGCGAAGCAGAAGCTGGATGCGGGCGAGATTGTCCTGATCGACGTGCGCGAGGTGGGCGAACATCAGATCGCCTCGATTGAGGGCGCGGAACTGATCCCCATGGGCACCATCCCGCAGCGGTTGGCGCATCTGGAGGGATTGGCGGACGAGAAGATGGTGGTGGTGTTTTGCCATCACGGTGTGCGAAGCCTGAACGTGGTGAACTGGTTGCGTCAGCAGGGCGTGTCCGAATGCGTATCGATGGCTGGCGGGATCGATTTGTGGACGGCGATGGTGGACCCATCGGTGCCGCGGTATTGAAGGAGGTCTTCTGCGATGAGTTTGAAATTCTACACAAAGCCCACTTGAACGACCTGCCGCAAGGCCAGGAGTTTCCTGACCGAGAAAGGCGTGGAAGCCGAGACGATCGACCTGAACAAGGGTTTGAGTGAAGAGCAGCTCGACCGATTGATCGGCAAGCGGGACTACCTGAAGTTCCTGAACACCCGCAACGAGCTCTACCGCGAGAAGAACATGAAGGCGAACCCGCCGCCGCGCGCGGAGGCCATCCGGTTGATGGCCGCGAATCCGAACCTGATCAAACGCCCGCTGATCGTCAGGGGCGAAGAGATCCTGTTCGGCTTCGACGCGGACGAGTGGGCCAGTCTGTAGGCGGCCTGAATACACATGGGGAATTTCCAGAGACCACTTCCACCAAAGCCGGCTGGCGGGCCGGGCGGCGCCGCGCGCCCGATGGACCGCACGTTTGAGCTGAAGAGCGAGATCCACAGAAAGCTCCTCGGCGTACTGAACATGGAGCGGGTCAGCTCGATTCCGAAGGACCGCGTGCGCGCCGAGATCGGGCGCGTGGTGGAGCGTTTGCTGGAAGACGAGCGCGTGCCGATGACCACTGCCGAGCAGAACCGGCTGGTGGAAGAGGTGCTGGATGAGGTGCTGGGCCTGGGGCCGCTGGAGACGCTGCTGAAAGACTCCACCATCAGCGACATCCTGGTGAACAAGTTCGACAAGGTCTACATCGAGCGCAACGGCAGGCTGCAATTGACCGGCATCCGTTTTCGAGACAACGCGCATCTGCTGCACATCATCGAAAAGATTGTGGCGCAGGTGGGCCGCCGCGTGGACGAGGCGCAGCCGATTGTGGACGCGCGCCTGCTGGACGGTTCGCGCGTGAACGCCATCATCCCTCCGCTGGCGCTGGACGGTCCGGCGCTCTCGATCCGCCGCTTCGGCCGCCATGTGGTGACCAGCGACGAGATGATCCAGTGGAAGACGATGTCTCCGGGGATGCTGCGATTTCTGGCCTGCTGCGCGCAGGCAAAGGTCAGCATTCTGATCTCCGGCGGAACCGGCTCCGGCAAGACGACGACTCTGAATGCGCTGTCGCGCTTCATCCCGGAGGAGGAGCGGATCATCACCATCGAGGACACGGCCGAGTTGCAGTTGCAGCAGCGCCACGTGGTGAAGTTCGAGACGAGGCCGTCGAACCTGAACAAAGAAGGCGGCGTCAATCAGCGGCAGTTGCTGCGGACGGCGCTGCGCATGAGGCCGGACCGCATCATCATCGGCGAGTGCCGCGGCGCCGAGGCGCTGGACATGCTGCAGGCCATGAACACGGGCGTGGAGGGATCGATGACCACCATCCACGCCAACACGCCGCGGGATGCGTTTTCGCGGCTGGAATCGATGATGCTGATGGCGGACGTGGAGATTCCGTCTCGCGTCCTGGTGCAGCAGTTGGGCAACGCCATCAAGCTGGTGATGCAGGTGGCGCGGTTGCAGGACGGCAGCCGCAAGATCACGACCATCGCCGAAGTGATGGGCGTGGAGGATAATCGCGTGAAGACGAAGGACGTGTTTGTCTTCGAGCGCACGGGCGTCAATGATGCCGGCAAGGTGATGGGGCGCTTCCAGTGGACAGGCTACAAGCCGAAGATCCTGGACCGCTTCCGGATGATGGGGATTCAGATGCCTGAAACCATATGGCAAGAAGTGGTAAACGTGAATCTGTGATCACTCGCAGAAGACTCGCACTCGCGGCTCTGGCGCCCACAGCCATGAAGATGAAAGCACAAACAGCGGAGGCCCCGTACAAGGGCTCACTCGAGAAGTTCGGCAAGCAGGTGGACCAGGCCGAATTCGACTCGCTGGTCTACAGCAAGCTGCGCTATGACGAGATGCCGCGCAAGCTGCGGTTCTCCGCTACGTCGAAGAAGGCGGCTGAGGCCTGGCAGAAAAAGGTCCGCGCCAAGGTGACGGAGCTGGTGGGCGGATTTCCAACTCGGAAGGCGTTGCAGCCGCGCGTGTTGGAAACCCGCGAGTTTCCGGGCTACACGCGGGAGACTGTGGTCTTCGAGTCGCGTCCGGGCATGGCGGTCTTCGGGTATCTGCTGATCCCCAAGGGCAAGCAGAAGCCGATGCCGGTGGTGATCAGCATACCCGGCCACGGACGCGGCGTAGATGACATCGTGGGCATCGACGACAAGGGCAAGGACCGCACGGAGAAGGTCGGGTACCAGTATGACTACGCACTGCAGATCGTTGAAAACGGCATGGCGGCGTTTGCCATCGAGCCGTTGGGCTTTGGGTGCCGGCGCGATGCCGAGGCGCGCAGGAAGGGGCTGAGCACGTCGTCGTGCCAGCCATCGGCGGGGGCGGCATTGTTGTTCGGCGAAACGATGGTGGGGTGGCGCGTGTGGGACATCATGCGCACCATCGATTACCTGGAGACGCGCAAGGAGTTCGATGCGAAGCGCATCGGGTGCATGGGCATTTCCGGCGGCGGGACCATCACGGTGTTCGCCTCGGCGCTGGATGAGCGCATCGCGGCGGCGTTCGTGAGCGGGTATCTGAATACGTTCCGCGATTCGGTGATGAGCATCTCGCACTGCATCGACAACTACGTGCCGGGCATCCTGCAGTGGTGCGAGCAGTTCGACGTCGCCTCCTGCATCGCGCCGCGCCCGCTGTTTTGCGAGAGCGGCGTGAAGGACCCGATCTTTCCGCTGGCAGCCTTCCAGGCCTCATTCGAGCAAGTGAAAAAGGTATACGACGTGATGGGCGCGGGGGACCGCATCGGGCAGGAGGTTCACCCTGGCGCTCATGTGTTTTCCGGCAAGGATGGCCTGCCCTTTTTGGCGCGACAATTGAAGGCGTGAACGGCGGCTTCGAGCTTCTCGAACACACAGCGGACACGGGGTTTCGCGCGTGGGGCGCGACGAAGGCGGAGCTGTACGCCAGTGCGGCCCTGGCGCTGGTGAGCGTGGCACTGGACAGTTCTGCCGCGGGGCCGCTGGAGTCGTGCGCGGTGGCGGTAGAGGGCGCCGACGACGAGGAGTTGCTGATCAACTGGCTGAATGAGATCCTGTGGCTCGTCGATGGCGCAAGCTTCGTGCCGTGTGAATTCGATGTGAATTTCGAGCCACGCGCCGTGCATTCCGTTGTCCGGGGCGAGGCGCGAAACGATGCCCGGCACCCGCCGCGAATGGTTGTGAAGGCGGCTACCTATCACCAACTGAGAATGTGGAAAGAGGGTGAGCGATGGACGGCCGAGGTGTACCTCGACATCTGATTGAGCGGATCGACGATGTGCGGAATCGCATTCCGCGCGACGCGCGCATCGGGATGAAGACCGATGTTGTCTTCTACGCCAGCGACGCGCTGCGCGAGCTGATCTGCAAGGACAATGCGCTGGAACAGGCGGTGAACGTGGCTTGCCTGCCCGGCATTGTCGGGCCGTCGCTGGCGATGCCCGACATTCACCAAGGCTATGGATTCCCCATCGGCGGCGTGGCGGCGATGGATTGGCGGAACGGCGTCGTTTCGCCCGGCGGCGTGGGCTACGACATCAACTGCGGCGTGCGGCTGGTGCGGACCAATCTGGAGCTCGGCGAGGTTCGGGCGTGCATGCGCGAACTGATCGACCAGGTGTTCCGCGATGTGCCCTGCGGAGTCGGCGGCAAAGGGCATCTGGACATCACAGAGAAGCAGTTGAAGCTGGTGCTGGAACGCGGCGCGCCGTGGATGGTGGAGCAGGGCTACGGCGACCGCTCCGATGCCGAACACTGCGAGGCGGGCGGTTGCCTGGCTGACGCCGATTCCGCCGCCGTGACGCCGCGCGCCAGGGAGCGGGGCCGCCCGCAGATCGGCACGCTCGGCAGCGGCAACCACTTTTTGGAAGTGCAGTACGTGGAGAGCGTGGAGGCGCCAGATGCCGCCGCCGCGTTCGGCATCACCGAGGGTCAGGTGGTGGTGCTGATCCACAGCGGGTCGCGCGGTCTGGGGCACCAGGTGTGTACGGACTCGCTGGCGCGGATGGGTGCGGCGATGAAGAAATACGGCATCACCCTGCCGGACCGCCAACTGGCGTGCGTGCCGGTGCAGAGCGAGGAGGGACAGGAGTATTTGAGGGCGATGCGCGCGGCGGCGAATTTCGCGTGGGCGAACCGTCAGGCGATCCTCCATTTTCTCCGGGGCAGTTTCCAGAAGGTCTTCGGCAAGCGCGCGCGGCTCGATCTGGTCTACGACGTTTGCCACAACATCGCCAAGCGCGAGAAGCACGTCTGGGCAGGTCGCGAGGTGGACGTGCTGGTGCACCGCAAGGGAGCGACGCGCGCCTTTCCTCCGCATCACGCCGAGATTCCCGCGAAATATCGCGGAGTGGGCCAACCTGTGTTTATCCCAGGCAGCATGGGCACCGCGTCCTGGATCCTGGCCGGCTGCGACGCCGCCATGCTGGAGACCTTCGGCAGCGTCTGCCACGGAGCGGGCCGGCTGCTGAGCCGCAACAAGGCGAAGCAGGGGCGCAACGCGGCGGACGTGCAGCGCTCGCTGGCGGAGCGTGGCATTCTGGTGAGAAGCGAAACACGGGACGGCATCGTGGAGGAGATCCCCGAGGCATACAAGGACGTGGACGAGGTGATTGATGTGGTGCACCGCGCCGGCCTTGCCAGACGGATCGCGCGGCTACGTCCGATTGGCGTGATCAAGGGGTGAATTTGTATGAAAGTAGCAATTCTGGGGACCGGCTATGTCGGTTTGACCACTGGGGTTTGTCTGGCGTATCTGGGCCACGACGTGACGTGCCTGGATCCAGTGGAGGAGAAGATCCTGGCGCTGCGCGAGGGCCGCATTCCCATCCACGAACCTGGGCTGGCAGACCTGCTGGCGGAGGCCAGCGAGCGAATCCGGTTCACGACCAGCTACCAGGAGGCCATCCCCGGCGCTCAGGTGATCTTCATCGCCGTGGGCACGCCGCCGAAGAGTGACGGCAGTCCGGATCTGCGCTATCTCCGCTCGGCCAGCGAAAGCATTGGGCAGTATCTCGATGGCGAATTCGTGGTGGTGGTCAATAAATCCACCGTGCCCATCGGCAGCGGGAACTGGGTGGAGTCGCTCATCCGGACCTCCTTCGAGCAGCATCGCGGAGTGCGCGCCGACAACCGTTTCGCCGTCGCCTCCAACCCTGAGTTTCTGCGCGAGGGCTCGGCGCTGGCGGACAGCCTGTATCCGGACCGCATCGTGGTGGGCGGCGAAGCGCCGCGCACGCTGGAGATCCTGTACACGCTCTACCGGCCGCTGATCGACCAGAGCTTCCAGGCGCCGCATTTCCTGCCACGGCCGGCGGACCTGGGCGCGGTGCCGCTGGTCTCCACGGACCTGGCATCGGCGGAACTGATTAAGTACGCGGCCAACGCGTTTCTGGCGTTGAAGATCAGCTTCATCAACGAGATCGGCAACCTGGGCGAGCGAGTCGGCGCCGACATCGGTGAAGTGGCGCGAGGCATTGGCCTGGACGCGCGTATCGGGCCGCGCTTCCTGCAGGCCGGGCTCGGCTGGGGCGGGTCGTGTTTTGGAAAGGACACCTCGGCTCTGATCAGCACGGCGGCGGAGTATGGTCTCTCGATGCCGATCGTGAACGCGGCCATCGAAGTGAACAAGCGCCAGCGGGCGCGCGTGGTGGAGAAGTTGCTCGTCGAATTGCGGATCTTGAAAGGCCGCACCATCGGCCTGCTCGGGCTGGCCTTCAAGCCGCACACCGACGACTTGCGCGAGGCGCCGGTGCTCGACATTGCCCGCCGGCTGCTGCAGCACGGCGCCATCGTGCGGGCTCATGACCCCGTGGCGATGGATCGCTTCCGCCGCGAATATTCCGATATCGATATCGAGCTGGTGGCGAAGCCCGAAGACCTCTTTGATCGTGCCGATGCAGTCGTTCTGGTCACCGAGTGGCCCGAGTATTACGAGCTCGATTGGGGGAAGCTAAAGACTGTGATGAGCAAGCCGGTAGTCGTGGACGGCCGCAACTTCCTCGACGGCAAGCGGCTTACTGCCAACGGCATTCACTACATTTCGATTCCCTGACCTGAAGGAGCCTGACCATGTTGGAAGTCCGTCGCGCCCTGCCAGCCGAGGCGCCCATCCTGCTGTCTCTCATCGACGCGCTGGCAGATTACGAGAAGCTCACGCCGCCGGATGAGAGCGCGCGCCAGCGGCTGGTCCGCGACATCTTTGGGGATAAGCCGCGGCTCGACGCGTGGCTCAGCTTCGTAGACGGCGTGGCGGCCGGATACGCGCTGGTGCTGGAGACGTACTCCAGTTTCCTCGCGCTGCCGACTCTCTACCTGGAAGACATTTTCGTGAAGACCGAGTTCCGCGGCCAGGGCGCGGGTGCCGGTCTTTTCAAAGAAATGGTGGCGGAGGCGGACCGGCGGGGCTGCGGGCGCATGGAGTGGGTCGTGCTCGATTGGAACCGCCTGGCGCAGGATTTCTATGCGAAGTACGGGGCGCAGCATCTCCACGATTGGCGGACGATGCGGCTGACGCAAGCGGATTTCGGACGCATTCTGGCGCGGTGAAACCTCAGACTCCGCGCGGCGGATGGCCCTTCTCGCTGGAGTACTGCTTCAGCATCGCTCGCTTGGCCGGCGGGACCAGCGGCTCCCATTCCAGCAGCGGCTTTGGCGACGGAACGCTGCCTGCCGTGCGGAACCGAAGCGTCACAATCTGCTGCGGCCGGACAGTAAATTCGTAGCGAGGCCGCGGTCCGGCCGGCAACTCCTTCGGGTTCGCGCCGGTCAGATCCGTTAGCGCCGCGCCGTTGTGGGGCAGGGCAATTATGACGTGCGCGGTACCTGCCCGGCCGAAGCACTCCGCCAGTCGCACCTCCAGGAATCCGCGATCGCGACGCATCGCCTCGACAATCACATTCGCGCTCGTCTGCAGGAACGACACCGGCGCGGCGGCCGCTCCTTCCACCACAAACGGCGGGCAATTGTACTCCCACGCCATCTGCGGAATTCTTGCCGCCTCCCACGCGTTGTCGTGCGCAACCATGGCGTATTCCAGCACGTGCCGCCCCTCGCCGGAGAGCCACGGATTCGGATAGCCGTAGTATTTGTTCGTCGTGTTGAGCAGGAAGATCACTGGGGTCCTGCCGGTCAGTTCGCGACCGCTGAGTCCGCGATCCAGCAGAGCGAATCCGCCTCCGCCCGCCAGCGTGCAATGAGACCAGCGCAACGCCGGCGCGATTCCCTTACTCCAGCCCGGCAGAGCCTCGGTCGGCTCCGGCCACGCGCCGTGCGTGAAGCCATAGGGGATGGCCCGCCGCAACTCCGTCACATCGTGCGCCAACGGGAATTCAGACACCACCACGGTGCGGTCCGGAATATCGTTGAGCGTCGTTTCGAAATCGATGCGCGGCGAGTCGTGATAGAAGCGGATGATGCGCCGGCAAGCTCCGCCGCCGAAGAACGTCCCCTCGCACGTGACAGTGGTCGCCAGCGGACCGCGCGTGGCCGAAACGCGGACCGGAGAATCTGAAGAGGAGCCCAGCCGGTTCCGCTCTTCCCGGAACAGCATGTGATCGCCGGGATCGCCCTTCTGTGTTCTCGGACGTTCGGCGATCAGGACGTTGGCCTGCCCTCCCAGAATCTCGCGGCCCGATGGCTTGAGCTTCAGGCTGACCAGCGCGCCGGTGGCCGCGTCGATACGGGCTGAATAGAAGCGGTTCTCGATGCGATCCGGCAGAGCGATGGCACCCGGCGCCACTGGTCGCGCTGCCGAGCGCGGCGCCGGTGTCAGCGAGATCGCGTCGAGTGCCGGCACGCAGATCGCCAGCCCGCCGGGCAGCGCTTCGGCCGTGAGTCCCGCCGGCACGTCGGCCGCCGCCAGCACCACCGGATCCTGCCTTCGCCAGTTCAGCGGATTGAACAGCGTGACTCCATCCGCCTTACCCGCCAGCGCCGCGCCGGCCTGCCGCAGCACCGTGCGCGACGTGGTCTCCACGTGGCGGAAGCGATCCGCGGCGTCCCAGGACTTCTCGTGCTCGAACACCATTCCGCCCGCTGCCCCCCACAGCGTATTGCGGTCCATGTTCAGGAACATCTGCAGCCAGGCATGGTAGAGCGGATCTGCCGGATAGGCGTGGCCGGCCTGAAGGCTGGCCGCGGAGGCGAGCATCTCGGCGGCCTGCAAAGCGTGTTCGCACCGCCGGTACGCAGTCTTCACCCTGGGACATTCGATCCAGAAGGAGTGGAAGTCATAGGCGGTGCCGCCGCGGAGGGACGGGATCTTCATGGCTCCTGTTTTCAACTTCGGCGCGACGTCATCCACATACTTGGAGAGCGTCGTGAACTGGAAGTCGGTGGACGGGTCGATCTCCTTCCATTCCTTGAGAAAGGCGGTCGGGTAGTCCCTGCGCTTCGGCGTGAGGTTGTAATCGCCGTAACCGCCGATCGCCAGGACGGGCGCCCCGGCTGGCGTGATCTTCGTCCGGCCGTCGAGCTGCTTCTTCAGCGCCGAGACCTGCTCGGCCGTCATCGGGCCGGTGGCCGAGAAAATGTCTCCGAGATCCGAGTAGTGCCCTGGAGCAATGGCCAGCGTGCGGGTTCCGTCGGGGGCCTCCAGCCAGTGAATCGCCGATCCCGTGCTGTTTCGCCGCGTGTAGACCAGCGCCTCCAGCCCCAGTCCCGCCGTAATCTGCGCCATCTGCGGATGTGTGCCGCAGACGTCGATACACCACGCGAATCTGGGGCGTACCCCGAAGACCTCCTGCTGTGCCGGTTCAGCTGGAAGCTGAGAAATAGTTTCAAGAGGACGGGGCTCTCGCC
>CAYVDY010000237.1:0-9991 GCA_964450255.1 uncultured Candidatus Solibacter sp. | reverse complement strand
GCTTCACTACGCCCCGGGCTCTGGGCAAAGCCACACTTCGCAATCGAATGAAGCGCCGCCTGCGAGAGACTATCCGCCGGCGGTTTGCTGCGTTAAGCCCTGGTTGGGAAATCGTCTGGAACTTGCGTCGCGGCGCCCTGGCGGTGCCGCAAGCGGTCCTGGACAGCGAAGTGGACAAGGTGTTCCGGCGATGCAAAGCGTGATTCTCGCAACTCTTCGCACCTACAAGCGCTTGCTCTCCCCGCTATTGCCCTCCGCCTGCCGCTTTCACCCGACCTGTTCGCAGTACATGATGGACGCCGTGCAGAAGTACGGCGCCGCCCGCGGCGTTTGGATGGGCCTTCGCCGCCTTGCCCGCTGCCATCCCCTGAACCCCGGCGGCCTGGATCCCGTAGCTTAGAAAGAGACCCCAATGGCCGACGAACCCAACGGCAAGAAAAAAGAACTCTCGATGGAGATGCGACTCCTGCTGGCCTTCGGGCTGATGGGACTCGTTCTCTTCGGCACTCAGTACCTGATGCCGAAAGCGCCGGTCAAGCCGGCCACCCAGCCCGTGCAGCAGGCTCAGAAGAGCGTCAAACCGCCAGAGGCTGCTCCGGTTGCAGCGGTTGCGCCACCGGTCAGCAAAAAAGCGCCCGGCAAGAAGACTGCCGAGGCCGTCCCGGCGGTAGTGATGGCAAGCGCGGAAGAGCTCCGAACGATCGAGACGAGCGTGTACCGCATCGTCTTCTCCAATAAGGGTGCCTCTATCAAGAGCTGGGTTCTGAAGAAGTACAACGACATCAACGGCAAGCCGATCGAGTTGATCGACGATCGCGCCGGCAAGGCTTTCGGGTATTACTACTACACTCCGCCTACCGGCACCAACCTGAACGACGTGTTGTTCGCCGTGCAGCAGCCTGACCCGCTTTCGATCGAGTTTGAATACAGCGACGGCAAGACCACGGCCCGCAAGTCCTTTCACTTCGAGACTGTTGCGTATCGCTCGCGCTTCTCCTCCGAAGTCAGCGCCGGCGGCAAGCCTGTTGAGCACCGTCTCTCCTGGCGCGGCGGTTTCGGGGATCGCACATTCCACAACGCCTTGGACGTTCAACACAGCGTCCACTATCTGGCGGCGAAGAGCAAGCTGATCACAGTTAGCGCCAGCGAAACAGAAAAGGGACCGATGCCCGCCGAGGGCGAGTTCCACTTCGCCGGGCTGGAGGACACCTATTTTGCAGGAGTCCTAATTCCGGAACCTGGCGCGAATGCCTCGTTTCACACAATCCAGGACAAGTTTGTGGTGGTGCAGGGTGAAGAGGAGAAAGCGCACGTCGGAATCGCATTCGGCGGCCAGGGCCTGAACCGCTCCGCGCTGTTTGTCGGGCCGAAAGACACCGACATCCTCCGCGCCACCGATCGCAAGCTGGAAACGATGATCGACTGGGGCTGGTTTGAGATCGTCGCCAAGCCCCTGTTCCTGGCCCTGAACTGGACCAACGACAAAATCACCCACAATTGGGGCTGGGCCATCGTCCTGGCCACCGTTGTCATCAATATTCTCCTCCTGCCTCTGCGCTTCTCGCAGATCAAGAGCTCTCAGAAGATGGCAGCTCTGCAGCCGGAGATGCAGCTGATCCAGGGCAAGTACAAAGACCTGCCGTCCCGCGATCCTCGCAAGCAGAAACAGAATGAAGAGCTCATGGAGCTCTACAAGAAGCACGGCATTAATCCGATGGGCGGCTGTGTGCCGCTGCTGCTGCAGATGCCGTTCTTCATCGCGTTCTTCAAGGTGCTGTCCGTGGCCATCGAGCTGCGCGGCGCCAGTTGGCTCTGGGTGGCGGATCTGTCTCAGCCGGAGACCATTCCGATCCGCCTCCTTCCTGTCGGCATGCTCGTGACACAGGTCCTGATGCAGAAGATGACTCCTGTGGCGAGCCCCGATCCCTCTCAACAACGACTCATGATGATCATGATGCCTATCATGATGACTGTCATGTTCTACGGCGCTTCGAGTGGCCTGGTGTTATACTGGCTCACTGGTAACGTGGTTGGCATTGTTCAGCAATACTTTTTCAACAAGTATAGTGCCAAGCCAGCCCCCGCCCAGGCGTCGATTTCTAAGAAGAAATAGGAAGCAGAAACGGTTCGGCCGATGAGTAACCGGAAATACACAGTCGAAACGGTGGGCGATGATGTCGCCGATTTTCTTGACGCGGTCCTCGATTCCGTGGATTTTGACGTCGAGTACGAGATCCTGGACGGCGAGGAGGCGGGCAGCTACTTCGAGAAGCCCACGCTCGTCGTCAAGTTTGCCGGGCCTGATCTCGAATTCCTGATGAACAACAAGGGTGAGGCTCTGCTCGCTCTTGAACAGCTCACTCAGGAAGTTCTTGACATGGCGCCGGACGAGCACGCCCTGTTGTGCTTTGACGCCAACGATTATCGCCTGCTGCGGCAGGAAGAGCTGCGAGTGGGCGCGCTTACCGTCGCCGAACGGGTCAGGGAATCGAAGACTCCCTACCGCTTCAGCCCGATGAGCAGCCGTGAACGCCGCCTCATCCATCTGGCGATGCGTGATCAGGAGGACCTCCGGAGCGAGAGCGCCGGCACGGGTCCGTACCGCCACGTTGTCATCTACCCCGCCGGCATGGCCTCCCTGCCCGATCCGCCCACACCCACGGCGCCTCCGCGCCGCGACGGTCCAGGTGGCGGGTTTGGCGACCGTGGACGCGGTGGTGATCGTGGCCGGGGTGGTCCTGGCGGTGGAGATCGCGGACGCGGTGGAGATCGCGGCAGGGGCCGGCCCGGCGGAGACCGCCGCGGTCCGGGTGGCGGCGGCGGTGATCGCGGCAGGGGCCGCGGCCCCCGGTAGTTATCCCGCAGTTCTTGTCGACACACGACACCATCGTGGCTATCGCCACCCCGCCCGGGCTGGGCGGCTTAGGCATTGTGCGCATCTCGGGTTCTCAGGCCCGGGATATCGCCTCGTCCATGTTGCGCCTTGGCGATGGAATCGAATGGCAGCCTCGCTTCGCGATGCTCGCCGAACTTCTTGATGATGGCGGCGCGACAGTGGATCAGGTGGTCGCCACCTGGTTCGCCGCGCCAAAGTCCTACACCGCCGAAGATGTCGTGGAGATTTCCTGCCACGGATCGCCCGTTGTACTGCGGCATTGCGTGGATCGTGCCCTCCGCGCCGGCGCCCGTCCCGCCAACCCCGGCGAATTCACGCTGCGTGCCTATCTGAACGGCCGAATCGACCTGCCCCAGGCCGAGGCCGTCCATGACCTCATCCGCGCCACCACGCTCCACCAGGCGCGCGTGGCGGCCCAACAGATGGAAGGCTCAGTCTCCCGTGCCCTCACTCCGGCAAAGGCTCAACTCGTCGAACTGATCGCCCTTCTCGAAGCCGGCATCGACTTCGCAGAGGACGATGTTTCTTTTGCGACAAATGACGCAATCGTGGGCCGGATCCGCCCCATCATCGCTGGGCTTACTCGTCTGGCCGATACCTTTCGATTCGGAAAGCTCATCCACGACGGGTTGACGCTGACCATCGTCGGCCGGCCCAACGTCGGTAAAAGCAGCCTGTTCAACGCTTTGCTACAGCGAGACCGCGCCATCGTCACCGACATTCCTGGCACCACGCGGGATACCGTGTCCGAGACGTTTTCGCTGGATGGCATTCCGGTAAGGCTCGTGGACACGGCGGGTATCCGCGAAAGTGCCGATGTGGTGGAACGTCTTGGCATCGACCGCAGCCATCAGGCCATGGCTGACGCCGATATCACACTTGTAGTGGTTGACCTGAGTCAACCGTTCACGCCAGAGGATCAAGCCCTGCTGACGCGGGCAGGGGGGCAGGGTTTGCACCTCGCTGTCGGGAACAAGGCCGATCTGCCACGTCTGTTTCCGGCCGATTTCGCGGTCGTTCCGACGTCGGCAACTACAGGCGCGGGACTCGGGGAATTGAGCCGCCAAATCGTGGCGCTCATCGCACCGGACGGGTTTAGCGCACCGCAGTCCGGCGTGATCACCAGCCTGCGGCATGAAGTACTCCTACGAGAGTCGATTAACGCGTTGCAGCGTGCAGCCGATGCCACAATGTTCGGATTCCCTCATGAGATGCTGCTGCTGGATTGCTACGCGGCTCTTCGCCCGTTGGACGCGCTCACCGGCGCGACAACCGCCGATGACATTCTAAACCACATATTTGCAACGTTTTGTATTGGAAAGTAGTGGGCTTAGCCGGCGGCGGGTTCGGCGGCGATCAACTTCCGGATGGCGTCAAGAACACCGTTGACGAAGGGCACAGCTTCCTCTTCCGAGTAGCGCCTGGCAAGCTCCAGCGCCTCATCGATCACGACGGCGTGGGGCGTATCCAGAAACTTCATCTCGAATATCGCCACACGTAGTATATTGCGATCGACCACCGGCATGCGCTCCAGGCGCCAGTTCTCCGCGCGCCTGGCAATGTAGGCGTCCAATTCCACTACATGGGCAGCGGTGCCACGAGCCAACGTCTCCATGAAGTGATCGGGATCAGGTGGCAACGCCGTCTCCTCTCCGGTTTCCTCCTCACCCTCGGCGGAGTAGAGCGAATCGTAGTACGAGAGGACCGCCTCATCAATCGAGACTTTACGCGAGTCCCAGACGAAGAGAACCTGTACTGCTTTCTGTCGGGACTTGCGGCGTGCTGGCATTTTGAGATTCTCAACTCCGGTCGCGGAGTCCGCGCAGGAGATTCGCCATCTCGATTGCGGTCATCGCGGCTTCGAAACCCTTGTTTCCACCCTTAGCTCCCGCGCGATCGATGGCCTGCTCCAGCGTGTTGGTGGTCAGCACGGCAAACGCAATGGGCACTCCGGTGGCCAGTGAAACTTGGGCGAGGCCCTTCGCCGCTTCGCCCGCAACATAATCAAAATGCGGCGTTTCGCCCTTGATGACGGCGCCCAGGCAGATGATGCCGTCGTGCCGTTTCTGGCGCGCAATTTCTGCCACCACTACCGGCATCTCCCATGATCCCGGCACTTTGACGATCTCGACGTCTGAGTCCGGCACGCCAGCCCGTTTCAGGGCATCCAGCGCGCCGCTGAGGAGCCGTTCGGTGATGAAGCTGTTGAAACGGCTTACCACCAGCGAAAACCGGAGGCCCTTTGCCTCAAGTTGTCCTTCGAAGACTTTGTGCGACATATGGGATAATGAGTGGACTCCCTCATTTTACAGCATGGACCCCGCCTACATTCGGAACTTCTCGATCATTGCGCACATCGACCACGGCAAGTCGACTCTCGCAGACCGCCTTTTGGAGTACACGGGGGCCCTGTCGCAACGCGAGATGATGGCGCAAGTGTTGGATTCCATGGACTTGGAGCGAGAGCGCGGCATCACGATCAAAGCCCACGCCGTGCGCCTGGAATATCATGCCGATGACGGCCATCTCTATCAGTTGAACCTGATCGACACGCCTGGTCACGTCGATTTCACATACGAAGTGTCGCGGAGCCTGCAGGCCTGCGAGGGCGCCTTGCTGGTCGTCGATGCCAGCCAGGGCGTGGAAGCGCAGACCCTCGCCAACACCTATCTAGCCATCCACCACAACCTGGAACTGATTCCGGTGGTCAACAAGATCGATCTGCCGTCGGCCGAGCCCGAACGGGTGATGGAGCAGATCGAGAATCTGATTGGGCTCGATACGTCCAATGCCGTGATGGCCAGCGCCAAGACGGGAGTAGGCATCCACGAGATTTGCGAGTCGGTGATCAAGTACGTGCCTCCGCCCAAGGGCGATCCCAACGCCCCGCTGCGCGCGCTGATCTTCGATTCCTGGTTCGACCCCTACCGCGGCGTAATCATCCTGGCCCGCATCATTGACGGTACCGTCCGCAAGGGCCAGAAGGTCCGCCTGTGGACCACCGAGAGCACTTACGAGGTGGACGGCCTCGGCTTCCAGTCGCCCAAGCCGATCCCGTGCGAGCAGCTCAGCGCGGGCGAGGTCGGGTTCCTCTTCGCGAACATCAAGACGGTCTCCGACGCCAAGATTGGCGACACCATTTACGACGCCGCGAATCTGATCACCGAGCCGCTGCCCGGCTTCGAAGAGCTGAAGCCGATGGTCTTCGCCGGACTCTACCCGGTGGAGAGCCACGAGCACGGCGTCCTGCGCGATGCGCTGGAAAAGCTGCGGCTCAACGATTCCGCTTTCAACTTCGAGCCCGAAAACTCAGTCGCGCTGGGCTTCGGCTTCCGCTGCGGCTTCCTGGGATTGCTCCATCTGGAGATCATCCAGGAGCGGCTGGAGCGCGAGTTTGAGATCGACCTGATCACCACCGCGCCCGGCGTGCGCTACGTCATCACGCTCGGCAGCGGGGAAGTGGTCACGGTGGAGAACCCCAGCAAGTGGCCCAACCCGAGCGAGATTATAAAGATCGAAGAGCCCATCATTGAGGCCACGGTAATCACGCGCGAGGACTTCCTGGGCGAGATTCTGAAGCTGCTGGAAGAGAAGCGCGGCAACCAGCGTAAGTTCGAGCACCTCGGCGGCGGGCGCGTGATGCTGGTGTACGAGATGCCGCTCAACGAAGTGGTCATGGACTTCTACGACCGGCTCAAGTCCGCGTCGCGCGGCTACGCCTCGCTGGACTATCACCTGGATGGCACACGCGTCTCGCCAATGGTGAAGATGGACGTCCTGGTGGCCGGAGAGCCAGTGGACGCGCTCTCTATCATCGTCCACAAGGAATTCGCCTACGAGCGCGGCAAGGGGTTGATCGAGCGCCTGCGGAAACTGATCCCGCGGCAGCAGTTCGAGGTAGCCCTTCAGGCGGCCATCGGCGCCAAGATCATCGCCCGCGAGTCCATCGCGGCGCTTCGCAAGAACGTAATCGCCAAGTGCTATGGCGGCGACATCTCACGCAAGCGCAAGCTCCTGGAAAAACAGAAGGAAGGCAAGCGCCGCATGAAGCGCGTCGGCAAGGTGGATATCCCGCAGGAGGCGTTCCTCTCCGTGCTGCGGGTCAGCAGCAGTTCGGAGGATTAACTCTGTGCCGGACTGGCTCTGGTTCCCCATCATCGCCGCGGCCTTCTGCGCACTCCATCGTCTGGCGTGCTGGATGGAAACGCGCGGATGGCTGTATTGGACCCACTCCGGCGGCCACTCCACTCGCGCGGGCAATGCCATGCTGGAACTCCAGCAACTGACCGATCCCTCCAAGCGCCACATCATCGAGATCCGCGCCGACAGGAAGCCTAAGCGCGACGCGGCCGGCGACGAGTAGCGGCCACCTTCCGGCCGCCCTGTGTTACAGTCGGGCTACATTGGGATTACTACGCTTCGATTTTGGAGGCTCAATGTTCAGACTCGCCTGCGTTTTCTTCTCCCTCGCAGTTCTGACCGCGTCCGCGCAGAACGCCGTCGTTTCCGGTCGTGTCAGTGATTCCTCTCAAGCCGTCGTGCAGGGTGCGACAGTGAAGATCACTAACACAAAGACCAACATCGTCAACCAAACCACCACCAATAGCGAGGGCTACTTCGCCCTTCCGCCGCTCTCCCCGGGCGCGTACGCGTTAACGGCCAGCGCGGCGGGATTTAAGGAATCGCGCGTCGATGGCATCGTGCTTGAGATTGGGCAGCAGCGCGTCATCCCCGTCACTCTGCAACCAGGCGACCTGAAAGAGTCCATCACCATCAGCGAAGACGCGCCTCTTCTACAGACCAATCGTGCCGATCGCGGCACGGTGGTGGAGAACCAGTTCCTCAAGTCGATTCCCCTCAACACCCGCAACCCGCTGTTCCTGCTGAACCTCACACCCGGCGTCACCACGGGACGCCTGGCTGGCGACAATACGGCCAGCCAATCCACCACGAACAATTTCCGCATCAACGGCGGACGCGGCGGCACCAATGAGATCCTCATCGACGGCGCGGCGAACACCGGCACCTACAATAACCAGGTCTCGGCCATACCGCAGGTGGACGCAGTTCAGGAGTTCAAGGTCAACACCAGCCCCTATGCTCCGGAGTTCGGGCGCACGGGCGGCGGCCTGATCAGCTTTGCCATCAAGAGCGGCACGAATCAACTGCACGGGTCGGCGCACGAGTTTCTGCGCAATTCCGTACTGGACTCCAACGGCTTCAACGCTAACCGGGCCGGCCAGCCTCGCCGCAACTTTCGGCGTAACCAGTTCGGCGGCACGGTCGGCGGACCCATCGCACTGCCCAAGATCTACGACGGCCGCAGCCGCAGCTTCTTCTTTTTCGCATATGAGGGTCTCCGCGAACGCAGTCTGAACGCATACACCGGCACAGTGCCCAGCGAGTTCGAACGCCGCGGTGATTTTTCGCGCTCGCTGGAAGCCAACGGTAACCTGATCCGTATCTACGATCCTCGCACCACGCAGTTGGATCCGAATCGGCCTGCCGGAACGACTCGCTACATCCGAGAGCTCTTCCCGGGTAACGTGGTTCCGGCCGCCCTGCTCGGCACCTACGCCAAGAACATCCTCGGCTATTACCCGGCTGCCAATCAAGTCGGCCAAGGGCAAAGCAACACCAACAACTACTTCATCTCTTCCGCCAACGCACTGGATTCGGACCGTTACGACTTCCGCATCGATCATCAGGTCACCCAGAACCACTCGGTCTTCTTTCGCTGGAACTGGTTCCGCAATATCAACGCTCAACCGCTGGTCTACGGCAATTTCGCTTCGCCGGTGGAGACTCCGAACCGCATCCCAGGCATCAACTGGGTGGGCAACCACACGTGGTCCGTCAGCGCGGGCACCATTTTCCAGCACCACTTCTCCATGGCGCAGAGCGAGACGAATCGGACACCGCTTTCCATCGACTTCGATCAATCCACCCTCGGTCTGCCCGCCAGTGCGATCGACGGCCAGCGCGTCAAATATTTCCCCACAACCACTATTGGGCGCCTCACTCAGGTGGGCGTCACAGGCACCGGCTATAACGCGGTGCGCTCGCGCACCTGGCAGTATAACGCCAACCTTACGGTCCTTCGCGGCTCGCACACCATCAAAGCCGGCTTCGACTGGCGCTGGTTCCCCGTTCTCATCGACCAGAGCTCGCCGCTCAGCGTCGCGGCCAGTGGCACATTCACGGGCGGGCCGAATCCGCAGGCTGCCACCGCCGGAACTGGGCACGGCTTAGCCGACCTGTTCCTCAACGCCGCCTCCGGCGTTAGCTACACGCTGCGTCCGCTGGAAGATCACCGGCATCCCTACTACGCCTTCTACGCGCAGGACGAATGGCGCCTGAACACCCGCCTGACCCTAACCTATGGAATCCGCTACAACCTGGAACTGGCGCGGTCTGAGGTCAACAACGAATACACTTTCCTCGACCTGGATTCGCCCAGCCCGTTGACCCAGACGGTCCCGGGCTACGGCAATCTGAGGGGCGGAGTCGGCTTCGTGGGCGTCAGCGGTCTGGGGAATCGCACACAACTCGCCGACACCGACAACTGGGATCCGCGAGTTGGCTTGGCCTGGCAGGTGGACTCCAAAACGGTGGTTCGCAGCGGCCTGGGCATCTTCCACCACCCACTGGTCCCCAATACCGACGGCGCACAGGGCTTCAGCCGCACCACCAGCGCGCTCGCTACTCAGCCCGATGGAGTCACGCCCACATATGCACTCACCAATCCATTCCCGCAGGGCATAGCCCAGCCTCAAGGCAACGCCCTGGGATTGATGACCAACGTGGGACTCGGCATCAGCGGCCCCATTCGGCAGCAGCGCTTGCCCTACCAGTCACAGTGGTCGCTCGACATCCAGCGGCAGCTTCCCTGGTCGCTCGTGCTCGACATCGGCTATGCCGGCACGTCGGCGGTCGCCCTGCCCAGCGCCGTCCAGTACAACCAGCTTCCCGATGCCCTGTTATCGCTGGGGACCGCGCTGAATCAGACCGTCAGCAACCCGTTCTATGGCTACATCACCGACCCTTCTTCCATCCTCAGCCGCCCCACCGTGCAGCGCGGCCAGTTGCTGAGGC
>CAYVDY010000236.1:4048-9998 GCA_964450255.1 uncultured Candidatus Solibacter sp. | reverse complement strand
TTCTCTGCTGGCGGCATGACCGGCCTCTGGACTAAAGCTGATAGCGTCACCTACTTTGATGACTTCCGTGTTCAAAAGCTGAAGTAAGGCGGCTCGACGCGCAAAAGTCACCGGTCAAGTGGCGCGGCTGGCATACAGGTCAACGGGCTGAGTCCTTGGCCGGTGGCGGAATCAGAGACAGACATTTGTTTACTCTTCCCCTGAGGCATTGGGCAATCGGGTGATGAGGACTTTGTCGATTCTGTTCCCATCCATGGCCATTACCTCAAGCCGTCAGCCCTCGGTTTCAAAGCTCTCCCGGGCATCGGGAGGTGACGCAGGTGCGCGAGCACTAGGCCGCCCACGGCATTGAAGCCGTCCTGCCCGCCCGGAACGCTGCGAAGCTCAAGCTCCTCCAAGAAGCCGGAAACCGGTAACGCTCCATCGGCCAACCATGAGCCGTCGTAGCGGGGCGAGATCCTCGCTCGATCTGGTTCACCAGGGCCACCCAGATCGCCAACGACAGCCTGCACAAGATCTGTTAGTTTGACGATTCCCCGGGATGCCGCCGTGCTCATAGACGACCAGAGCCATCTGATCCCCCGACCGTTGAAACAATTCGAGGGCATCAAGCGCAGGTGTGCTCTCGGGGACAATGTGGTGCGCTCCAGCACACACCGCCTGATACGCCAACTGGGATTGAGCTGCCAGCGTCCGCTGCACCGCGCCCATGTAAACGACGCCGCGCGGGTTGAGCGTTGGAAGCGAGAGGAGTTCCCTCTAATCCTCCTGATGGCCAAGCAAGCCGGCGCCGGGATCGGTTTTAGCGACGAGTGTGTCGTACGCAATGACTGCCATAGCGGCACGGCCTGGGGCCATCGGGCAAGACGCCGATTGTGAACAGTGGACGCGGAATTTCTGAACAGACTCCTGGCGGGTGCCAAGCAGCCGGTCTTCCTGTTGGTAGATGGCCATTCCGTCCACCGGTCCCGTGCGGTGAGGGATTTCGCAGCCTCGACAGAAGGACGGTTGCAGCTCTTCTTTCTGCCGCCGTACTCGCCACAAGTGAACCGGGACGAGATGATGTGGAACGGAAAAGACGAAATCCTCTTTCATGATCCCGACACCAATTACAGATTGGTCGCGTTACAATTTCACTTATTTGCGGGAGCGTTAGTAACTAGATGTCCAACAACTGGGGGTAGGTCCAACGCGAAACCAACGGATTTACAGCCAGTGCCCTTCATGGATACAGACTACGCAGTGAGTGGCCAACTCGTCGTCGCCACATTCCTCGGAGCCGGTTTGTGTACATCGGATCGCATATTTGCTCCCCGCTTGTTTCAGACGCCGCTTCGCCACGAGGCCCTGGCGATTCGCTGCGACTTTACCTCCATCAGGTTGTCAATAGGCTGCCGCGCGCGCTCGGCATTCCGCGAAAGAGGGCAGCCGAAGCTGCCCTCTTTGGTTGTTCTGAACTGGACGACGTGTCGAGGCTTAGCCCTGGGTGGCGCTGTTGGCCATCACCGTATTGACCTTGCCAAAGATGGTTTTGATGGAGGAAGCCACACCGGGGACGATGGCGCCTGCCGCGACGGCCACGAAGCCAGCCATTAGAGCGTATTCAATGAGATCCTGGCCGCGCGTGTCCCGCATGATCCGGAGCTTCCAAATGAGTGTATTCAATTTCTTCATTTTATTATCCTCTCCCTTGCAACTTTGTGTTCGCTGCTAGGCCAAGAGTAACAGTACCTCCTGGCTGCACAAATCCATCAAAACCCTTAGTCGCGACCCTGGAATCGACCCAGTACTTCTTGCTTTTCAGGCCTCACTGGAGACTGCTGTGCGGGCGCCCGGCTTGCTGCGGCGGCCCCCCTTACACCTCCGCATCTGTAAGGGGTTGAGGACAAGGATGATCGTCGACATCGGACCGCCATGCCCTACGCGCTCCGCAGGCAAACTCAGCACCCAGAAGTCTGCCGGAGATCAGTAGTGTCCGGCTATCGCTCCGGAGCCATCGGATAACCTTCTTGCTGTCATAGGGATAAGTGGACCGTTTCGATTGTTCGATTTCAACTTCCAGCCACGGTTGTGGCCTCCGTCTGGTCTGCCCAGGGCAGGCTCTGACAATGAGGCATACACACTGGCCGCCTCGTCTTCGCCCAACCTCAACGTTCATTGCCGCAAATCCCTCACCGACCATCTCGGCCACCAAGACGGCAGTTATGTCTGGAGCCGTCTGAACGTCCACTGCACCCCCAAGCACGGGAGTTGGCTCGATCAGGCCGAAATTGAACGGGGCTGGGTGTCCAGGCAATGCCTGGGGACCCGCCGCATTCCCGATCTGGGCCCATTGGCGTCCAGTGTCAATTCCGGGAACGCCAAGGCCAACCGCGACCTGGCCCTCATACAACTTCTCGACACGCTCCCCGATACTGCCCGGGCCAGCGTCCTGATCGAACTCCACCATGCCGGTAAGGCGGCGCAACTCCTGGCCCTCGTGCCCTCTGCGCTGCCTGTCGGCGCCACCTCCCGCGGACTCCTACCACCGTGTCCACACGCTCACGTCGCGTTCCATTTACACGCTCAAAGCCGACGCCGATTTCACCGCGTTTCGCGCCTCGGGTCAGGGTATCGTCCGGGCCGTCGCAGATTCCGGCATCGCCCCCCACTCCCACTTCGGCACCCATCAGCACCTCGAACTGCCCCTCGGCCTCTCCCACCGCGACTTCATCCACGCCCCCTGCCCGCGAGGCATCGCCCCGGAAGCCAAGCTGATCTCCCTCAAAGTACTCGGCCCTGACGGCGAAGGCGAGGTCTCCGATATCCTCGCCGCCCTCGACCACATCCAGCAGGTCAACGACTTCGGCCGACGCCTCCTCATCCACGGCGTCAACCTCAGCCTAGGCTACGAATTCGATCCCGAATGGTTCGCCTGCGGCGCCTCCCCCCTGTGCGTGCAGGTCGATCGCCTGGTCCACAGCGGCGTCTCCGTCGTTGTGGCCGCCGGCAACTCCGGCTATGGCCCCTCCTCCACTTGCCTTGCCCTCACCATCAACGACCCCGCCAACGCCGAACTCGCCATCACAGTTGGCTCCACCCACCGCGACCGTCCGGACTCCTACGGCGTCTCGTACTTCTCCTCCAAAGGCCCAACCGGCGACGGCCGCCGCTAGCCCGATCTCGTCGCACCCGGCGAGCGCATCGTCTCCTGCGCCGCCCCCGCGAAAGCCCCGCCCGGCCAAAACTGGCACACCGCCTACGTCGAGGATGCGGGCACCTCAATGGCCGCCCTCCACGTCTCCGGCGCCATCGCGGCACTCCTCTCCGTGCGCTGCGAGTTCATCGGAAAATCTCAGGCCATCAAAAAGATTCTCCTCGCCTCCGCCACCGACCTCCGCCGCCTGTCGCCGCCCATCAGCGTGCGCTCGATAGTGCCAGAAAGTTGGCCCACGCATGAGCGTGTTCGGTCCCATCCTCCGCCGTCAGCACTGCCTCGGTCTCGATCAGACGCTTGCTGCGCTTGACGATCCGGCCCCGGATCACGAAGGTAGCGCCCGAATGGACCGGTAACCGGAACCGGATTCGCAATTCCGCCGTCAGCGCCTCGCTACCCGTTGCGGCCACAGCCTTGGACATTGCCTCATCCAGAACCGTGCTTACCACGCCTCCATGCACTATTCCGCGAAAGCCCTCCCATGTCTGGCCAGGAGTCCACTCGGCGGTCGTGTCTCCATTCTCCAGACGCTCGAACGGGATCTTCAGGCCGTTCGGATTGTCTTGTCCGCAGACAAAGCACGCCGAATGCGAGTGGGCTCTCAACTTCCTCGGCGGAGCCTCAATGCCGGGTGTTGCCAACATGGCGACGGCCTCCTCTTCTTGCTCGACAGCGCCGGAAACGCCTTCTAGCAGCTGTGGTGGTGGTGCCCGGCCCCTGTCCCGGAGTGATCGCAAGCGTTCTCGCTGGCAATCAGGTTCCCAGCCGCGTACAGTGTGGCGAGCGTTGCCGCGCTCTCCGTTGGCGCTCCGGTAACCACCTCGATCGACGCTTCCCGGAACAATGACCTCGCGCACGTACCCATGCCGCCCGCAATGACGACCGTCACACCGCGTTCCTTCAGCCACGGAGGCAGCAACCCCGGCTGATGCTCCGGCGCCTCAACCTCGGTGGCCGCTGTAATCTGTTTCGAGACTGGATCGACGTCCAGAAGGGCAAACGTCTTGCAGTGCCCGAAATGTTGCGCCAGTTGCCCGCCGGTCAAGGGTATCGCGAGTCTCATGATATATGCTGTCCTTTCCATCGGCCGTCGTCATCGTCTACGGGCTGGACATCTTTCGTTTCGGCGGAATCGTCCATCGCGTTACCGTATAGATGCAACTCACACCTAGAGTACACTGGCACTGACGCTGAGGTCAATACTCGCGCCGGTCGCCATTTGGATCGGCAACCCTGATAGAAAGAAGAGGCTGACGGCTCAAGAGATGATCAAACATCTGCGGATCACCGTGCTGGCTGATAACACCGTTGGTTCTGTCGGCATGCTGGCCGAACACGGGCTGTCTTTGCTGATCGAGGCCGATGGACTTCGGCACTCGCGAGAAGTTACCCAGGTTTGCCCGCCAAAAGTGACCCACCAACTTCGGCCGATCCATAGCCCGGTGTGGCGCCTCATGATGGGACTCGGGCGCCCTTGCCCGTGGGCAAGTTGCGACAACTCTGCGCATCGCGATGAGAACAATCATGTTGCCGGAGCGCGCCTTCGGCGCGGATGATGTCGTCAGTGGCAGCCACCATGTATAAGCGCGGGAAATGCCGATTTTGCGGTGGGTCACTCTAAATGAACGCAAGTGGGTCACTTCTCGTGAGTGTCGAAGCCGATGGACGGAGGATACTCTTCGATACAGGGCAGGGCAGAGTGCTACGAGAAAACCTGTCCACGCTCGGGATCTCTCTCGATCCGCTCGATGCCGTGGTCCTCAGCCATGGCCACTACGATCACACCGGCGGCCTGTCATTTGTACTCCAGAACTCTCTCCCCAAGGCCGTCTTCGTCCATCCCGCCGCACTGGGCCGGAAGTTCGCAAAGAACGAGCCGCCTCCCTTCCGGTCCATCGGCATCCCGGCGCCTTCACGCGATGCGCTGAACGTATTGCTGGACCGGGTTGTTTGGACCCGTGGCGCCACCCAGGTGGTCCCTGGAGTCTGGTGTACCGGCGAGATCCCGCGCGCCAACGGGCAGACTGGCAATGAGCATTCGTTCTACCTCGACGAGGAAGGCCGCGAGCCGGACCCGCTGCTGGACGATCAGGCACTGTGGATTGAGACGGAGCGCGGGCTCGTCGTAGTGGCCAGCTGCGCTCACGCTGGTGTGGTCAATACGGTGGACCACATTTGCAGCCTCTCGGGCAATCCTGAGATCCACGCGCTGATTGGTGGATTGCACCTCGGCCGCGCGTCGCACAAGCAGCTTGAAGCGATGGGCAGCTCACTTGGCCGTCGCAACTTCCAGCACCTGGCCCCATGCCATTGCACTGGTATGGGCGCTCATGCCTACTTGCGTGCTCGATTCCACTCGCTCGTCCTCGACGTCGGCAGTGGCAACCGCCTGGTCTTCGAATGAGTGCGCTACGTCGCCTCACCTGGAGAGTCCGATCATGTTTGAACCACTCGAAATCGATCCCATCGGCGTGATTGAATCTCCTTTTCTCGAAGCCATCGGAACGCCGATCCAACCCTCCCGGGCCAATGGTGCGCTCGGAGGGATTCGCATCGAGCCCCGCTTCCAGGCCGGCCTGCAGGACTTGGCCGGCTTCGAGCGCCTCTGGCTCATCTATTCGTTCCATATGGCCTGCAGTTCCAGCCTTCACGTGACGCCCTTCCCCGACACCCGCCAGCCCGGCATCCTTGCAACCCGGGCCCCCGCCCCCCCCCCCCCGCTCGGACCGTCGCGCGTCGCCCTTCAGCGCGATC
>CAYVDY010000236.1:0-4038 GCA_964450255.1 uncultured Candidatus Solibacter sp. | reverse complement strand
CTCGACATCAAACCCTACGTGCCGGAGTTCGATAGCTACCCGAACAGCCGCGCTGGCTGGTTCGATGAATCCAACTCCCGGCGCCGCCTTGCGGACGAGCGCTTCGAGACTGGCCCCAGGTAGGTGAAACGTGCATCTATTTCAAAATGATGCTATGCTGTGCGGCAGAGTCCGGCACGATACACGCTGGAATTAGGAGGTTCATTTGCCAAAACGGATGTGCCCGCGCCATGGCCAGGATTACCCGTGCACGTGCGCGATGGGAAATCTCTACCGGTTCGTTGAACCCGTCGTGCTTCTCCTTCTGAAGGAAAAAGGGCAGTCCTACGGATACGACCTCGCCGGCGACCTCCACAAGCATGCCCTGACTGACGCCGAGATCGAGCGCGCCGCACTCTATCGCACCCTTCGCCAGTTGGAGATGAACGGCAATGTCTCCTCCGAGTGGGACACCGATCAGAACGGCCCCGCTCGACGCGTCTACAAGCTCACGGCGCGAGGTGAGCAGCATTTGGAGGAATGGGCCAGCGTCCTCGAGCACGTGTCGAAGGCGATGGCCCGTTTCGTCAGAACGGTGCGTGGATCAACCAAGGGGACGAGCGTCCCCGACTCCAAATCTCCGAAACCCGCCCGGCGTCACGCCGCTCGTCAATAGCCCGCGAGCGTGCTGGCCTCTGCCGCTTGACCTTCATAGGTTGTAGGTATAAGCTAGGTGTAAGTTACAGTTATAGACGCAGCCGGAAGAGAAGAGAGGAGGCTCCCTAATTGGTCACCGAAACGGCAGTCGGCCTTTCTTCCCTGGTGACGTCGCTGATGGCGTTCCTGTGGTTCGCCTGGGTCGTGCGACTTCTGCAGATCGCCACCTCGCACCTCGGGCATCGCGTCGAGGCGGATCCTCGGCTATCCGAATCGGACGTACGATTTCTCCGCGGCCTTCACATTCGATTGTGATTCGTTCCGCGCGGTCAGCGCCTCCCGGCCCCACTCGCAAATGAAAGGTTTAAAGCTGCGATAGTCTGAAATAAGGAATATGCTCGATCTATTTTCACGCCAGGCTGAAGCGGTAGGCGCCGAATGCCAACGGCTCGGCAGCCATCAGGATGCCCTCGACGCCATCGTCGCTACGCTCCAGAAAGAAGGCGTCGCAGATTCGCCGGGCTGCTGGGCCGTGTGGGCGGCAGACCACTTTCTGCGAGAGGACGAACGTCAGCAGATCCTCCACAGCGTGCCCGGCGTTCGCTTCGAGATCTCCCGCCAAACCGCTGCCGAAGCTTTGGTCGGCATCAGCGCAATGGAATGCGGCGTCGCGCAGACCGGTACGCTGCTCAGCGACTCCTCTTCGGTTGATCGACGCCTGGTCTCCACCCTGCCGCCCGTCCATATCGCCATTCTGCCTGTCAGCCGGATCGTCGCCGACATGGCAACCGCCCTCACTCGTCTGGATGTCCGCCGCTGCCCGTTCATTGCTGCTATCACAGGACCCAGCCGGACCGCCGACATTGAGCGCGTGTTGACCATCGGCGTGCATGGCCCGCGGAAGCTCGTCATTCTCCTGGTCGACGATCGGGCAAACGGAGGCGCTCCCGAATGAGCCAGTTCAAACAGTCTATCGAAGCCGCCCTGGAAAACCCGACCCTGTCCGGTTCCCTGACTCGCTTCTCGGAAGCCTACCGGATCAGCCGCGCGCGCGCCTACGAAGGTATCGATTTCGAAGACGTGCGTGGCCATATCGCTGAACGCAAGGGCTACGCCGCGCAGCACACGGAAGAACTGGCGTCACGTTTCGTGGCACAGGCGGAGGCCTCCGGTGCAAAGGTCTTCCGCGCCAGGAGCCCGCAGGAAGCACGAGACTACGTCCTCTCGATCGCACAGCAGAAGAACGCACGCCTCGTCGTTAAATCCAAGTCAATGGCGTCTGAGGAGATTCATCTCAACGCCAGCCTCGAAAAGGCCGGAGTAGATGTCTGCGAGACCGACCTCGGGGAGTGGATCGTCCAACTGGCCCACCAGCGGCCCTCACACATGGTTCTGCCGGCCATCCACATGACCAGACAGGAAGTGGCGGAGCTGTTCAGCCGCCAGACCCAGCAGCAGCTCGATGCCGATATCCCGCGCCTCGTCGCCGTCGCCAGACGTGAACTGCGAGCCAAGTTCCTCTCTGCCGACATCGGCATCACGGGCGCGAACATCGCTGTCGCCGAGACAGGCAGTCTCGTCCTGCTGACCAACGAGGGCAACGCCCGCCTGGTGGCCACCCTGCCAGGTACGCACATCGCCATTGTCGGCCTGGAGAAGATCGTCGAGCGCTTCGACGATATTCAGCCAATCCTCACCGCGCTCCCCCGCAGCGCCACCGGTCAGCTCATCACCAGCTACGTCTCCATCATCACCGGCCCCGTGGAAAACACCGATGGCAGCCGCAAGGACCTGCACATCATCCTCCTGGACAACCAGCGGACCGAAATGGCAGCCGATCTCGTCTTTCGTGAGGCGTTGCAGTGCATCCGCTGCGGGTCGTGCCTGAATGTCTGTCCCATTTTCCGCCTCGTCGGAGGACACGTTTTCGGCAAGGTCTATACCGGCGGCATCGGCGCCATCCTCACCGCCTGGTTTGATGCGCTGGAGGAATCGAAAGACATCCAGTCGCTCTGCATTCAGTGTGGGACCTGCAAGGACTTCTGCCCTGGCAGCATCGACATCCCTGGCTTGATCCGTGAGATTCGCGATCGCGTGACGGCGAAGCAGGGCGTGCCGCTAATGCAGAAGGCCGCCTTTGCTGTCGTCAATCACAGGCGCGCCTTCCACTCCGCGCTGCGCCTGGCAGCGCAGGTCCAGAAGCCTCTGGTGAGCGATGGCTTCATCCGCCATCTGCCGTTCGCTCTCTCGAGTCTCGCCAAGGGCCGCAGTCTCCCCGCCATCGCCGATCGTCCATTCCGCGACCGCATTCTCGAGATCGAGCAGCCGGAATGCAAGGAAACCGCCGTGTTTTATGCGGGCTGCCTGATCGATTTCGCCTATCCCGAAACCGGCGAGGCGGTCGTTAAGGTACTGAACCGCGCCGGAATTCGCGTCATCTTTCCGGAACAACAGACCTGCTGCGGCGCGCCGGCCCGATACGGCGGATCGCCCGAGGCGGCGGCGGAAGCGGCAGCAGACAACGTGGCCGCGCTCCTCTCGGAGAAGGCCGATTACATCGTCTCGGCCTGTCCGACCTGTACCGTTGCGCTCAAGAGCGACTTCCAGACAGTGCTCCAGGACCATGGGACGGCTGAACAGGTTCAACAGGCGGAACAGGTTGCGGCCGAGGCCGTCGATTTCTCAACCCTCCTTCACGACCTCACCCGTCAAAACCGCCTGCGCTTCACTCAGCCGGAAGCCGGTGACTCCAGCGTGACCTACCACGATTCCTGCCACCTGAAGCGCACCCTTGGCGTTTCTCAGGAGCCCCGCGAACTGCTGACGGCCGCCGGCTACGAACTCCACGAGATGCCCGAATCGGATGTATGTTGCGGGATGGGCGGATCGTATTCGTTGAAGATGCCGTCGGTCTCGCAAGCCGTGCTCCAACGCAAGCTGCAGAACATCAGCGAAACCGGAACGCCCGCCGTCAGCACTGATTGTCCCGGCTGTGTCCTGCAGATCCGTGGAGGCTGCGATGCCGCCGGCCTGAATATCAACGTGCGTCATACGGCCGAACGTCTGGCGGAGCGTCTGGAGCCGGGTGGCTGACTTCGTTCCTTCCATCGAAAACGCCCTTCCCGTAGCCGGAGTGTTCTGAGTGAGATGAGCTCTGGCGCGGCGTCGGCTTGCGGTTCCGGACATGGATGCACGGCACACCCATTTGGCGCGCTTGGGGCAGCCGTTGGCCTCTTGAATCGAGACCGGCGGTCGTGAGACGCCCGGGGTGGCGGGAGAGTCCAGCAATAGAGGCGTCGGCTTACGGATCACCTGGTAGCCGATCCGGTCCAATCGTCGGGCTAGGCGCAATACTGTTCACTTACCAATCCCAATCCGCTTCGAGACGTCGAGGCGGCGCGT
>CAYVDY010000235.1:0-10036 GCA_964450255.1 uncultured Candidatus Solibacter sp. | reverse complement strand
GGTTCCACATGTCCGGCGAGTTCAACGGTTGGCCCGCCATCGTCGCCAATCCCGCCGCCGGCGAAGTCTGCGCCGGTACCGTCGCCAACATGTCAGCCCTCCTGGACGCCGTTCGCGCCAAACTCATCAACGCCAGCCGATGAGCTGGAATGAACCTTGAAGACCTCGCGGCACGCCTGGACCAGATCGACGACAGACTCAAAACACTCGCCGCCCCCGCCCCTCCATCGCCCTTCACCCGGCACAAGCACAACGCCGGCGACCTGGTCCAGATCCACGGTTACAGCAACCACGCATACGCCGGACTCCCCGCCCTCGTCCTCAGCGGCCGCGCCGACTACTACCAGTGCACAATCCTGACCCCGCACCGCGGCGGCGCTGCCTTCAACTTCAGCTCCCATGACTTGGTTCACCTGGCCGACTGGCCCACTCCGGAGCACAAGTGGATCCGGGAGTCCCTCGCCTCCACTTGGTGGGAAGACTTGACCGGCTGGAAACACGTCCCAGACTGGCACCAGCAGACCAAACGAGCGCAGATGCTCGAAACCCGTCTGGCTGAACTCGAGCGACGCGAACGCGACCGCCGTAAAGTGAAAGAATGAACGCCTCGGAGTGCATGGCCGCTATCAAGGAAGCGATTCACTACCAGATCAGAAACGGCGTCATCACAGAAAACCGCCTCGCCAGGCGCTGCGCCATCTCGCAGCCCTACACGCATCTCATCATGGCCGGAAAACGTCCCCTGCCCCCGCACATTGCCGACTGCTACCTGATCGCCCTGAAACTCGACGCGGCCGAGATCATCCAGGCCGAGCACCAGGCGCGCCAGCTCGCCCGTTTCCCCCTCCGCCGAGTCGCTTAAACACTCCGTCCCGCTATGTCCCGGCCCCCAGGCCGCAAAAGCGGAAACACCAGCAATTTCGCCCCTCGTCCCACGGCCGCCCCCGCGATCGCGCTGTTCATTCTGGGACACGTCCCACTTTGAAACGCGGTTCCAGGAGTACCAGACGCCCTCAGAGCGCCCGAAACCTGCCCCGGAGGCCTCCGCATGAGCCCCCCTCAGAAAAAACCCGCCCGGGCGACGCAATGGCATATTTGGCGTGATGCCATATAGCAACCAGCTATCACCCAAGACCCACCCCCTTGCACCATGCACCAGGCGAACCACCAGAACCGCGCCCCCTCCCGTTGTTTGTCATCTCGAAGCAAACAGATCGAGCTGTCTGTCATCGCAGACAAACACCGCCGGTACTGACCACAGCGGCCCCGCCGCGGCTCTGGCCTGGTCTGCCGACCAGGCCGAGACCTTCACCGGGCGACAGAACCGCCGTCCATCGATGGACGATCCAGGCGCGACGCGCAGGAATCGCACTCCAAGGGCCGTAGATAGCCAAGGACGCCCCGCACCAGGTCAACCGATGCTCAGACCCTGACCGCCACACAAAAGACCACAGAGACACGCCCAGGAGGCCTATCTACCCATGATGCTGGGATGCTGGCCGCGATCGCGCCGAACTGGTGATGGTGAGACGTTCAGGACCTGGACCGGGCAGCCGGCTACAGTTGGTGAGACGTTCAGGGGCTGGACCGAATAGCGTCCGCGATCGCCGAGATGATGACGGCGACGAGCTGCAGCCATGACGCCAGGATGTCGGCAACCATCCGGACCCCGACCAGGATTCCGACACCGCACACCACCCGTCACCCGACCACCTGACCGCACACACCCGACCCCGAGGCTGTCCCGGTCCTTTCGACCGCTCCGGCGCCTGACGGCGCGGCGTCGCTTCCCCGTCACTAGTTGGTGATTTGGTTGCGGCGCCTGACGGCGCCGCGTCTCCTCATCGCCCCCCGCCCGCCCTCCGGTCGGGCAGCTGGCGGCGCGCTCGCGCGCCGCCTCAGGCGGGTCCCCCGGTCGGGCCGCTTCGCGGCCCTGCCGGGCCCGCCCGCGCCTGTCACCCGCCCACCCCGGGGGGCTCCCGTCGGCGCAACACATCCACACAGCGCGGCCCGCTTGCGCGGCCCGCGAACACACAGCGCGGCCCGCTGCGCGGGCCCCGCGCCCACACCCAACACCGCGACAATCGCGCCACCGTCGCAATCGTGTCGCCATTGCACCCGCCGCGTTTCTGTTCTGCAATCGGAACATGCCACGAGCAGTAAACCAGCACCAGCACACCGCCGGCTGGATTCCGATCCAGGACGCCGCCGAGCTTTCCGGCCTCTCGCTCCGCAGCCTCCAACGCCTCATCGCATCCAAGCGGATCCAGGCCGCGCAGCAACCACGCCCCGGCCGCCGGCCCGTCACCGTCATCCACCCCGCCGACGTCGAGCAGCTCCACGCCGCCCGGCAACCGGAGCAATTCGCAATCACGGCCCCAGGCTCACCCGCTGAGCCACACGTCCCCGCCCTGCTCGATCCCCTCCACGCCATCGCCGCCCTACTCCTCGCACGCGAAGCCCGCGAATCCCTCCAGCTCCGCCCCCTCTGGCTCAACATCGACGGCGCCGCCGAGTACTCCGGCCTCACGCCGCCAACGTTGCGACGCCTGGCGCGATCCGGCACCATTCCGACGATCAAAGACGGACGCAACCTGAAATTCCGCCGCGCAGATCTCGATAAACTCGGAGCATGAGCACCAGCATTTCCGCCGAACTCCACACCCTCGAGAACTTGGTCCGCACCGCCCACGAAGCCGCCGAACCCGCCCTGTTATTGCGCCACGACCCCAAGCAATACGGCAGGATCCACCTGGCCACCCAGGAGCTTCGCAAAGCTCGCGTGACCATTCAATCGTTAAAACGAGCCAACAAACCGCCCCTTGATTCCGCTCAACCGGGCGTATGACACTGGAATTACCCCATCGCGCCAGTGTCGCCACTGGCGCAAACCTATGGGACGCGCCCGCACCGCCGCCCACGGCACACCCGGCGCGTCCCGCCTTACTCAACGCCCAGGCGGACCGAACCGCCCCACAATCTGAAACGGCAGCGGAACCCCTTGCTCGATCGCTTGCGCTTTCGGGACGTTCAGCCGCCACACCGCCAGCGCCACAGCCAACACCAGATCATCGTGTGACCCCGCCGCCGCCTCAAACTGTCGATTCCCCGCCGGCGTGATCTTCGCCGTCATCGCCAACAGTTCTCGCGTGAGCTCCTGAGCCTGCGGCACCGCCGAACCGATCCGTAACCAGCCCGTCTGCAGCGCCGTCGCCACCGCGCCAACAAGATCGGCTTTCGGTACCGACCAGCGCCCCTGCTCTCGTTTCGCGGCGCGGCCCGTCGCCGTAATCGTAACCGCATGCACCGGACAATGCACCAGCGGCAACACCAGCTCCACCACCGCCGCGCCCACGCCCGTAGCGTCTAGCACCAGCTCCACCGGATCGGGCCTTTGACCGTGAACGGTCACCCGCTGAACCCGCTCGACAAGCCGCGCAATTCGTTCGACCATCACCGGATACGGCAGCCCCAGAGGCAGCCGCTGCACATGCCGCACGTCCATCGTTTTCCACGTCCGCCACCCGAACGTAACCGGATCCCGGACGCTCCTGTCCTCGAACTCCGCCGACTGGACCGCGCACAGCGCCGTATGGTCCTGAACTTGGCCCAGGTCCACACCGATAGCCCACTTGCTCGACAGCCGCCGCACTCCGCTACTCATCCTCAAAGCCCTCCAACGGCTCAACCTCATCACTCACCGCGTCGAGAATCGTCTGATGGCTGAAAGCCGAGTCCGTCACGTCGCAGAATTCGCAAAGGTACTCCTGCCGAAACCACCAGTCAGGCTGACAGCGCCGCTCCTCATCCAGGAACGAGCGCGCAATCCGCGAGCACTCCGGCCCCGTCACCTTGATCCGGTCCCACCCGTTCCCGTCCTGCCATTCCTTCCAGAAAAACCCGCGTCGACCGAACGGAGTCGAGAGCAGCCACACCGCGCCGTCCGGACGCGTGGCCAGCATCGGCCGCGTAGCGAAGTACACCGAATCCGCCACCTTCGAAGCCTCATCCACGATGATCAGACCAGGCCCGCTGAATCCGCGAATCGTGCCCTCTTTACCCGGCAACCCCACCACACGCGAGCCATTCTTCAACACAACCGAAATCGCGTTATCCCCGTCCCCCTTCGGTTCTTCGCCCACCCGCCGGAACACGGTTTCCATTTTCCGGATCAGCTCAGCCGACTGCCGCGCCGAAGGACTCAACACGACAATCAGCTCACCCGGCCGATAGAGCGCTCGATGCGCGGCCGCTGTTGCCGTAGTGGTCGATTTGCCCCACTGCCGCGTACAGCACAACATCACCCGTTGCCCGGCAGACCGCAGCAACCGGCCCTGTATCGCGTCCGCCTCCCACTGCAAAACTTCCCGCGCCCACAACACAGGATCCAGTGCATGCGCCAGGTCCGCCGCCAACACTGAGCCGCTCACTGATCGCACCTCGCCAACATCCGCAGAGTCGCCAGATACAGCAGCCACAGAAACCGCTGATCTGCAGCCGACGTGCCAGACCCCCACACCGGAACCACCGGCCCATAGATTCCAAGTGAATTCGCGCCGCTCATGCTTCGAACCTCCGCAACGCCTCAACAACCGCCGTGCGCGCATCCGCATACGGCAGCAACGCCTTAAGCAGTTCGCCGCGGATGCCCTGCCATTCAACCGAGCTCGCGACCTCCAGCACCTGCACGTCCCGCAGCTCCCCAAGAATCCGCCCGGCGAGAGCAACCTGCCGCTCCAAACGAGTCAGAGCCCGCAACGCCGTCTTATCGTCGCCATCGGCCCGCGCCTCCGCCAGGATTTCACCCGCTACCCTATGCAGTTCCTCGACTCGATCGACAAGCCGCCCCGCCTCTAGGACCTTCCTCGATTCCCCATCCTTCGCCAGCAGCTCCGCCACATGCTGCCCCGCGTGGCGCTCAACAGCGCTCTTTGATAGCCCAAACTCGGCCGCGATCGCACGAAAAGACACGCCGGCAATCAGCCGTTCGTGCACGAGTTCGCGCGAGTCATGCCGGCACACCGTGCACACTCGCATAAACACCCCACCTGATGAATTGAACGGCTCCGCAGAACGCAGGCCGCGCCTCTATTCTAACTCCCACCCGTACCCCCAGGACGCCGCGGCTCTGGCTTGGCCTGTCGGCCAGGCCGCGCCGCTCCGGATGCCGACCGCGCAGCAGCTCGCAGTTCATCAACCATCGGTACGCCGTTCGGCGCTCCGGCCTCCGCCGATGCGGCTCCGGCACGGCGCCGCCCGGCAGCGTTCCCTCTGTCCCCCCATTGCGCGACGCCCCCCGACGGGGGGCTCGCGTAGTCACGAACACGACTCCCGCGAGGCCCGCGCAGCTTACCCGCCGCAACATCGATGCAACATCCGGACTACGACGCACACCAACCCCGGCGCCAAGTCAAACCACACCGCCTTACTCACGACAAGGAGCAGCCACCCGCCCGCCACAATCGCGCCCAGAGCGGCGCGTTGCGGGCGAGCGTCTGGATTCGACAAGGTGGCTCCGGCCGGAAACCGGCCTCCGCGACATGTGCGCGCGTCCGCACCCTCCCCGCCGCGGTTTCCCCCCCTTAACCCCCCTTTCCAGGCGCCCCACCCATCTAAGGAATCCCAAAGGGGGGACACCGCTCCACCGGCGCCTACCGGCGCCTGGGGAGGGATAGCGGACCAGGCCACGGACCCGGCCTGGCCTACGGCGCGCGCCTCCGGAGAGCCCCCCCTTCCGTCACGCCCCCCCGGAAGGGGGGCGGACGGTGGCGCCGTCTACCGCCGTGCGGAGCACGTCGGCCGCCGCCGCCCGTAACAGCCGCTTGCGCGATGACACGGCGACTTCGTCGCACGTGTCCCGCTTCAGCGGCGCGCCTTCGGCAGAGAGGTGAAGCAGACGAACAACGAACACGAACAACGAACACCAACCCTCACCAACGAATCAGGCGACCCGTCTACGCGGGCGGGCGCGGCAGTGACCCGCCCGGCTCCGACGAATCGCGGCTGATTCTGTGGGACACCTCCCGCCCCCGGGCTCAGACGACATCCACGCCCCCCCGCTGCGCGGCCCCCCCGGCGGGGGGGCCTTGCCCAGAACCAGCCCCAGGAATCGAAGCCACACCAGGCGCAGCCGCCACCGCCGCCCCGGCTACCTTCGCCGGCGACGTCGAACACTTTCGATTGTCTGCGCGCCTGCCAGCCGGCAGGCTTGCGCCAGAGAGTAAACTGAAGCTGGGAACTCATCCCGACCTTGAAGCCACCAAGGAGGCCGCCATGTCCACCCACGAAACCGCGATCATGCTAATTCAGGCTCTGCCAGAATTCCGCGTCGCCGCCCTACTCCCCATCCTCGAAGCCCTTCAAACCGAGGAACCCATCGACGACGAGACCGCCGCCCGGCTGGATGCCGCACTGGCCGACCCCGGCCCCTCCGTCACCATCGACGAACTCAAAGCCGAATTCGGCCTATAACCTCGCACTGGCAATAACTGGTCATGACACCCCGTTTCACCGCGACCTTTCGCCACGCCTTCCGCCGCCTCTCCAAGCAAGACCAGGCCCGGCTTGTTGCCGCCATCGAACAATTCGCCGCCACCGGCCGCGGCGACGTCCGCCCACTCACCGGCCGCCCCGGCACCAGCCGCTTACGCCTCGGCAAGTGGCGCGCCTTCTTTCGCCAGGCCGCCCCGGATGTCATCGAGTTCTTCGACGTCGACAACCGCGGCCAGGCCTACTAAACAAACGCGGCCGCCTCAGTCTGCATCACTGAGACGGCCGCGCACCGGGTCCACTCCACCGGACATCAGACTCCAGGGTACGAAAATCGAGCGAAGGCCGCACAATGGAACCATGCAAGGCAAAACCGCCTCAGATTCCGCCGAACACGCCGCCATCCGCGCCCACGTGGCATTACTCCGGCTGCAGCGTGACACGCTGCAAACCGTTATCGACGTCCTCGAACGCGATCTAGAACCGCCACCCGCTCCCATCCAGCATCACGACCCGGCCCCACGGCCCACCCTGACTTACCGCCACGTCCTCGCCCTGCCCCGCGCCGCCTGATCGGCCCCACAAAAAAAGTGTCGGCGCAGTGGCCACCCGGACACCGCCACCAGCGACGAGAACCGGAACCGCGCCGACTCCCCTATTATCGGCCCTTAGAGCACCGCCGCCAGTGGATTCGTACTGAAAACCGACGCCGGCCGCAGATACTTGTGCAGCACTGCGACACTCTTGTGCCCGCTCCGCCGCATCACAACCGATTCCGGAACCCCGGCCTCCAGGCAACTTGTCACCATGCCCGCCCGCAGTGAGTGCGCCCCGTACACGTCCGGATCCAGGCCCGCCCGCTCGGCATATCGCTTCACGACCTCCGCCACGCCCTCCGCCGCCAGGCGCGCCCGCGTCAGCTCCCCACACGGCCCGCAGCTGACAAACAGCGGACCATCCCACGGCAGCACCGACAGCCAGTGCTCCAGCGCCCGCACTGGACACAGCGCGGCCGTCTTCGCCCGAAACAACCCAATCTCCCGCCCCGCCCCTTCCTGATCATTCTTCGCCCGCCGCACCGCCACCACGGCCCCCTGCGAAACCATCCGCACGTCAGACCGATCCAGCGCCACCAGCTCCGAGCGCCGCAGCCCCGTTGCGAACCCCACCAGCAACAACGCCCGATCCCGAATCCCCAGTGCCGATCGAGCACACTCACGCAACATCACCCGCAGATCGGCCACAGTCACCGCCGTCTTCTGCGCCGGCTTAGTCCCCCGCTGCCGCCGCGCCGCCCGCAGCAGCAGCCGAGTATCGTCATCCGTCGGCGCTTTCGCGCCGGCGTCCCGATGCTGAACAACAATGGCCGCCAACCGCCGCTCAACTGTCGACACTTTCCACCGGTCCAACTGATCGCACAGATACAGCCGCACCGTATCCGGTTCCGCCGGCAGCGACACGCGGCCCGCCGCCCGGCACCAGGCCGCGAAATCCCGCCAGTCCGACGCATACGCCCGCACCGTCCCCGCGGCGCGCGAATGCCCCGCCCTCAAATCCGCTTCAAACTGTCGTAGTGCGCCCACGGAAACCCCAAAATCGAACAGAGCAAGTTGCTCCGGCTGTGCTGGTACTGATGTCGCCATATAACCGCGCCGTGGCCCGGCGCATTGAATCCAGTGTACCCCCTGCAAACAGCCAACACGCTACCCTCCAGAACCCACAGTTATCAGGTCACTCAACTGTGATACTTTACCCAAAGGGACAGCGCCGGCCAGCGCACCGCAGCCACGCGGAAAAGCCCCTCGAAGGAGTAACACCAGCATGCCCGCCCCGGCCCCCGCCCACCAGCCAAGCCCCACCACTTCACAACCCTCTAATGATTATCGGAAGTCAGATCCTAGAGCGAGAGGCGCGCCCGAAGCAACCCTGGGACCTCGGACGGGTGCCGAATCTCCAGGACTTCACATCCCGCAGCCTTGCCACTTTGGATCCCAGGAACCGAATCCTCCAGGACTATGGCTCGCTTCACACCAAGGCGCTGCATCGCGGTGAGATACGGTTCGGGGTTTGGTTTAAGGTTCTGCACCTGATCCCCGTACACGCAGGTCTGAAACAGGCTTAACACGTTCTCTGCCTGTAAGATCGAGCTGATCTCTACGGCGGCGCTAGAGGTAACCACCGCCAACTGATAGCTGGAAAGCTCATAAAGCAAAGCCTTCATCTCTGGCGAGATCAGATTTCCCGTGCTCGCGCGCTCAGCTAACATCTGCTTTTTCAATGGGTACAGTGGCCATAGCTCATCTATTGAATGAGGCGGGTGCGAGACGCGCCCCAAAGTCTCGAGAAATTCGCGGTCCGAGATGCCAATGCAGTGGTCCTGGTAGTTCTGCCAGGAGATCGACATGCCAAGGGGCCGGATCACCTCACCCCAGCACTCCCAGTGCAGTGGTTCGGTGTCAGCTAAAACACCATCAAAATCGAACAAGATAGCTTCTGGTTGTGAATGCATTACTTGAATTTAAGCGTACGCGTCATCTGCTGAAACACGGGCTCCATCCGACTGTAGTCAGCCGCCGGTGAGATGAAAATCAAATAGACCAGCATCTGTCCGCGATCAATTGTGACCACGACATCGGTCTCCCGAGATCCGGCGTATGGGGAGTCCGAAGTGCACGTGGTCACTAGCGCGGGCGATCCGCCGATGGTCGCCGACAACGACTGCCCTTCGATCCTCATGTTGGAGTTCTGCTTGATCATCCCCTCGATCAGCGATCGCGTATCCCGGCTCAGATCCACCCTGCCATCGGAAGGGGTGGCGCCGCTGATGATCGCCCCATACCCGATGTGGCTGTCCACCATGCCTTCCTTCGGGGCGAGCGTGACGCTCTGCTGGCTCCCGCTGGGCGTCCAGTTGTCGGGGTAGGAGATCGAGAATCCCTGGCCGTCGTAAATCTTGAAATTGGACGAGACGGGCAGGTTCTGCGGCCGCGGGGCGCCGGGAAGGGGAGTGGCGCCAGTTCCCTGCCCCTGTGCCCCAGTCTGCGCGGCGGCCTTTTTCTTCGGAGGCGCCGGCAGCTTATCCACCATCCCTTTGATCCCGCCCAGATTGCCTTCCTGCGCGTCAAACGGTCCACGGGCCATGTAAGGCAACTGTTCCTCAATCGCCTTCACTCGATTGCCCGGATTCGGGTGATCGGACATGAACTGCGCCATCCTGCTCTGGCCCTTGCCCCCCATCTCCGCTTCCAGCTTCTCGAAGAAACGCGCCATCTCGATGGGGTTGTATCCGGCCTTGGCCATCGTATAAGCGCCCAGGAGATCGGCATCGCTCTCGGCGCCTCGTGAAAATTTGAGCAGCACGGAGTTGGCTCCCAGGCCGATGCCGAGCTGCGCCAGTTGGCCGGCCAGCGAACCGCCCATCACTGCTCCGCCGATCATCGCCGGTAGTTGGATCAACTGCGATTTCGACGCCTGCTGTGTGCCGTGGCGCAGGACCACGTGTGCCAGCTCGTGGGCCAGCACGCCGGCGATCTGCGCCTCGTTGTCG
>CAYVDY010000234.1:0-10040 GCA_964450255.1 uncultured Candidatus Solibacter sp. | reverse complement strand
TATATGACCCAACCAGGACCCATTTCGGTCACCTAGATAAATGACTTGACAGGGGGCGCCCGGGGTGCGTGCGGACGAGTCCATTGGTGCGAAGGTAAGCCCGCCTGCTCGATGGCCGGCCCTTCCACGAGTAGGGCGTTAGGCCTCCAAGTGCTCGTTAAGCTCTCTATGACGTCGTCTATAGGGAGTGACAAGGCGATCGCCCCGTTAGCAGCAACCCGCTACGATCAGCCGATCCAACACGTGCCCGGCGCCTTAAAAGTCGGAGGTGGCGCCTCCGCCGCCCGAATCTCCACCACCGAAGCGGACCTCGGAAGTGCTTGCTTGGGGGGCTGGGGTGATCGACTGAGGGCCGAACACGCCGATTGCGGTGGTGCCGGTGTCCATCCACTGCTTGGACTTGCCCGACAGTCGTTCGGCGGTAAAGCCGCGGCGAATTCCGAACTCCCCGCGGGCCAGCCAGCGCTTGAGGAAGAGCGCAACAGCGATCAGTAGTGCGCCTAGAAGCATGGGGTCCCAGGTGTGGCGCTGCCAGCCGAGATACGGCTTATTGGTGACGAAGGTCAGGAGCGCAGTGACTGCGCCTGCGGCGATGACCAGCCGGTCCTTTTCGCGCAGCCCTCGCGTGAGCACGATAGGCGGCAGGCACCAAGTCAGCACCCAGGTGGTCCAGTAGAATTGCCTGGAAATGTCGGCCGTTACCAGAGGGCGAAGCCACCAATGAAGGAGCGGATTCAAGGACGACAGTTGCAGGTTGATCGCCAGGTAGACGCCGAGCCAGAGCAACGCTTCGGCGATCGAATAGGCGGCGTTGAGATAGTCCAGACGGTCGCGGGAACGGAACGTGGCCACGATCGCCAACCCCGCCGCGTAGAACGCCGCGACGATCACATGTTGCGCCGAACGCGAGGTGGTCCAGTGGCCCGGCAACGGGAGGACGAAGACCATCGCAATGAGCAGGGAGTACCACAGCCCGAAGCGATGCCAGATCCAAAGCGAGAAGGCGACGCAGACGGCCCACAGCAGGGCGTGGAGGCCGTCGGCCTGAGGAGAAGAGCGGCTAAGGCCGGAGAAATCGATCAGTATTACCCCCGCAAGCGAAAGTGAGCCAACCGAGCAGACGGCGAGCGCTTCCTCTATCCCATGACGATAGAGCCTTGCCTGGGAAGCGGCGACTTCGGCAGCCGCGTAGCAGCCGCCGGCGACGAACAGAAGGAAGACCCCCGTGTTGTACTCTGACAGCCCCGAAAGAGAGACCACGCGGAACAGCGCGGCGGCAGCGGCCACAATGATCAGTGTGAAGAAGAAGAGGACCAGCCGCAGGTAGATGTTGGTGGTGCGCAGGTCACAGACGATTTCCTGCCGCATGCGCTGGAACTGCGCGTCAGTGAGCAATCCCTCTCCGGCCCACTCCCTTAGCAGTCCAAGGGCGCGCAGACTTTCTTCGCTGGATGCACTGTAGAGTCTCAATCGTGCCTCCCAAAACGGCGCGCGATCTGCACCAGCAGGACGAGCATAGCGATCCCGGTCACGAGGAAATAGGCCAGCTCGCTGGTAGTGTCATAGTGCCCATCGAGAATGACTGAGCTGATGCCCACGTAGCTGTACACGGCCGCGTAAGCAACAAAGGCAAACTGCCGGCGCGTCAGTCCCCAGGCCAGAGAGGCGCCAACCGCGATCAGCAACACGAGTAACCAGACTCCGCGGTCCTGGCGTTCGAAGACGCCCGAGAGCACAGCCCAAAACAAAACGTTGGCCGCGATGTTCAGATAGGTGCTGAAGAAATGCGGTTTCCAGCCACGACGCTGAAGGAGTGCCCCGCCAGCGCCCACCACTAGGCTATAAAGAAGGGCATATTGGCGGTAAGTGGCGCCCTGATGTGGCAGCCAGCGCGAGATGGTCAGACCGAACCATCCGGCGAGAGAGGAGAGTGCGAGCGAGAGTACGAAGCGATTGTCGAAACGATAGGCGAGGAGGAAGAAGAGGCCGGTGGTCGCCAGCAGATAGTGATCCCATCTTCCAGAGAGAACGTGAAAGCGATTCTCCAGGTAGGCGAGTTCCACAAGCCAGGTGAGGCTGGCGAGGTAGATCGCATAGTCGAAGATCAGGCTGGGCGAAAGAGTTTCCGCAGGGGACCACGCGGGCGCGTGGGAAAAGGCGTACCAGAAACAGGCGGCGATGAGGGTGGAGAGGAGGGTCAGGACGAGAACGTCACCCATTTGCTGCGACCACGTGGTGACAGTCCAACCGAGTCCGGCGACGAAGGCCAGAACCCCTGCATAGAGCAGGATGTTCAATTCGAGCGAAAGAGAGAAGGGTTCGCCCCGGCACAGGCCCGCCAATTGCGTGCACTGCTCCGGGGAGATAGTGCCCTGCTCCTTCCATTGCTCCAATCGGGTGAGGATGGTCATACGATCTGCGCTCTCCAGACACGGGCCTCATGCCGGTAGCCTTGCGTTGGATTCTGGCGCCGCCTGTGCGATCCAGGAGTCTACTCATCCTACACACCCATCGACCCGCCGCGCTGAAGAAGCGAGGAGATGCGCCCGAATCGAGGCGATCCTCAAGTCCCGAACCAGAAAGTGGCCACTTGGACGTGTAGTCGCCTTATACGGAGAGGTCCTGACGATGCGCAACGCCGTCAAGGACTGCAATTTGCTCCATCGAGGGCGATACGGGAGCTTAATATAGCGCCCAAGGCGGAGGAGTGCGTCCGCCGCCCACATCAGAACGAGAATCGTAGCGCGATCTGGAGCTGGCGGGCCGAGGTGGTTGTGTTGCGGATGAGGCCGAAAGTGGAGAGCGGTCGCTCATTGTCCACGGCGCCGTCGAAGGCGGCGAGGGAGGGTGGTCCGAAGTTGGCGTGGTTCAGGAGGTTGAAGGCCTCCAGGCGGAGCTGAAGCTTGGCGGCTTCGCTGATGCGCTGCAGGCTGAAGCTCTTCGACAGCGAAAGATCGAAGGTCTGGAGAGAGGGGCCGAGCAGGGCGCCGCGGCCGGAGTTGCCGAGCTTGCCGGCGGGCTGGAGGGCGAAGGCGGAGGGGTTGAACCACTGATTGGGCGTGCCCAGAATGGCGGATTCGTGGGTGAAGCCGGAGGCGAAGTCGGGGCGGTCGAAGCCCATGCCGGAGGCGATGGAGGGCTGCCAGAGGGAGCGGGAGCGGTTGCGGGCGACGAAGACGGTGAGGGGGTTGCCGCTGCGCATGGTCAGGATGCCGGAGAGTTGCAGGCCCCACGTCATCTGATAGATCACGTTGGCGACGAAATTGGATTTGGCGTGGTAATCGGAGAGGCCCTGGTTGTAATTGAAGCCGGCGAATTCGGGAAACGCGGTGGTGGTGCCGTTGGTGGCGTCGGAGAAAAACGTCGAGGCCTGCGTAGTGTCGAGCGTGCGGCCGTAGGTGTAGGAGACCTGGGCGGAGATGCCTTTGCCGAAGCGGCGGCGCGCCTCCACCAGCATGGCGTTATACCAGGAATCGCCATCGGAGGACTTGAGCTCGATGACGCCGAAGGCGGGGTTGCGGCGGCGGGGCGCGCCGGCGGGGAACAACAGAGAGCCGTCTGATTGGACGGTCGGGGTGGCGATGTTCCAGTCGCCGGAGCGCCACAGGCTCGTCCCGCGGGAGCCGGAGTAGCCGAGGCTGAGCAGGACGTCGCCGGGGAGCTGGCGCTGTAGGGAGAGGTTGTAGAACTGGACGCGCGGGCTGGCGATGTTCCACTGGATGGGGCGGATGGTATTGGCTACGCCGGCGCTAAGGTTGGGGACGGGGAACGTGGAGTTGTTCACGGAGACGCGCGGGGTGGCGGGGGGATTGGTGATGGTGACGATGAGGTGCTGCTGATTGTTGGTGTTGAAGAAGAGCCCGTAGCCGCCGCGCAGCGATGTTTTGCCATTGCCGAACATGTCCCAGGCGAAACCGGCGCGGGGCATGATGTTCATGTACGTGGGGTTCTTATAGAGGCGGCCGACTGTTGGGGCGGTATCAGTCCACAGGTTTGGAACCGCAGAATCGCGGCCATAGATGTCCTTCGGCATGGTGGAGAACTCGTGGCGGATGCCGGCATTGATGGTGAAGCGGGAACTCACGCGGAAGTCGTCCTGGAGGTAGTAACCCATCAGAGTGAAGCGCCAGTAGCGATCCAGCGCGCCGCCGGCGGAGAGACCGAGGAAGCGCAGGGGAGTGCCGGTGAGGAAGTCACGCAGGCCGCCGAACGTCTGTATGCCGAGTGAGAACGTGGGGTTGTAGAGGTTGTCGCGGTAACGTTCGGCGAGGGCGCCGGCCTTGATGACGTGCCGGCCCTCGTAGTGGGTGAAGGCGTATTCTCCGCCGAAGACGTTCTGGACGAGTTTGACGTTGACCGAAGTCTGGGGACCCCAACGGGGGAAGCCGCCGATATCGATATTGCCGACGAGGGAGCGCGTGGGGATGAAGGGGGTGAGCTTGGTGGCGGTGTTGGCCTCGACGTCCTGGCCGACGTTGGTGCGAGCGAACGATCCGCGGAAAGTATGGGAACTGCGGGGGGTGGCGATCCAGCGGTGCTCAAGTGTGAGGAACTGATTGCGGGAGAGGAAAGAGCGCGGGAACTGGGGATAATCGGTGGGCAGGCGTTGGGCGGCATCGTCGATGGTGAAGCGGCCGAAGAGCTGGTGGGCGGAGCTGAAGTAGTGATCGATTCGGATCTGGCCGAAGTCCTGGCGGAGGGTCTGTTTGAAGGGGAAGGTGTAGACGGCGAGGCCGCCGCCGCGGTTGGGGCCGTTGGGGAGGGGGAATTCGTCCAGGTAGGGCTTGATGAGGGGATTGACGGTGACGGGGCCGGAGGGGAGGATACCCTGGCGAGCGTTCTCGTCGGGAACGATGGTGTTCATGGTGCGGCCGAGGCGCTCTTTGAGGGCCTCGTAGGCGGCGAAGTAGAACGTCTTCTCGCGACGGATGGGGCCGCCGAGCGAAGCGCCGAACTGATTGCGGGTGAACTTGGGCTGACTGGCGGGATCGAAGAAGTTGCGCGCGTCGAGATTGTCGTTGCGGAAGTACTCGTAGAGGGAGCCGTGGAGGGCGTTGGCGCCGGATTTGGTCAGGGCGTTGATCTGGCCGCCGGAGTTGCGGCCGAATTCGGCGGAGTAGGTGTTGAGCTCGATGCGGAATTCGCGGATGGCCTCCAGGCCGAGAACGGTGGAGGCGGCCGAGCCAGCTGGACCGTTGGTGAAGTCGTTCTGCGGGGTGCCGTCGAGGAGGTAGACGTTGGAGCGGGGGTCCTGGCCGTTGATGGACATGCCGAGGCCGTGGGCGACGACTGAGCCGCCGTCGCGATTGGGGTAGCCGGCGACGCCGGGCGTGAGCAGGGCGAGATCGGTGTAGTTGCGGCCGTTCAGCGGGAGTTCACGCATGGTCTGCTCGCCTACCAGAAAGCTGAGCTCGGAGGTCTGGGTGTTGACCATGGAGGGGCGGTCCGTGACAGTGATTTCCTGATCCATGGCGCCGATTTCGAGCGTGACATCGAGCGTGACGGCGTCGCCGATGGCGAGCGAGATGCCCTGCTGAATCAGCGGGCGGAAGCTGGTCTTTTCGACGTGGAGGTGGTAGCTGGCTGGCGGGAGGTCGGCGAACAAAAAGCGGCCTTCGCGGTCTGTGGTGACGGTGCGCCTGAGGGCAGTGGGATCCTGTTCGGCGGTAACGCGGGCATCTGGAATGGGGGCGCCTGCGCGGTCGCGGACGGTGCCGGCCAGGCGAGCCTGGGTCTGGGCGAAGGCGCAGAGGGACAGGAGGATAAGCGATAGAACGATTCGGGCCAGCATGAGGGGGTTAGCCCTAGTGTACCAGCGGGTGGGAAACATCACTGTAAAGTGAAGGACGTGAAGAGGGGTGCAGGGGTAACGGAGGCGGGTTGAAAAGAAAAAGCCCCGGTACGCTCTGCGCCGCCGGGGCTTTCAAATCGAACTGAACTTTCGCGTACTGGACGCGTCGGGTACTCGGACCTTTTTAGGCCACCTCAGCGGCACGGTGCCGCTTCATGATCTCGTGCATCTGGTCTTTCAGGTGGAGCTTGAGTTTTTTCAGGCGGTGCTCCTCGATCTCGTCCTGGTCAGTGAGATGAGGCTTGGCTTCGATGGCGTCGATCAGCTTCGCGTATTCGGCGTGCTTTTCGGCGAGGGCTCGAAACTCTTCATTCGACTGAACCAGGTAGGCCTTCAGCTCTTCCTGTGCAATTTTGTCCATCAGGGTGGTTCTCCTTGGGATCGGAATCCACGCCGAGTCTATGGGAGTCTTGGCTGGCTCGGTGGGGTCTAGTTAGACGCATTTGACATGCCGGCAGCCCCTCTGGAGCCTGCCGACACCCTGACACTACCATTTTTGGAATCGTCTTACAATCCCATGTCTACAGTAGAAAGGGGGGCGCCTGTTGGGTCCGGCCCGAAGGCGTGATGGCGCAGCGACGCCAGGAGTTCACGCCGGCGGGTGGAGAGTGTAGTAGCACGGACGGGGTATACTGGCGTCAACGATGAAGTACTGGGCAATGTTCACCGCACTGGGACGAAATTGCACTGCTGTGTCGGGGACGGACCCTGTCTCGTTCAACCGCGAAGTGCGTCCCATCCTGTCGGATAAGTGCTTTGCGTGCCACGGGCCGGACTCCGTTGGGAGGAAAGGCGGGCTGCGGCTGGATCGGGAGGAAGACGCGCGGGCGAAGCTGGGGACCGTGCAACAAAGCGCGGTGCTGGAGCGCGTCACTTCGACAAACCGGGTGAAGCGGATGCCGCCGGCGTACCTGGGGCATGAGCGTCTGACGGACCGGGAGATCGCGGTACTGCGGACGTGGATCGAGCAGGGCGCAAAGTACGAGGCGTTCTGGTCTCTGATTCCGCCGAAGCGGACGGCCGGGCGGGACGCGATCGATCGGTTGGTGCGGGAGCGGTTGACGAAAGAGGGATTGTCACCTTCGCCGGAGGCCTCGCGGGAGACGTTGATCCGGCGGGTGACGCTGGATCTGACGGGGCTGCCGCCGGCGCGCGCCGAGGTGGATGCGTTTGTGGCGGACGGGGCGCCGGGGGCCTACGAACGAGTCGTGGATCGGCTGCTGGCGTCGCCGCGGTACGGCGAGCGGATGGCGATCCGCTGGCTGGAGGCGGGGCGGTACGCGGATACGAACGGCTATCAATCCGACGGGCCGCGCGATATGTGGCGTTGGCGGGATTGGGTGATTGCGGCGTTCCAGAAGAACATGCCGTTCGATCAGTTCACGGTGGAGCAGATCGCCGGGGATCTGCTGCCGAAGGCGACGACGGCGCAACGCGTGGCGACGGCGTTTCACCGGAATCATCCGACGACTGCCGAGGGCGGGATTGTGGACGAAGAGTACCGGGTGCAATACGTGGCGGACCGGGCAGAGACAACGGGCACGGTGTGGCTGGGGCTGACCGTGGGCTGTGCGCGCTGCCACGATCACAAATTCGATCCCATCAAGCAGAAGGACTATTACTCGCTGTTCGCCTACTTCAACAACACGCCGGATCTGGGGTTCGCCTACAACTTCGGGAACGACCAGCCGTACATGCACGCACCGCTGCCGGAGCAGCAGGCAAAGCTCGATGAGATGGAGAAGCGGATTGCGGCGGCAAGGCTGGCCGTGGAGCGGGCCGAACCGGCGGCGCGGACGGCGCAGGCGAAGTGGGAGAAGGGTCTCAAGACCGACGACTGGACGGTGACTTCAGGGCTGGCGCACCGGACCGCGGCGGAAGAGAAGTTTGATGGGAAGCGGGTGTTGGAAGTCGGCGGCAAGGTGGCGCAGTACAACTACAACGACGCATTTACGTTCGCCGCGTGGATCCGGCCCGAGACGAAGAACGCGGCCATCCTGTCTCGCGGCGAGGACCAGTTCGAGGGGCAGGGGCACTTCCTGCACCTGGTAGAGGGCAAGCTGCGGCTGCACGTGGTCTACCGCTGGAGCGATTTGGGGATGCGGCTGGAGACCGAGGAGCCCGTCCAGTTGAACGAGTGGTCGCATGTGCTGGTGAGCTACGACGGAAAGATGCGCGCGGCAGGCGTGCGGGTCTACGTGAACGGGCAGCCGAAGAAGTTCAAGGTGATGCTGGATCAGTGCATGTGGCCGATGGATACCAAGGAGCCGTTCCGGATCGGCGCGGGCGGCGGGCAGCGGTTCACTGGCGCGATCCGCGACGTGCGCGTGTACGGAAGGGCGCTGACGGAAGACGAGGTCGGCGCCGTGGTGCTGCTGACGGAGCAGGACAAGCGGGCCCGAATGCGGCTGTGGTTCCCGGAGCTGTACGCACCGGAGCGGAAAGAACTGGCGCGGTTGGAAGAAGAGCGGCGGAAGTATCTGCTGACCGTTCCGACAGTGATGGTGATGGAGGAGAGCCGGCCGCGGCCGGCGTACGTGCTGAAGCGCGGGGCCTACGATGCGCATGGAGAAGAGGTCTCTCCGGCGGTGCCGTCGGCGCTGCCCGCGATGAAACCCGAGTGGCCAAAGACCCGGTTGGGATTGGCGTACTGGTTGGTGGATCGTGGGAATCCGCTGACGGCGCGGGTGACGGTGAATCGCTTCTGGCAGATGCTGTTTGGCACGGGATTGGTGAAGACGGTGGAGGACTTCGGATCGCAGGGCGATTGGCCGGTGCATGCGGAGCTGCTGGATTGGCTGGCCGTGGAGTTCATGGACACGGGCTGGAACGTGAAGGGGATTCTGAAGACGATGGTGATGAGCGCCACGTACCGGCAGGCGTCCGCGGCGACTCCGGAGCTGGTGGCGCGCGATCCTGAGAATCGCCTGCTGGCGCGCGGGTCGCGCAACCGGCTGCCGGCGGAGATGATTCGCGATCAGGCGCTGGCGGTGTCGGGGCTGCTGGTGGAGAAGGTCGGCGGGCCGTCGGTGAAGCCGTATCAGCCGCCGGGACTGTGGCAGGAACTGTCGGGCGGCAAAGGGTATGAGCCGGATACGGGCGAAGGGCTTTGGCGCCGGAGCCTGTATACCTATTGGCGCCGGACGGTAGCGCCGCCGGGCATGGTCAATTTCGACTCGCCCACGCGGGAGACGTGCGTGGTGCGCGAATCGAGGACCAACACACCGCTGCAGGCGCTGAGCCTGATGAACGACGTGCTTTATCTGGAAGCGGCGCGGAAGATGGGTGAACGCGTAATGCGCGAGGGCGGCGCCACGGAGAGTGAGCGACTGGCCTACGCGTTCCGGCTGGTGCTGGCGCGGGAGCCGAAACGCGAAGAGGCGGAATTGTTTGGGAGCGCCCTGCGGCGTTTTCAGCAGTTTTACGGCGAGCATCCGGCGGACGCGGAGAAATATCTGCGGCAGGGCGCAGCCCCCAGGGCCGAAGGATTGCCCGCGGCGGAACTGGCCGCATACGCGGCGTTGTCGAGCCTGGTGCTGAATCTCGATGAAGCGATCACGAAGGAGTAGCCGGCGATGACGCGACGCGACTTACTGAAAAGGCTGCCGGGCGGGCTGGGCATGGCGGCGCTCGGAAACCTGATGGGCGCGACGGGACCGCATCACAAGCCGCGGGCGAAGCGGATCATCTACCTGTTCCAGTCCGGCGGGCCGTCGCAGATGGAGACGTTCGATTACAAGCCCAAGGTCACTGACATGCTGGGCAAGGATCTGCCAGAGTCCGTGCGCATGGGGCAGCGGTTGACGACGATGTCGGCATCGCAGTTGAGCTTCCCGATGGTGCCGTCGAAGTACTCGTTCGCGCAGCACGGCAAGTCTGGCGCGTGGGTGAGTGAGCTGCTGCCGCACACGGCGAAGATCGTGGACGATCTGACGTTCGTGAAGTCGATGAACACGGAGCAGATCAATCACGATCCGGCGGTGACGTTCTTCCAAACGGGCTTCCAGGTGGCAGGCCGGCCGAGCATGGGTGCGTGGGTGACCTATGGGTTGGGCGCGGAGACGGAGAACCTGCCGGGATTCGTGGTGATGATATCGCCCGGCGGCGGCGGAGGCGGCCAGCCGCGGTACGACCGGCTGTGGGGCAGCGGATGCTTGCATTCGCGGTCTCAGGCCGTTGAGTTCCGTCT
>CAYVDY010000233.1:0-10048 GCA_964450255.1 uncultured Candidatus Solibacter sp. | reverse complement strand
CCATCTGGTTCATCTTGTGCAGGCCCAGAGCGCGCACAATCTTCTTGTGCTTCTCAGGGCTCCCGATGGGGCTCGAAATGAGCTGGATTTACAAAGTCGCGTCTGCCATTTTACAGGTTCTCCACGCTCAAGCCACGCAACTCCGCCACGGCGGCCTTGTCACGCAACTGGTCGAGGGCGTCAATGGTGGCCTTCACCACGTTGTGGGGATTGTGAGTACCCAGGGACTTCGTGAGCACGTTATGGATGCCAACAGCCTGGATGACTGCTCGCACGGGTCCTCCGGCGATCACACCAGTACCTTCCGGGGCGGGCTTGAGCAGCACCGCACCGGCGCCGAACTTACCCACGACCACGTGCGGAATGGTATTCCCTAGCGTGTGGATCTGACGGAGGTGCTTCTTCGCCGACTCAATACCCTTCTTGATGGCCGCCGGAACTTCCTTGGCCTTGCCGGTGCCGAAGCCCACGACCTTCTGGTCCGGGTCACCGATCACAACCAGAGCAGAGAAGCTCAGGTTCTTACCGCCCTTGACCACTTTGGTCACGCGGTTGATGCTCACTACCTGTTCTTTCAGGTTCAGAGCCTTGGGGTCGATTCTCTTCACAGGAACGGCTGGCATTATCTTTAGAACTCCAGTCCCGCTTCGCGGGCTGCGTCGGCGAGCGCCTTGATGCGCCCGTGGTAGAGGAATCCGCCGCGGTCGAAGACGACTTTCTTCACGCCGTTCGAGATGGCGCGCTCTGCGACGAGCTTACCGATCTCCTTGGCGCCGGCCAGGTTGCCACCATTGGCGGTGGCATTCTTTTCCGAGGTGGACGCAGAGACGATGGTTCGCCCCGCGCGGTCGTCAATCAACTGAGCGTAAATGTGCTTCAGACTGCGGAATACGGCGAGCCGGGGACGCTCGGCGGTGCCTGCCACGCGGTTGCGAATCCGGACATGAATCCGTAAGCGGCGTGCGTCTTTATCGATGGTGCGCTTCATTTCTCATTACCCTCGCACGATTACTTGCCGCCCGCGCCGGTCTTGCCGACCTTCTTGCGCAGGACCTCACCGGTGTAGCGGATGCCCTTCTGCTTGTAGGGCTCCGGGGGACGGAGCATGCGGACATTGGCGGCCACCTGGCCCAACGCCTGCTTGTCGATGCCGCTCAGGACGAGGTGCGTGTTCTTGTCGATCTTGGCGTCGATGCCTTCCGGCAGGACGTACTCGATCGGGTGCGAGTAGCCCAGCAGAAAGACGATTATGTTGCCTTTGACTTCGCCACGGTAACCGATGCCGACGATATCGAGCTCACGCGTAAAACCGGCACTCACTCCCACCACGGCGTTTGACGCCAGGGCGCGGGTCAATCCATGGACCGCCGCGTAGGCGTCACTGTCGCGCTTGATCTCGAGCGTCGCATCATTCTTCTCGATGCGTACGCCGTGGGGGATCGGCACGGTCAGCTTACCCTTGGGGCCGGTCACTTCCATCTCCGCGCCAATGTTAATTTTCACACCGGCAGGCAGTGGGATGGGCTTTTTGCCAACTCTAGACATTCCTTACTCCAGTCCGCTTTCCAGGAAACCTGTAGATTTCCAGACTTGAAAACTCTCAGCGCCGCCAGAATCCTAGAAGACCCGGCAGAGCACTTCGCCGCCAACGCCTTCCTTGCGCGCGGCCTTACCTGTCATCACCCCTCGCGGAGTGGTCATGATGTTAATACCGAGGCCGCCAAGGACCTTCGGAATCTCGTCGCTGCCGACATACACGCGGCAGCCGGGCCTGGAGACTCTCTCGATATTCGAGATCACCGGGGCATTGGCCGCTGTGTACTTCAAGTAAACGCGGATGGCTTTGTGATTGCCGTCGTCCACGATCTTGTAGTTAAGAATATAGCCTTCGTCCTTCAGGATCCGGGCGATCTCTGTCTTCAGCTTCGAGGCAGGGACGTCCACCTTCGGGAAACGCGCCTTGATAGCGTTCCGAATGCGTGTGAGCATATCGGCGATGGGATCGGAAACCATGATTGAAACTCTTCCTGTCGTCTAACGGTTGCCAATAATTCAGCGTGTCAGTATCCGGCTGTTTACCAGCTGGACTTGGTCACGCCGGGGACCTCGCCGGCCAGCGATAGCTGGCGGAAGCAGATCCGGCAGAGTTCGAACTTACGCAAGTAGCCACGAGGACGGCCGCAGCGTTTGCAGCGGTTACGGTGCCGGATCTTGAACTTCGGCGTCTTTTCGTCCTTGGCAATTTTGGCTGTTGTCGCCATTCTTCTAGCTCCTTATGCGTCCCGAAAACTAGTTCTGACGGAACGGCATGCCCATCAGCTTCAACAGGGCGAGTGCTTCCGCATCCGTCGACGCGGTCGTCGTGATGGAGATGTTCATGCCCTTCACCTTCTCCACCTTCTCGTACGCGATTTCGGGGAAAATGAACTGATCCTTCAAACCCAGCGTGTAGTTGCCGCGGCCGTCGAAACTCCGGCTCGAAACGCCCCGGAAATCGCGCACACGCGGGAGAGCCACGTTCATCAGCCGGTCCAGAAACTCATACATCGTGTCGCCGCGCAGCGTCACCATGCAGCCAATCGCCATTCCCTCGCGCAGCTTGAACGCCGCGATGGACTTGCGAGCCTTGGTGATAACCGGCTTCTGACCACAGATCTGGCCCATCTCCGTGACCGCGCCATCGATCAGCTTCGGGTTCTGGGTCGCTTCGCCCAACCCGATATTGACCGTGACCTTGTCCACTTTCGGAGCTGCCATCACGTTCGTGATGCCGAAGTCCTTCATCAGGACCGGCAGCACGTTCTTCAAATAATGTTCTCTCAGTCTCGCGCTCATTCGATTCCTCTCAGCGTTTCCTCGTTACTTACTATCGAGGGACTCGCCGGTCTTTACCGCGACGCGGGTCCGCCGCGTCTTGCCACCCACGGTCTCCATCCGCACGCCGATGCGCGAAGTCTTGCCGTCAGCGGTGACGATCATAACGTTGGATGCGTTGATGGTTGCCTCGCGCTCCGCGATGCCGCCCTTGACGCCTTTAGCCGGGTTCGGCTTCACATGCTTTTTGGCCAGCATCAGCCCCTCAACCAGGATGCGCCCGGTCTCACGATTGACTTCCAGCACCCGCCCGACCTTGCCCTTTTCGCGGCCGGCGATCACCTTGACGGTGTCGTTCTTGCGAATGCGAATCTTAACGGTCTCTTTCGGCTGGTTATGCCGGTTAGCTAGACGGCCCGCCATGGTTAGATCACCTCCGGAGCCAGCGAAACGATCTTCATAAACTTCTTGTCGCGCAGTTCGCGCGCCACGGGACCGAACACGCGGGTACCGACGGGCTCCCCAAGGTCAGTCACCAGCACAGCGGCATTGGAGTCAAAACGGATGTAGGTTCCGTCCTTGCGGCGTGTCTCCTTGCGCATGCGCACGATGACACACTTCACGACCTTGCCCTTCTTAATACTGGAGTCCGGGGCGGCCTCCTTTACACTCGCGGTGACGATGTCGCCCAAGCCAGCCTGCAATCCTTTGTCGCCGCCGCGCGGCAGAATGCACATCAGCCGTCGGGCGCCACTGTTGTCGGCCACCTCGAGGATTGTTCTCATTCCAATCATGGCAATATCCTCGTCTTCCTAAATCCCTTACCTAAGAACACGGAGCTACTTTTCCGCGACGACGATCACGCTGGTATCCACCGCCCGGCGAATCACGTCGCCCAGCATCCAACGCTTCATCTTGCTCAACGGACGGCTCTCAATGATCCGCACAATGTCGCCGACCTTCGCCGTGCTCTCTTCATCGTGGGCGTAGAACTTGTTGCGCTTGGTCACAATCCGCTTATAAAGCGGGTGCGGAACCCGGCGGGTGACCTGCACCACGATCGTCTTGGCCATCTTTGTGGAGACAACCTCGCCGATCTTCTCGGTTTTATGCGTACTTGGCGTATCGGCCATGGAATGCTACTTCGCCTCCTTCAACTGGCGCTGGCGCTGCACGGTGAGGATGCGGGCCTTGTCCTTGCGCAGTTCGCGGTACTTCTTCAGACCTTCCATCTGCCCCATGGACATCTGGAACTTCAACCTGAAGATCTGCTCTTGCATGTCCTTGACCTTGAGGGCCAAGTCCTTATCGTCGATTTCCCGAATCTTGTCCGCTTTCATAGCGATAGTTCCTTATACGGGGCGCTTAGCCGACCGTCTCCTCACGAGTGATGAGCTTCGTGCGGATGGGGAGTTTCATCGCCGCCAGGCGCATCGCCTCGGTGGCAGTCTCCAACGGCACGCCTTCCATTTCGAACATAATCTTGCCGGGACGCACAACGCAGACCCACTGCTCCGGAGCGCCCTTACCTTTGCCCATTCGGGTTTCGGCCGGCTTCTTGGTGATCGGCTTGTCCGGGAACAAACGAATCCAGACCTTGCCCCCACGCTTGATGAAGCGCGTCATTGCGATACGGGCCGCTTCGATCTGCCGGTCGGTCACCCAGCCAACAGTCATCGCCTTCAGGCCGAAGTCACCAAAAGAGAGCGTAGAACCGCGCCACGCCTTGCCGGCGCGCCGGCCGCGCTGCTGCTTCCTGTACTTGACTTTTTTCGGCATCAACATGGGTCGTGTTCTCCCTGGTTAAATCCTAATAGCTACTCGGCAGCCGGAGCGTCAGGCTCCTGCTTCCAGGTTGGCGTGGTGGGCTGCGCAACAGGCGGCACCACCGGAGCGGCAGCCACCGGAGCGGCCTCCACTGGCGCTGCGGTAACGGGCGCTGGCGGACGATCGTCACGCATCGGACGCCGATCCCTGCGATCGCCACGGTCTCCGCCACGGTCGCGGTCTCCACGGTCAGGACGAGGATTGCGCCTCGGCTCGTCCGTGCGAGGCCGCCGGGAGAAGCCGTCGGTCGAAACCTCACCCTTGTAGACCCAGCACTTGACACCGATCACGCCGTAGGTCGTGTAGGCCTGCGCAAATCCGTAGTCGATATCGGCGCGGAGCGTGTGCAGCGGCAACTGGCCCTGCAGATACCACTCACTGCGTGCGATTTCGGCGCCGTTCAGGCGGCCGGAGACGCGCACCTTGATGCCCTTGCATCCGAAGCGCAACGCACTCTCGACGCTCTTCCGCATGGCGCGGCGGAAAGCCACGCGCTTCTCCAACTGCAGGGCGATGGATTCAGCGACAAGCTGCGCATCCATTTCCGGCTTGTGGACTTCCTGAATGTCGATGAAAACTTCGCCGCCAGTCTTCTTCGCCAGTTCCTGCTTCAGCTTCTCGATCTCGGCGCCCTTGCGACCGATGATCAGGCCGGGCCGGGAGGTGGCGATGATGATCCGCAACTTCGCGTCGCTCGGCCGCTCTACTTCCACAGAGCTGACGCCGGCGGCCTTCAGCCGTTCGCGCAGGGACTCTTTCAGCTCAAGATCCTGATGCAGGAGCTTGGCATAGTCCTTGGTCGCGAACCAGCGGGAGCGCCAGTTCTTGGTGACGCCCAACCGGAATCCGTAGGGATGAACTTTTTGACCCATGCGATCAATACACTCCGCTTATTTCTGGCTCGACGGGGCGGCGGTCTTTTCGCCGACCTTCACCACAATGTGTGCCGTCCGGCGCTGGATCCGGTAAGCCCGGCCCATCGGGGCAGGGCGTACGCGTTTCTGGCGCGGGCCTTCGTTGACGTAGGCCTCGGTGACAATCAGTGTGTCCACGTCGAGGTCAGTATGGCGGTTCTCCGCATTCGCAATCGCCGAACGCAGAACCTTCTCAATCGTCGGCGCCACCCGTTTATTGGTCGTTTTTAGAATCGTGATCGCATCCCCGGCCTTGCGGCCGCGAATCAGGTCGATGACGAGCCGCGCCTTCTGCGCCGACACCCGGATGAATCTGGCTTCCGCTCTCGCTTCCATATCCTTGATTCCTTATTCCTTCCTGGCGCCTTAAGCCGGCTTGCCCTTGTCGGCCTTAGCCGCGTGGCCCTTGAAGGTCCGGGTGGGAGAAAACTCACCCAGTTTGTGTCCCACCATGTTTTCGGTGACGTACACGGGAATGAACTTCTTACCGTTATGCACGGCGATCGTGTGGCCGATGAATTCCGGCATGATCGTCGAGCGGCGCGACCAGGTCCGGACGACCTTCTTCTCGCTCTTGGCGTTCAAAGTGAGCACCTTCTTGATCAGGTGATCATCGGTAAACGGCCCTTTTTTAAGTGAACGGCTCATCGTCTTTAGTCCCTATCGCTTACTTGTTCTTCGACCTAGGGGTCGCGATGTACTGGTCGGTGCGCTTGTTGTTGCGGGTCTTGAAACCACGCGTCGGCTGGCCCCAAGGAGTGACCGGGTGACGTCCGCCGGACGTGCGGCCTTCGCCACCGCCGTGCGGGTGATCCACCGGGTTCATCGAGACGCCGCGGTTGTGAGGCTTGATGCCCTTCCAACGGCTGCGGCCGGCCTTGCCAAGCGATTCGTTTTCGTGGTCCAGGTTGCCCACCTGGCCGATGGTTGCGTAGCAGACCGTCATCACGCGCCGTATCTCCCCGGAGGGCAGTTTGAGCAGCGCAACGCCGCCCTCACGCGAAACCAACTGGGCGGAGCCACCGGCGGCGCGAACCATCTGGCCGCCCTTGCCTGGACGCAATTCCACATTGTGGATAATGGTGCCGGCCGGGATGTTCTCGAGCGGCAGGGCGTTGCCCACCATGATGTCGGCCTTGGGCCCGGACAGAACGGTGCGGCCCACTTCCAGGCCGACGGGCGCCAGGATGTAGCGCTTCTCGCCGTCTACATAGTTCAGCAGGGCGATGCGGGCGCTACGGCAGGGATCGTATTCGATCGATGCGACGCGAGCCGGGATGCCGTGCTTGTCGCGCTTGAAATCGATAATGCGATAAGTCTGTTTGTGCCCGCCGCCACGGAACCGGATCACGAGGTGACCCTTGTTGTTGCGGCCACCGGACTTGGTGATCTTCTGCGTCAGACCCTTTTCAGGAGTCTGCTTGGTGATGTCTTCGCGCGTGACGACCGTTTGGTAGCGCCGGGTCGGAGTCGTCGGGCGGAATGATTTGATTGGCATGTTCTTCAGTCCTCCCTTAGAGTTCCGTGTATTCCGGCATCTTCTGGCCGGACTTCAGGCGAACGTAGGCCTTTTTCCAGTCGCTCTTGTAGCCGGCATAACGGCCGCGCCGGCGCAACTTGCCTTCAAACGTCGCAGTTCGAATGTCGTCAACCTTAACCTTAAAGAGCGATTCGATCGCGCCCTTGATGTCGGTCTTGGTGGCGTCTTTATGTACCTGGAAACAGAGGGTGCCCTCGGCTTCTTTCTTGCTGACGCCCTTCTCGGTAACGATGGGGCGCACAATGACTTCGTAGCGATTCATTACGCCAAAGCCTCCGACAGCTTCATCGCGGCTGCCTCGCTTAGAACAACATGCTTGTGAGCGAGCAGGTCATAAGTAGTGACCTCGTGTGTCGCCACCAGCTTGACGCCCGGCAAATTACGGCTGCCGAGTTCCAGATTGCGATTCGGCTCGTTGGTATTGACCAACAACACCTTCCGGTTCGTTTCCAAACCCTGCAACACCTTCGCCATCGACTTCGTCTTGGCGTCGGCCAGCGTCCAACCGGATACCACTTTGAGCTCACCGTCGCGGAGTTTCGCCGACAGTGCCGAGCGCAGAGCACCCAACACCATCTTCCGGTTCAGCCGGTAGGAATAGTCCCGCGGAACGGGTCCGTGCGTGGTGCCGCCATGCCGCCACAGCGGAGAACGGATCGAACCCACACGGGCGCGGCCTGTACCCTTCTGGCGCCACAACTTTTTGCCGGCGCCGGCTACTTCACGGCGCACCTTGGTCTTTGCATTGCCACCGCGTTGGCCAGCGAGATAGTTGCGGACGGACTCGTAGATCAGATTCTCATTCACCGCCGCGGCAAAAACCGCGTCGGAGAGCTCGATCTCGCCCACCTTCTCATTCTTAAAATCAACGACGTCAACCTTAGGCATGGTGGGTTACCTCTTCGCCCGGCGCACGATCACGTACGCGCCGTTCGGCCCGGGCACGGCGCCCTTGACCATCAGAACGTTATCTTCGGTGTCAACGTCGATCACTTCGAGGTTGCGCACCGTCACCTGCACGTCACCCATCTGGCCGCCCATGCGAGTGCCAGGGAAAACGCGAGACGGGAAACTCGACGCGCCAATGGAGCCAGGCGCGCGGTGGAACATCGACCCGTGGGATCCTTCGCCGCCGCGGAAGCCGTGGCGCCGGACTACACCGGCAAAGCCTTTGCCCTTGCTCACTCCGGTGACGTCCACTTTGTCACTGGGCTTAAACTGATCCACCAGGATCTTCCCACCCAGCTTCATGTCGCCACTGCCCGGCTTCAGCTTGAACTCGCGGACATACTTTACGCCATCCGCGCCAGCCTTCTTGAAGTGACCGGTCATCGGCTTGTTCTGCTTTTTCGCAAAGTCGACCAAACCGACCTGAACGGCCTCGTACCCATCGCTGGCGGCGGTCTTGCGCTGCGTTACAACGCAGGGTCCCGCCTTCAGAAGTGTGACGGGCACTACCTGGCCATCAGGCCGGAACACCTGCGTCATTCCGATTTTTTTGCCGATTATTCCTGGGCTCATATTCCCTCAGTTCCCTGCTTCCGCCTCCAGCGGCAGTCCGTTTTCACGTTCTGCCCGGTCCAGCGGAGTAGTCTGCGTCTCCGTCCGACTTTCGCGGTTTCATCCGCGGAAGCCAGCGCGATGGCGCTTACTTCGCCCCCTTGTGGTAGGCCTTGATTTGCACGTCAACGCCGGCCGGCAGGTCCAGCCTGCTGAGGGCATCAACGGTGTCCTGTGTTGGCTCGAGAATGTCCAGCAGGCGTTTGTGCGTGCGGATCTCGAACTGTTCACGGGACTTCTTGTCCACGTGCGGCGAGCGGTTCACTGTGAACGAGTTGCGCACCGTGGGCAGGGGGATCGGCCCCGCGACACGCGCACCCGCGCGCTTAGCGGTTTCGACAATCTCCGTCGTGCTCTGATCGAGCAGGCGGTGATCGTAGGCCTTTAACCGGATTCGAATTCGTTTCGTAAGCATTGCTTGTTTTCCTGCCGGACGATCCTGAGACCGTCCGGCCATCGGAGACTGTCTAGCTGATTACCTCGGACACCGTACCGGCGCCGACCGTGCGGCCGCCCTCGCGAATTGCGAAGCGCAGACCCTTGTCCATGGCCACCGGCGTGATCAACTCTACCGAGATTGTCACGTTGTCGCCAGGCATCACCATCTCGGTGCCTTCCGGCAGCGTCATCACTCCCGTCACATCTGTCGTGCGGAAGTAGAACTGCGGACGATACCCCTTGAAGAACGGCGTGTGACGGCCGCCTTCTTCCTTCGACAACACGTAAACCTCACCCTTGAAGTTGGTGTGCGGCTTGATCGAGTTCGGCTTGGCCAGCACCTGGCCGCGCTCCACGTCGTCCTTGTCGATGCCCCGCAGCAACAGACCGACGTTGTCGCCCGCCATGCCGCTATCCAGCAACTTCTTGAACATTTCGACGCCCGTCACCACCGTCTTACGGGTGTCCCGGAAACCGACGATCTCGACTTCCTCACCCACCTTGACGATGCCCTGCTCGATTCTGCCGGTCACCACCGTGCCGCGGCCCGAGATCGAGAACACGTCTTCGATCGGCATCAGGAACGGCTTGTCCTTCGGGCGCTCGGGGAGCGGGATGTAGGTGTCGAGCGCGTCGTACAGCTTGAGGATCGCCTCGTCCGCGAGCGGACCCTTTTCGCCGTTGAGCGCCTTGATCGCCGCACCGCGGATCACCGGCACGTCGTCGCCGGGGAACTGGTACTGCTTCAGCAGTTCGCGCACCTCGAGCTCGACGAGGTCGAGGAGTTCTTCGTCATCGACGACGTCGCACTTGTTCAGGAACACAACGATGTAGGGAACGCCGACCTGGCGCGCCAGCAGGATGTGCTCACGGGTCTGGGGCATCGGACCGTCGACTGCGGACACGACCAGGATCGCGCCGTCCATCTGGGCGGCACCGGTGATCATGTTCTTCA